>NZ_JBFSVK010000081.1:0-1052 GCF_041467855.1 Vibrio sp. 10N.247.311.51 | reverse complement strand
CGGCTTTGTTTCCTAATTGGATCTCAGATAGAAACGGCCAGTATGGGTGATTATTAGGCTATTTCTATCGTTTTAGGCATACCTAACCCTGTGAGCTTATTCAACGCTTTAATCATGGCGTAGGTTTCACCAACCTGAGCATTATAGTTTCTTAAACTTAATCGCCCACCAAACAGTGTCTTTACACGGAACATAGCCGTCTCTGAAAGTGACCGTTTATGGTAACCGTACTTCTTTTTCCAATGTTTATTTGAGCCGTATAATTTCTGGCAAGCTACCGCCAGATTACGGGGGTGACCTCGTAACCAAAAAGCAGCACCTTCTCTCGGTGGAATAAGGGGAACAGCTTGTTTAATACGTATTGCTTCGTAGCATTGTCTTGTATCGTAAGCTCCATCACCAGATATCTCATTGATTCTACGACGAGTTTGATTCAGTAAATTAGGAAGAGCTTCACCGTCAGTGACATTCGATAAACTTAACTCAGCCGCAATGATTTCATGAGTGCCAGTGTCTACGGCTAAATGGAGCTTACGCCAAACTCGACGCTTCCCGTCAGTACCATGTTTTTTTACTTTCCATTCACCTTCACCGTAGACCTTTAGCCCTGTTGCATCAATGGCTAAATGCTGTATTGCGCCTCGGGTCTTTGTCTTGAATGACACATTAACCGTTTTGGCTCGTTTACTGATGCATGAATAATGAGGACATGACAACGGGAGTTGAGCGAGTTTGAAAACAGAATCGATGAATCCTTGTAACGCTCTCAACGGCATCGCGAATACTCGTTTAACCATGAGGGCGGTCGTAATGGCTAAGTCACTAAACAATCGAGGTCGACCTCGTTTACCTTGCTTGAGTTGCTTCCACTGTTGAATCGCTTCCTCATCAATCCAGAATGTCAGTGAACCACGATTGATTAGGGCTTGGTTATATTGTTTCCAGTTAGTTGTTCTGTAGCGAGGCTTTGGCATTGCTCTAAGTATGTGAGTGAACTTAGATGATCTGATCGTAGCTTTAAGCATTAGTTCCCTGATTTAGGAAACAAAGCC
>NZ_JBFSVK010000080.1:0-1113 GCF_041467855.1 Vibrio sp. 10N.247.311.51 | reverse complement strand
ATACCAATTAAAGTAAAAATGTGATCTAATTAAGATTGATGAATTATTGTGAAATTTAGCCATGGATAGCCTTAATAACACTGACTTCAAAAAGCTTGCGAGCCAGCAAAAAACCATTCAGATGAAGATGCGTTTACTTGCGCTCGCACACTTTAAAGACGGCCTCTCTCGTACACAAATTGCAAAATCTCTCAAAGTCAGTCGAACCAGTGTCAATAAATGGGTTCGGATTTTTTTTAAAGAAGGTCTAGAAGGACTTCAAGAAAAACCTCGGACTGGTAGGCCTGCATACCTCACCGATGAGCAGCGGGCTCAACTCAGTGCCTTCATAAAAAAAGAAGCTGAATCACCTTCTGGTGGCCGCCTTGTTGGAAGCGATATACATGACTACATCGTTAAACACTTTGACAAGCACTACCACCCTAATTCCATCTATTATCTCCTCGACCACATGGGTTTTTCTTGGATAACTTCTCGTTCCAAACACCCTAAACAATCACAGCAAATACAAGACGATTTTAAAAAAATTCCAAATCGAAACGATCCTTAAGATCCCCGGCCATATTGGGCTAGAGAGTGTTGATGTCTGGTTTCAAGACGAAGCTAGGTTTGGTCAGCAGAACACAACAACACGTCTTTGGGCTACTCGTGGAACGAGACCTCGCGTAGTAAAACAGCAGCAATTTGAATACGCTTATTTGTTTGGCTCAGTGTGCCCATCGAGAGGGATTGGTGAGGCAATGGTCGTCCCTTGGGTTAACAAAGACATCATGATAAACCATCTAGAGCAGATATCTAAAGTCACAGAAAAAGACCGTCATTCAGTGGTAATAATGGATGGCGCAGGATGGCATACCGATGATATTGCTAACCCATTTGATAATGTCAGTATTATCAAATTGCCGCCATACTCACCAGAGCTTAACCCTATAGAGCAAGTGTGGAGTTGGTTAAGGCAACACTATCTAGCAAACCAAAACTTCATTGATTATAACGATATTGTTTCGAAGGTCTGTAGCGCCTGGAATGGATTTCTTGAGTGCAAAGATCGCGTCACAAAAATGTGTACAAGAGATTGGATTGACCTGATCAGTTAATTTTCCGGATTGGTAT
>NZ_JBFSVK010000079.1:0-1169 GCF_041467855.1 Vibrio sp. 10N.247.311.51 | reverse complement strand
TGATGACCTCCTTTTTAATTTGGTCATCACGATTGTAGTTGGAAGGAAATGGACACAAATACGTTAGCTTATTTACTATAAATTACTTATGTCAGATTACAAAAAGCATCTAGAAAGACCTTGAAGAACAATCGATGTGAGCTTTCCTTTGAAAAATATCACAGAATTTCACTCTTATTTTTTAAATCCCTAGTAACTCATCTGAATACTTTATAAGTCCTTTAGCACCGAAACCATTCTCAATTTTTTCATAGGTATAATAAGTTATCGACTCACTATTACGCACAGCTTGCACTAAAGTATTGCCATGCTGGTCGATAACACTAGTTGAGGCGGTTTGCTCTAGGGTCGAGGAGTTGACAGAAATAACTGTGAATACATTCTCGATAGCCCGAGATACTAGATGTGATTTGATGATTGAGAGTCGGTTGTCGTCAGGTTTGTCTTGAACATCGCATAGACAAACAACCGTAACATCGACTTTTTCTTTGTATAGTTCTCTGAAGTATTCTGGGAATCGAATTTCGTAGCAAACTCGAACACCAATCCTAATACCCTTAATCTCAACGACGCCATTAAAATTACTATCTACAACGAAGTTATCAGCATCCCAACCCCATAGTGCTCTTTTGTCATAGTATTGCACGTAACCTGAAGGCTCGATGATAGCGATAGAATTGGCCGCACGTTCACCGCATTGACGGATACAACCAAGAAAGAGGTAGATCTGTTTTTCTTTTACAAGCTCAATTATTTCATTGAAAGCAATATTTTGTTGTTCAAAGTCGATGTCGGAAACAGAACTAATTTCTACGGGTGGATAGCCTGATAAAGCACACTCTTGCGTAAGTAGAACTTGCGCATCATATTCGCTAGCTTCACATATAGCTCTCTTAATCGTTTGATAATTATCAGTTGATTTCGCACTAATAGGAAACTGTAACAAGGCAAACTTCATTAATTTGTATCCTTATTTATATTGCGGTGCGTGGCACGTCCTTAAGTGGTTAGTGATGCCCACCAAAATTACATTAATCAAAACTACAGTTATTAGCAAACCTAAGTCAATTCGTAATCAGGACAATAAGAAATAAAATCGGCGCTAGCTTGGAAAGGGGCAGAATGTATGGTACGCCCCGTTTTGCAAGTGAATCAGCAAAATAACAGAG
>NZ_JBFSVK010000078.1:0-1236 GCF_041467855.1 Vibrio sp. 10N.247.311.51 | reverse complement strand
TGTAGTGGTCTAATGATCCCGGACACCAAATTAGGTGGTAAAGTCTCCACCATAAATGAGGTGTTCAATGACAAAACGACAACGACGTACATTTTCTACTGAGTTCAAACTAGATGCTGCAAGTTTGGTTCTTGATCAAGGGTACTCCATACCTGAAGCAGCTAACTCTATGGGCGTAGGTGAAACGGCTTTACGGCGATGGGTCGACCAACTCAAAGTTGAGCGAGGTGGGATGACTCCAACGGCTAAAGCCCTCACGCCTGAGCAAAAGAAAATCCAAGAGTTAGAAACCCGGATTAACCGGCTAGAACGAGAAAAATCCATATTAAAAAAGGCCACCGCTCTCTTAATGTCGGACGAACTCGAACGTTCTCGTTAATAGACAAGTTGAGGGAGCATGAATCGGTCAAAATGCTTTGCGAGCTGTTCAACGTATCTTCGTCTTGTTATTACAAGTTTAAGCAACGCAAGCCGGATGCCAATCGTATTCGTCTAGCTAGCCAAATTAAAGAACTCTTCAACATGAGTCGAGGCTCTGCTGGCAGTCGTACTCTTGTCTCGATGCTGAGCGCAGAAGGCATAAAAGCCGGACGATTTAAGGTTCGCCAGATAATGCGTGAAGCTGATTTAATGAGTAAACAGCCAGGTTCGCATCGATATAGACATGCAAAAGTAGAGAGGTTAGACATTCCAAATCTACTGAAGCGTGAGTTTTCTGTGAGTACTCCTAATCGTGTTTGGTGTGGCGATATTACTTATATTTGGTCAGGTTCGAAGTGGACCTATTTAGCGGTAGTACTTGACCTATTTAGCCGACGCGTTGTGGGGTGGTCTTTATCCGATAAGCCCGATACCGAATTAGTATCTAAAGCTTTGGACATGGCCTGGGAGCAACGAGGATGTCCGAAGAACGTGATGTTCCATTCAGATCAAGGTTGCCAATATAGCAGCCGCAAATATCGCCAAAGACTTTGGCGATATCGTATAACTCAAAGCATGAGCCGTCGTGGTAATTGTTGGGACAACGCTCCCATGGAGCGGCTATTTAGAAGCTTGAAAACCGAGTGGATACCAGCAACAGGTTACCTGACACAAGCTCAAGCTAAGAAAGACATCAGCCATTACCTGATGAGTTACTACAATCGGCAACGGCCTCATCAAACAAATGATGGGCTGTCGCCAGTAAATGCCGAAAATCGGCTTAAGTCAGTGTCCGGAATTTGTTGACCACTACAT
>NZ_JBFSVK010000077.1:0-1320 GCF_041467855.1 Vibrio sp. 10N.247.311.51 | reverse complement strand
ATGCAGCGGATTGCAAATCCGTGGACCTCGGTTCGACTCCGGGAGGCGCCTCCATCACTCAGAAAAACCAGTCCTAGTGACTGGTTTTTTCGTTTATGGCCTCGCTAAAAGCTTCCTACTTACCCATTTCAATGCTTATCAAAGAAATCTTTGTTACGAATATACTTACTCATTAGGTGATAAGAGAAAGGCCTTATCAACCAACTAAAGATAGAGCGACCAAGGCGGATTAAGGTTGGGGTGTTCTCGTAGATTCGTCCGTTATAAAGCCAAAGCACTTTGCCTACATGCCAATAGAGCAAAGGAACCGGTGGCATGAAGGTCACGATGTCGATGTCACAGCAAATTCGGTAGGTTTTCTTACTCATGCGATAGTGCTTTCGAAAGCTCCAGTCACCAATGGCGGGTTGGCCAAAGGTCACTATTCGCTTAATACAGCCAGGGTACTTTTGATCCAAGTAATCAGCGAAGACACAACCGATCGCGCCTCCGGAAGAGTGGCCAGTAATAGAAACTCTTTTGCCTTGCTCTATGAGTGGAGTTAGCGTGGCTTCCAAGCGTTCAATAACGGTTAAGCCAAGCTTATCTTCATTCCGACTTGGCTGGCTCTCTTGAAACATCAGATGGTAGAAGCCCGCATGCACACGATAATTGAGCCCTATTCTCTTACAGCTTCTTGTCCATAGAGCAAAGGTCAGTAGCCAATCTGAGATACTGTGCGATCCTTTGATAACCACAACTACTTCATCTTTGTCGCTACTCCACAACACTCGAATCATGGTTTTACCAAACTGGTTCTTGATGATGCGTTGTCCATTGGGGTCAAAACCATAGCGAGTTTGTTTAAAAACTCTAGGGTAGGCGAGGTTGCAAAGAACGGCATAGCGCTCATATTGATATCGTTTTAGTGGTTTCACATGTTTACTTCTTAATAAGAGTTACTTAAAACTCTAGTCGTTGAATGTGAAATGCACATGAAAACGCCATTTGCTTGGTTTAAAACAATAAAATCACTGCATTGAATCGGTATTTGAATCCAATGGTTGTCAGTGAATTGCCTGTTTAAATTAGAAATCCAAGTATAAGAACCGTACAAGCTGCACTAAATTTATTCTTTTGAGTTCGATAATTAATCACTTGAATTAAAAGATAAAATTTATTGTTGACGAATTTTTTCCATCCGTTAAAGTACACCTCGTTCTCACGGCTTAGGTCACTGAGAGATGGTGTTTTACTTTTCAGTAATCAGCATCGCAAGATTGCGTTGCCCTGGTGGTGGAATTGGTAGACACAAGGGATTTAAAATCCCTCGGCGTTCGC
>NZ_JBFSVK010000076.1:0-1323 GCF_041467855.1 Vibrio sp. 10N.247.311.51 | reverse complement strand
TAGGGAAAATTCACGTACATGCCCATATTTAAAGGCTTCGTGGCTTGTTAGGCACTCGATTTTTCAATATGGTTAGCTAGTACCATCACATAATTGACAATTAACCGATGATCAATTTGTAGATCATTTTCAGTGTTTTCTAATACCTCCATAGAAAAATTGGAGGTCCAACAGTGAGTAACCAACACCCATTTATGCATTTTGATGTCATCCCAGATTACCGCCAACAAGGCAAAGTCGAGCACAAGTTAACTGATATCATTTTGTTAACAATTTGCGCCGTACTTGCCGGTCAAGATGATTGGAAAGCCATTCATCTTTACGGCCAAGCACAGTTAGATTTTTTAAAGCGGTTTGGTGATTTTAGTCATGGTGTACCTTCTACATCGACAATAGCAAGAGCGATGGGAATGATTAATGCCACTCGCCTACAGAAGTGCTTTATCGAATGGATGAAGGATTGTACTGAGCTCACTAAAGGTGAAGTGATTGCCATTGACGGTAAAAGCGTTAGAGGCTCTTATGATGACTCTCGCGGTCTTGGTGCTATTCACATGGTAAACGCTTTTGCGACTGAAAATGGTGTTAGTCTCGGACAACATAAAGTGTACGAGAAATCGAACGAGATCACCGCTATCCCAGAGTTGCTCGAACTGCTTGATATATCAGGTTGTTTGGTCACTATTGATGCAATGGGATGCCAAAAGAAAATTGCTCAGAAAATACTTGATAAGAATGCCGATTACTTACTGGCGGTTAAAGGTAATCAGGGACGTTTAGAGCAAGCGTTCAATAACTATTTCGATATGAGTATGCTGCAAAATCACGATGGTAATTCGTATAGCACACAAGAAAAATCTCGTGGTCGCCAGGAAACAAGACTGGCCTTAACGAATACTGATTTGAGTGTTTTAGGTGATGTTGGACTTGAATGGCCAGAGCTAAAAACAATGGGCATCGTTGTTTCTTTACGACAAAAAGAAGAGGTCGCGAAAGAGTCAGAATTCACGGTTAGATACTATATTAGCTCGAAGGAATTAAGTGCTAAAGAATTGTTAAATGCCACGCGTTCACATTGGTTGGTTGAGTCGATGCACTGGTCGTTAGACACAGCTTTCGGTGAAGATGCTAGCAGAAAACGAGCAGAAGCAGGTGCAGAAAACTTCGCAAGGATCAGGCAGATGTGCTTAAACATGCTGAAGAGTGAAACGACACTAAAAGCGAGCATTAAACATAAAAGAGCAATGTGTGCGATGAATTGTGAGTATCTTTTAAAGGTTCTAGCAAGCCTTTATTGACGGGGAAGTTCATGATTTTTCCGTG
>NZ_JBFSVK010000075.1:0-1324 GCF_041467855.1 Vibrio sp. 10N.247.311.51 | reverse complement strand
GGGGCAGAATGTATGGTACGCCCCGTTTTGCAAGTGAATCAGCAAAATAACAGAGTTGGATTGCGCTAATGTATTCAGAGTCTATTTGAGACTTTCATTAGTCCCAGCTCTACGATGAGATCCGCGCCAGATTGTCCTCATAAATGAGAAAGCACTTTTACTGCTGTTCTGCCCCTCAGGTCTTCAATCTGGTGGTCTAACCGTTTTGTCATCTTGATTTATCATATGCAAATCTTGGTTATGCTTTTACTTCGAATGCTTTGTGAGAGTTCATCACTGACCATGCAATACGAGCCAATTTATTAGCTAGTGCTACAACAGCGACATTGAATGGTTTTCGGCACTTCAAATCAATGAGCCATGAACCAAAGTAGCGCTCCGCAGATGCATCCCTCCACATTACGGCTCTAGCTGCATGAACAAATAATTCTCTTAGCTCTTTGTTTCCGCGCTTCGATATACCCAACAATCGAGGTTTCCCTCCCGTTGTATATTGAAACGGCACTAACCCTATCCATGCTGCAAAGTTTCGCCCATTAGCAAAGTCTTTTGGATCACCTACAGAAGACAAACAACACGAAGCTGTCATCGGGCCTACACCTGGTATAGTTTGAAGCAAAGCATACAGCTCGTTTTCTTTATTAAGTTCGATTAACTTTTGGTCTTGAGCTGTAATCTTTTCATTTAATTGGTTGTAATAATCTAGTTGATCGCGAAGTTCAAGAATGAGCAGAGGCGGGATTACTGCATCTTTATCTGCTAGCCACTGGAACAACTTTTTCATATTGGCATGGCCACGAGGAAAGCTGATGCCAAACTCTAGCAAGATGGAACCAATTCTATTCATGCATGAGGTTCTTTCGCGAATATATCCCGTTCTGATTCTCCGAATAACCGTACTAATTTGAGCTTGTTCACTCTTAGGAGAAACAAATCTCATATTAGGTCTAGTAGCAGCTTCGGCAATAGCGTCAGCATCAATGAAGTCATTTTTGTGGCTCTTAACGTATGGCTTTACATACTGTGCTGGTATCAGCTTAACATTATGACCATATTCTTGGCATCTTCGAGCTAGCCAATGAGCACCACAACAGGCTTCCATTGCTATGGTTGTCGTTTCTTGTTGGGAGATGAATTGAACGAGCTTAACTCGGCTCAATTTGTGTCGGTAAATTTCGCGGCCAGAATGGTCATGACCAATGAGATGGAAAACCGACTTCCCGAGATCTATACCAATAACTTTTATAACTGACATGATGGCACCTCTAAATGTACTGCGACATAGCTAATTTTAACGTAGGTGTGGGGCGTACCATCTAATTAA
>NZ_JBFSVK010000074.1:0-1334 GCF_041467855.1 Vibrio sp. 10N.247.311.51 | reverse complement strand
TATATGGAATCCACGTATTTACAAAGTGATTTTGGCAATAAAAGTTAAGATGCGGTCGTATATTCGGCTTCTTATTGAAGGAGCTACCCTCTAGCCTTTGATGTTTTGCGCACCTACTGTCCTTATCGCGCTAGCAGCTTTTTACAGCATGACAGAATGGCCAGGTTCTCAGTAGGTTGGTCTTACCTTTTATGCATCATCATTTTGTAAAATTTAAAAATTTGGTAGTGATTAATGAGTGAGTAATACTGGTTTATATTCAGTCTCATACCGAAGCATTGCCCACGCAGTACGTACCACTTTGTTAGCCAGTGCAATGCAGGCCTTCTTGAAGCCGATACGATCTATGATGCTCCTCAACCAAGCGTCCTTCTGAGTCTTCGGTTTTTCGGGTAGTCGCCCAACGTATGACATTGCGCCAAGATAAAGAAGCGAGCGTAGCTCCTTCACACCACCGCATTTATCGATCCCAATCATAAAAACTTTGCCTCCTGAACTGTGCTGTTTAGGTGTAAGACCAACAAATGCTGAAGCTTGTCTTCCATTCTTGAACTGCTTTCCATCACCAAGAGTTGTATAGAGCATCGCAGCAGTTGTTTCACCAACCCCTTCAATGCCCATTAATCGTTGGCACGGCTCTATCTGACGGGTTAAAGCATTTTTCTCTTTTTCGAATGCGATGAGTTTTGCTTTAAGTTCTTTATATTGCTCCCAAAGCATCGACAGAACGGATACGACATTGGAGGGTATTGGTGTATCGCCATCAAGCACGGTTTGAACCGACGCTTTTAAGCCTTTTTCACCTCTAGGGTTTGCTATCCCGTAGCCCAAAATTGTCCCTCTAATGTGAAGAGCTAGGGAAACAACACTACGAGATAAGAATCTACGGCTAGTTTCTAAAGAATGCATAGCTTGTTGTTCCAATGACTTTGGACGACTGTACTTGATACCAATTTGTATAGCGGCGTTAGCGATGGCGAGAGCATCATTATGATCCGTTTTATGACCTTCTAGGTATCCTTTCACCTTCTTAGGGTTAATGATTCGGACTTCATGCCCAAGTTTTTCTGCTAATTGCCCCCAGTAATGGCAACCGCAACAACCTTCCATGGCGACAATCGAAGGCTTAGCCTTTGCCAAGAACTCTTTCATCTTCTGGCGACTCAGAGGTTTATTGGACATTAGCTCACCATGAATGCTGATATGGCAGGCTTGAAGAACATTTTTTGCTAAGTCGATAGCGATAACATTTTTAGTCAACATATTGGAACCCTCGGTTTTTTCTCACACTCCTAAGTCTAGATTGCTAAGGAGGGAGTGGATTCCATACATCA
>NZ_JBFSVK010000073.1:0-1347 GCF_041467855.1 Vibrio sp. 10N.247.311.51 | reverse complement strand
TCATTCACGCAGAAAGCATTCCTGATTACTTCATTTTTGGCATTGCGCCATCAAGCGGCTTTTTATCTGACTTAGATAAAAGCATCATTTTAAATGCCATGTCACTAGGAATGAACATCGTAAATGGCTTACATGAATTCCTAACCGATGATCCTCTATTTTTAGAAGCCAGTTTAAAGAATAACGTTCGAATATTCGATACTCGCAAACCCAAAAGTAAAGGCGATCTGAAAACGTTTAGCGGAAAAATACACAACGTTAAATGTCCGAGAATTGCTGTAATGGGGACGGATTGCGCGCTAGGAAAACGAACAACAGCAACAATATTGGCGAATGAACTGACTAAAAAAGGCCTTAACGTCGTTCTGATTGCCACTGGTCAAACAGGTATTATGCAAGGCGCACAATACTGCGTTGCACTCGATGCTGTCCCTTCACAATTTTGTGCCGGTGAGTTGGAATCTGTCATTGTACAGGCCTATGAAAAAGAAAATCCGGATCTGATTATTATTGAAGGGCAAGGAGCCTTGAGTCACCCTGCGTTTTCAACCAGCGCTTTTATCTTACGTGGCAGTTGTCCAACGGGTGTGATACTGCAACATGCCCCTAAACGTTTATATCGTAGTGATTTTCCTGATTGCTCAATGCCTTCGATTGCCTCAGAAATCAATCTTATCGAAACGTTTTCTAATACCAATGTTATTGGACTAACACTGAATCATGAAGATATGTCGTTGGATGAAACACGTTGTGCGATAGACACTTACACTACCGAATTTGGTTTACCGGTTACTGATGTCTTGTCACAGCCTGTTGAACATCTACTGCACATCGTAACGTCAGCCTTTCCTATAATAGCAAGTAAACTGGCCGAAAAAGGGTGAACTACCCTAGGTTAGACATCGATTGTGGGAAAGTTCATCATAACGCTCAGTTCCTGATTTCTCAGCTCTCACTGAAAAATATATCCGTTACGCCTGTAACAAAAGCCTTCCTCGGCCACCCTATCATCGCACAAGTTCTTATTGATGCTGGCGCAACAATGTTAGCCGATTCAAGAATCGAAAATCTTCAAAAGATGACTGAATCTGGCATTGCTATCCCTAAAATGCTGATACGTACACCCATGCTCAGTCAAGTGGCGAGCGTAATAAAATACAGTGATATGAGTTTAAACTCTGAAGTTGAAGTGATTCAGAGGCTTTCACATGCAGCGGAACAACAAAATTGCTGTCACGGTATCATTATTATGGTTGAGCTTGGCGATCTCAGAGAAGGTGTGATGCCAAATCGCGTGATTGATTTTATCCGAGAGATTATTTCTTTACCAAACATCACGATAAAAGG
>NZ_JBFSVK010000072.1:0-1742 GCF_041467855.1 Vibrio sp. 10N.247.311.51 | reverse complement strand
TGTCATTACTGAGGGAACATGACGGGATAAGTACCAACCGATTCTGTCATGCCTTTATATTCTAGTATTCATATCGTTCAACTGCCTCACACATCGATACTCATTGATTGGGATTGCTTGATTCTCATCTCTCGTGTATTGAGCTTTTCTCTTTTCCAGATAGTCTGGATGGTACTGATACTCACGGTAATGTTTTCTTGTTTGAGTAGTTTCATCACTTGTATCGACGTATTATGCGGGTTGAGCAACGTCAACTCGATAATCCTATCTTCGGTGCTCTCTGGGATTGCGTTTTTACTGCGCTTCAGTGGCTTATTAATCCGTTTGAGGCCAAGTGGCCCTTCCTCTTCCATTATTTGCTGATAGGTATATAAGGTTTGGCGTGAGCAACCTAAGATACGAGCGGCTTTAGAGACACTACCAAGCTCTGCAACCAACTCCAGAGCCTCTATTTTACGTTGTACCTCTTTGCCGTATTCGTTGCATTTACGTGGCTCTACTAACTCAGTGATGTCTAACCGTCGATGACCGAAGTAAGCAGAGAAGGTACCATCGAACTGACATCGTATTTCTACTTTTTGGTTCTCTATGGAGTAACGTACTGGCGAGTCGATAACGTACATTTTGCTATCAAAGCTAAACGTGTGGTCACGTCGTATCGTTCGATACTCTTTCTGTACGCAGATGCTGTTAAGGTCTAGGTCAGGTGGCAACGACTTGAACGCAGAGCTCGATTTAGTCGCCTGAACCATCACATTATTCACCCAGTATTTGGGGATAAACTCCTCTTGCAAGTATCGGTTTGCGCTCTCCATGTCAGCGATGTTATTGAGGCGCAGTTCGGGGACAAGGCGGTCTTGGAAGGTGTCGAAGGCTCGTTCGATTCGTCCCTTCCCTTGAGGTGAGTTGGCGAAGATAATTTCGATACCGAGTTCATCACAAGCTCGCTGCATTTGCGAGAAGTTGCTGCGTTTCGGCCCACCAA
Source organism: Vibrio sp. 10N.247.311.51 (assembly GCF_041467855.1). NCBI lineage: Bacteria > Pseudomonadati > Pseudomonadota > Gammaproteobacteria > Vibrionales > Vibrionaceae > Vibrio > Vibrio sp. 10N.247.311.51. Next base: position 757 of record NZ_JBFSVK010000072.1, on the reverse strand, counting down.
AGATACCTGCTCGATCCACGTAGAGAGTTTTGAATATGCCTCGCTTTTCAATATAAGCTCGCATCACCTTCATACAGCCTTCGGTGGTCTCTGAAGGGAAGAACTGCGCATGAATATCACTAGTAGCGTCATCAATGATGGCAATCAAGCAAGACTTCTCATCACCAAACCAGCGATGAGGGCTGCCATCCATTTGCAGCATAAGCCCAGGCAACGGCATACGCTCTCGATACTTCCTTACTCGACTTCTACGGCGTTTAGAACGCTTCACATGGTGAATGTCATGAGCCCAAGAACGCAACGTTTCACGCTTAATCGACAGTCCTTCATTTTTGCTCAGAAGCTCCGAGAGATGTTGAAGATTAAAGTCGTAGTACTTGGTTTGAATGAGGGCTTGAACCTCCTTCTTGAGTGACTCAGGGATTTTATTGATGGGAGCACGACCAGTGTTACCATGAACCACGAACCGAATGCCTTCCTTGCGATAGCGACTCAAGTAACGTTCAACGGTTCTTCGTGATTTTTGCAGTAATTGCGTAGCACTATTGATAGTAATTTTGCCATCAATGACTTTGCTAATGATATCGACAGTAAACTGTGATTTTGAATCCATATAGAACATCCTTAGCACCCTTTAAAGCTCATTTGATTACTTTAAAAAGTACGCTAAATCAGTCCCGACATTTTCCCTCGGTAGTTAGTGTAATGACAAAGTCGCTTGGTAATTAAGGTACGACAGAATCGCTTGGTGATCACA
>NZ_JBFSVK010000071.1:0-1746 GCF_041467855.1 Vibrio sp. 10N.247.311.51 | reverse complement strand
GTAATGACAAAGTCGCTTGGTAATTAAGGTACGACAGAATCGCTTGGTGATCACAGGTAGAAGGCTTCAAAATACTTTGTATCATCTGACAGAAGCGAAATAGAGCAATGAACCTAAGGCTCGTTTTAGCACGAACGTGCCCCAAAATCATTCGGCATCAACTTCCTGACCACTTTCCTAAGTCAATTCTTGACCTACTTTCCCTAATGGAAGATTATGAGCCTAGTTGAGAATTTACGTTTATACAGACATGTTCTGCAATTTGTGAGTGGAAGGAAGAATAAAGCTCATAGAACAGTATGTTGCTGCTATGGCATCTGTATTTTCTAAAAATATTATAAAGACAATATCTGCTGAAAAGACACTGTTATGTTTATAAGAGGATATGAATTAGTTGGTCTTTCAAACTTACTATAATTTAAGAGCGCTGGTGCGGTTCTATCTGATATCGTACTTTGTTAGGCACCTTAGCAAAGAGCACAGTCAATTTGTTTTCTTACCTCGCTATGACGTTGAACTATTTATAGCGGGAAACACACATATCAAGGAAGGAAAGAGAGTTAGTAAAGATCTAGTAATTTACTCTAGAGTTAAGCTCAGATTTAAACCTAAAAAGGTATTTAGCAAAAGACTTAGAGTTTTATCGGGTATCGATTCCGGATCCGTGAACGATCAGAAGTGCTATTTGTCGTATGATCATTTAGCTCATATGAAGGTTTATATTCATGTCGAGCAAAATAGGTGGTCAGACTCTACCAATACATACTCAACATTTACATTATTAAAATACTACCTATATAGGAAAGTAGCCCTTTTCTACTTAGCAATAGCGTGGGAAAAGATAAGCTGGCTAAAGAATAGGATTTTCCACCGTTTAAGACCGCTCGATGTAGTTAAGTCAAAATATGAAATATTTCAGGCTATTTTTGAGAGCAAAGATTTTGTAAAAAGTGGTGTGTTTAATCAATCAGAATTAATTGACCTGCTTTATCCTAAGAAAGAGTATAAAGGTGTAATTCCAAGAACGGTTATTTCCAACTCTGTGAAGCTTGTTATAGACTCAGCGATTGAGTCTGGTGAGCTTGCATCGATAAATAAAGACCGTCCGAATGAGAGAATTAAGGTCACTGGTTTAGGTATAAACTTTTATACAGAAACGAAAGAAGCCTACAAGAAAGATGTACAACTGTTGAAGCTACAAAAATCTCAAACAGTTACCCAAAGAACTGTTGCGTGGTTGACATTGGTACTTGCTATAGCCACTTTGCTTACGCTAGTTGATAAAGTAGATTTGATTCTATATTGGTGGAACTACCTTTGGTGTCTGTACGAAGCATAAACATAACAAACGTCCAAGGAATCAACATACTTTTCCTAATCTGACAGAAGCACTGTAGACCATCAGTTCTAAAGCGTTTCTGTCCATTTCCTTCCAACTACAATCGTGATGACCAAATTAAAAAGGAGGTCATCATGGTAGTTTTCAACAAAACGAAACGAAGTGGCGTCAAAAAGCCTTTTCGGCTTGAGGAAATTTGGCGGATCAGAACCAGATTAGAAATTGAAAATAATTTGATGCAGCTTGCGTTGCTCAACTTAGCTATTGATAGCAAACTTAGAGCAAGTGATTTGCTCGTTCTCAGAGTTTGCGATGTATCTTCGCAAGATAGGATATTTAACCGCGTTAAGCATATCCAGCGCAAAACAGATATTGAAGTTCAATTTGAGATAACGACAAGAACTCAA
>NZ_JBFSVK010000070.1:0-1773 GCF_041467855.1 Vibrio sp. 10N.247.311.51 | reverse complement strand
AGTCTCCCACCTATCCTACACATGTAGGTTCAATGTTCAGTGCCAAGCTGTAGTAAAGGTTCACGGGGTCTTTCCGTCTAGCCGCGGGTACACTGCATCTTCACAGCGATTTCAATTTCACTGAGTCTCGGGTGGAGACAGCGTGGCCATCATTACGCCATTCGTGCAGGTCGGAACTTACCCGACAAGGAATTTCGCTACCTTAGGACCGTTATAGTTACGGCCGCCGTTTACCGGGGCTTCGATCAAGAGCTTCGACCGAAGTCTAACCCCATCAATTAACCTTCCGGCACCGGGCAGGCGTCACACCGTATACGTCATCTTACGATTTTGCACAGTGCTGTGTTTTTAATAAACAGTTGCAGCCACCTGGTATCTGCGACTCTCGTCTGCTCCATCCGCAAGGGACTTCACTGATAAGAGCGTACCTTCTCCCGAAGTTACGGTACCATTTTGCCTAGTTCCTTCACCCGAGTTCTCTCAAGCGCCTTGGTATTCTCTACCCGACCACCTGTGTCGGTTTGGGGTACGATTCCTTACAATCTGAAGCTTAGAGGCTTTTCCTGGAAGCATGGCATCAATGACTTCACTACCGTAGTAGCTCGACATCGTATCTCAGCGTTAGTAGCGGTCCGGATTTACCTAAACCACCCGCCTACGTACTTGAACCTGGACAACCGTCGCCAGGCCCACCTAGCCTTCTCCGTCCCCCCATCGCAATTGTAAGAAGTACGGGAATATTAACCCGTTTCCCATCGACTACGCCTTTCGGCCTCGCCTTAGGAGTCGACTTACCCTGCCCCGATTAACGTTGGACAGGAACCCTTGGTCTTCCGGCGAGGGAGTTTTTCACTCCCTTTATCGTTACTCATGTCAGCATTCGCACTTCTGATACCTCCAGCAGCCCTTACAGACCACCTTCAACGGCTTACAGAACGCTCCCCTACCCCACATACCCTAAGGTACGTAGCCGCAGCTTCGGTGTATAGCTTAGCCCCGTTACATCTTCCGCGCAGGCCGACTCGACCAGTGAGCTATTACGCTTTCTTTAAATGATGGCTGCTTCTAAGCCAACATCCTGGCTGTCTGAGCCTTCCCACATCGTTTCCCACTTAGCTATACTTTGGGACCTTAGCTGGCGGTCTGGGTTGTTTCCCTCTCCACGACGGACGTTAGCACCCGCCGTGTGTCTCCCGGATAGTACTTACTGGTATTCGGAGTTTGCAAAGGGTTGGTAAGTCGGGATGACCCCCTAGCCTTAACAGTGCTCTACCCCCAGTAGTATTCGTCCGAGGCGCTACCTAAATAGCTTTCGGGGAGAACCAGCTATCTCCAGGTTTGATTGGCCTTTCACCCCTAGCCACAAGTCATCCGCTAATTTTTCAACATTAGTCGGTTCGGTCCTCCAGTTGATGTTACTCAACCTTCAACCTGCCCATGGCTAGATCACCTGGTTTCGGGTCTAATCCTAGCAACTGTACGCCCAGTTAAGACTCGGTTTCCCTACGGCTCCCCTAAACGGTTAACCTTGCTACTAAAATTAAGTCGCTGACCCATTATACAAAAGGTACGCAGTCACACCACGAAGGTGCTCCTACTGCTTGTACGTACACGGTTTCAGGTTCTATTTCACTCCCCTCACAGGGGTTCTTTTCGCCTTTCCCTCACGGTACTGGTTCACTATCGGTCAGTCAGTAGTATTTAGCCTTGGAGGATGGTCCCCCCATATTCAGACAGGATATCACGTGTCCCGCCCTACTCGTTTTCACTGAT
>NZ_JBFSVK010000069.1:0-1803 GCF_041467855.1 Vibrio sp. 10N.247.311.51 | reverse complement strand
ATTTCACAATAATTCATCAATCTTAATTAGATCACATTTTTACTTTAATTGGTATCAGTCGAATAATTTGCATAAAAGACTCCCCGTAGCCTATAGCCTAGGTGTTCCCCAAAACCAACCCCATGACTATGGACTACATCATTTCTGACTCCTGTTATGATTTGGCACGAGTATGACTTCAAATGCACACAGCTTTAAGCTTAGTGCTCAAAAACTCGAGCCGTACGATGTTGTAAGCTAGCTTTATGAGACAGAACTGACTTAACATATCCCCTTCTCAACACCTGAAACTAATACAGGCCCTACAACCCATCTTGTTGCTCTGTACTGTAGGTTGCTTCTCTATTTAGCGAGTGTTCTTCAAGTATCAGCTAACAGTCCTTCGCCTAGGAAACCTGACTTCTGTCCTGTCTGTGAATCTAGAGGATAGTTCTGATCTGTAATTAGGGCTTTATCATGGAGGCTTCTCTTAAGAACGCTAGAGCCCCTAATGAGTCGACTTAATAGCTTCTTGTTATGCATTTAGCTTAAACCACTCTCGATGGTATTGAGCACCCTGTTCGAAGCATTTCAAAGGGTGAAAGTAGGCTAGATTCAGTTTGAAGGTGAGAGTCGTTAGGTGCGTTCCAAAGTTGTACTGGAGGGAGACATACTAAGAAATAGTGAACATCTCGTATCCGTGCCTACACGTGCAGTAATGTTTATCACCTAACCGGATTGGGACTCTTTGGTTCTAGGATCTGGTGTCTTAGGATGTTTACAGGTATCTCTTCGATTCTGATGTGTTTGTTGACTCGATATTAATCAGTTGTGTTGACCGCTTTGCTCTGAGCATATTGATTTCTTGCTGGTTAGTTCAAGCTATGTTTTGGTTATTGGGACTAAGATGAAGCTAGAAGGTCACTACTGTTTGCTTAGTTGAAATAAAAATCCCCCAAATCATCTGCGGATAGTTTTGTGATTATTTTACGAAATAGATAAAGCCTCAAAAGCTAATGGGTCGAACTATGAAATTGAGTTTTAACTTTGAAGATGCGAGCCAGATATTTGTGGGATCTTTTGCTTTGGCTGTACCGATTTCTTTTTCTGAAGAGGCTTGGAAGTTAGGGGAGACTTTACCTACCGCTAATCTATTGCTGCTATTTTTGCTGTCTGCGGTGTTCTTAGGCTTCTATACATATGAGAGCGTCTTTCAAAAAGATGTTGTTGCACGGTTGCCTGTGTTTATTTTTAGAATAGTTATTGCTTATGTTATGACGGCATTGGTCGTTGCTTTGGTACTGACTTGCCTGGACAAATTACCTCTAATGAGTGACCCTGTTGTATCGATCAAAAGAGTGATTGTTATTTCAATGCCTGCCTCTATGGGCGCTATTGTAGTGGATAGTTTTGATAAAGAGTGAACTGTGTTTCAATTTGGACTGAAGTGCCGTACAGAGCTTTTCTAGCGCTTATTTGATTCGTTATTTAGCTTTCTCACTTCCAGACTTAGCATTGATTTGTTTAACCGCTTTCTTCATCAATAAAATGAGTAGTAAGGTTACTATGAGTAACTCTTACGTCAATGTGTTGTTTGTTGTTGGGAGATATTGAAGAGCGTTAAGTAGCGAAGATTTGTAGCTTTGGAAGAATATGAAAACGGTTAGTTTCTGAATTGAATATGGTATTTGAAAGGTGAGGGTAGTTGTATTGAGATGTTGGGATCTTTAGATGCAAAAAAGCCGCATCAATGATGCGGCTTTTTTTAATTGGCTCCCCTTGCAAGACTTGAACTTGCGACATACGGATTAACAGTCCGCCGTT
>NZ_JBFSVK010000068.1:0-1858 GCF_041467855.1 Vibrio sp. 10N.247.311.51 | reverse complement strand
CGTGCTGTAGTGCATTAGTTGTGAACACTAAAGGTATGTAACTATCACTATCATTACTCTCCGATAAATGGATTAGAAAGTCGTCCTTTGGTAGATAACCAATACTCTCGTCTAGTGCATTTTCATTGAAATTGACGTGTTCGTACATTTCAATGTGACTGATATCATCCACTAAATCGGTTAGGTAGTAGTTGCCGTCTCGCCCTTTTGCTAAATGGATAGCTACACCATTGTCATATAGTGCCTGATATTTTTGACCTAAAGCTCCGTCAGACAAGAAACTAGCTGTTTCGTTACCGTCAAATCTGCCAATGACGTTGGTCAAATCCTTTCGCGTTAAGTCAGCAAGTGACCTGAATATCAGCTTGCTATGACCAACTACTAAAGAAGGTCTAGTTTGTTTAATCTGCATTTTTCAACCTGTCCTCTAGCCATTGTTTAAAGTCCATTTCTGATTTGCTACGTTCATGCTCACGATAGAGCAATGCCATGTAATCGGGTTTAATGCCGAACTCTGGTAATAGCGTATGCAAGTATTTTGCAGTCTCTAACTGCTTTGCTGTCGCGAACTCTGTAACCAATTCTTTAAACGTCTTTGTCGCTGTCGCTCTCTGGTGTGCTGCCTTAGCTTTCTCAAGAATCCGTTTCTTATTTTTCTCATAGTAGCGTTTGTCTTTATCTGCCATTTTGTTTGTCCTAAAAATGCACCGACGGCGAATCAGGTCGGCCAGTGAAAACTCAAATTTATTGCATCTAATTTCGGAATTACGGGGAGACGCAACAACCCGCACAATGTTAGGTGTGTCAAATACCCCATTGCTTACATAATCTATTTAGTGGTGTTGCCAATCGTAAAATTGCGATTCTCAGACACAAAAAAAAGCGACCCGTTAGAGGTCGCTTTGAATTCACAAATAAAAATGCATAAGAAAAGGTTGTGTGGGTTCACTACGTCCACATCAGTATTTATGTGTCCTGCCTTATGATTACATTAAACAGGACACTTTAATTCTTGCAAATCCGTCCTGCCTATTGGACTATAAATGCACTAAACAGGACGGGTGGTTTTATGATTGGTTATATACGTATTTCGGACATCAACAGAGCAGACGGTAGTTCTCAGCGTGAAGCGATTAAGAGTTACGCCGAGCGGAATGACATTGTCATCACTGATTGGGTAGAAGAGCATGTTTCTGGTAGTAAGACAGACTTACAAGACAGAAAACTATCTGCCCTTATAAATGCAGGTTCGAGCATCGTCGTTAGTGACATCACTCGATTAGGACGCAATAAAGTAATGCAGTTAATCGGTGCCATCGCTCAGATTGCCGAACGTGGTGAACTACATCTTGCTTATGATAACCGTGTAATCACAAAAGATAATGCTGACGACGCAGAAACAATTTTTACAGTAGTCGGCCAATCGTTCGCATCTGCAATGGAATCACAAAAGAGGAGCGAACGTGCCAAAGCGGGTCACGCTAAACGCAAGTCGCAAGGTCTATCGTCTGGTCGTGCTCATGGTGCTGTAGTCAAATCAAAAATAGACGAGCACACCGCTATGATATTGTCAGAGCTAGACAAGGGAACAGCAAAGACCAAGATACTTGCAAAGTTATCTGAACGTGATTGCAAGGTATCGCGCTCTAGGTTCTACACTTGGTTATCTGACCGTGGTATTAGTTAGCGTTCGTTTTTTGCTACCAAGCCGTTGGAAATTACGCGTTCGTATTTTTTCACGAATTCGTGAGCAATCACCTCATTTCATTAATGCGCTTGAGCTTTTCTGCCTGTACAGTTAGGAAAAATCAAAACGGAATATCTAATGAAGCAAATAACCGTAAATGTAGCCGACCTT
>NZ_JBFSVK010000067.1:0-2240 GCF_041467855.1 Vibrio sp. 10N.247.311.51 | reverse complement strand
GAACGAATTCAAACAGTTCGTGATCTGAGCTTTGCTCTACCTCCTTTTTAAAGTGTTGATACTGTTCATTAAGGTAATGACAACTCGCGAGAGCGACTCTAATGAGCGCTTTTGTGAGCTGCTCTTTCAAAGGGGGGATATTGGGCATGGTTGGTATCACTTATCGATAATGTCGTGATAAGTCGTGGGGTGGGAGTCAATGATGAAAAGTCATTCAGGCCTTGCTGCATATAGGGTTAGCTCTCTCCGAAACACGACTTTTTGATGGCTGTAGTGGTCCGGTGCCTTTGTATCGTGACATAGACCCGGACGGGTTGTTCTCTCATTACGAAGTGATAGATATAGAGTCAAACGCTTCCATATCGATGTAGTTTAAGAAGTTATCCTGCCAAAGCTCGAACATCTCTACAGCGGAATAGTTGCCCTTGATTGGACTCCATCCCCCGAATTCTGTAAAGAACGCTTGGTCTCGAAAATCAAAGTCTAGACATCGCGCCAATTCTGGATCAGCGTGATAGGGCGGTTCTGAGCCATTTATCCAGCACTTGCCTTGGTAGCCATTGATGAGCTGCTGAAATAGCCACATCTCAAAAGCAGATTTGGGTTTTATTGCGACATCAAAGCCATCGTCATCAAATCGTTGCCGTTCTTTCCAAGTTGCATCTAAATCACTTAGCTGCGTTTTTAACTCATCTAGTTGGGTTTGTTTGGATTTCTCTAATGGTGCTTTAAGCCATACCTCTAGGGTGTGACAATACGGCATCACTCCATAGTCTTTAGCGTGATTCAGTGTGTTACGTAATGCACGTATCCAACCTTCTGCTTTGGTGTCTCGACCATTGAGTTTGACATCTCCTGATTCAGCGGCTGCTGACCAGTCACAACCGTATTTCACGAGTAGTTGGTTGAAGGTGTTTACACCACAAAACTGCCAGCTACGTGCTCGTTTGTTTGTCTCCGTGTCAAAGAGATTGCTAGAGCCAATGAGCATGTGGAGCATAAATAGGTCATCTTCACGCAGTCTAAGTCTGTAACGTTCATACAGGGCTTTCGGATGTCGGTATGGTTTAGGCGTTCTCTAAAGAAGGTACAGGCTTGCTGAATAACGTCTTCTTTTGGTACACGCAGTGCCAGCTGTTCATAGACAATGTCATAGGACATAAAGGGTTTCTCCTGTGAAAGAGTAAGGTAGTAAAATCGTGGTGATAGCTAGAAGCGAGGGATCGGTAGAGAGGTGGTGGTTATCAACTACTCTCAGGTATTAGCGGCTACGCAGCTCGACTTGGTTGTAGACTCCCTTGGCTAAGTTAGCGATAAACCTGGACTCCCATAGTGTGTATAGCTTGTCGGTGTTGGGGGCGCTCATACTCTTTAAACCAGAGTATCGTGTGAAGAGCGTGGCATGAGTGAAATCGAATTCAATGTCTTGCTCAAGTGTCGGGTAAGGGTATCCATTGAAGCTAAAATCTGTGATGCAAAGGATTGAATAGAGGTTGTTAATGCCTTTCGCCAGTGCAATCTCAACAGGGTGATGGCCTCCATGCTCAGCGGTGTAGTGCTTGTTACTGAAATGGATGATGTGATGACCCTCTACGAGTCCTGTGTGTTTGTTTAGAACGTTGTTTAACGTATCCAGAAGAGCCAGAGAGATAGGCAAAGCCGTCTTGTTGAATGAAATTGCGGGTAAGGGATTTCTATGCATAAGCGGTTCCTTTCTTTATCTGTGGGGTTATGCATAGTGATGAAATATATTTGAAAAGATTTTGATTCGAATGGATGGCAGGGGTAGAAGGGCGTGATGCTGAATGGTGAGTCATTTCGGCTAAAGCAAAAAGTTACATATGAAACCTGTGTGCTGAAAGTTTGGTTTTGCGCATTGTTGATTCTTCAATTCTCCCGTATTCTCCATGTTTTAAAATGGACATAGAACTAGCGAGAGTACAGCTCGGTGGTTGCTGAAAATAGTCGCGATTAAAAAGGTAGCGACATAGTTCAAGTTAGCTTAGAAAATTACTTAGAGACTTGCCTTTAAAGATAGGCTCTCATCGGCTTCAAAGTCGGTGGCTTTTTGGCGTTTAAGAGTGAAGCTCTCAAAGCGTAGATACAAGAGCAAGAAGCTCAGGTTTAACTGAGTCCCAAAACACAATATTAAGAACATGTGCCGACTGTTTTCACGATGTCGGTCAATAGTTGAAATGAATTGAGCAGAATATGAATAAGCAACAATTAGCGGCAAAAAT
>NZ_JBFSVK010000066.1:0-2347 GCF_041467855.1 Vibrio sp. 10N.247.311.51 | reverse complement strand
AACCACCGACACGAGGATTTTCAATCCTCTGCTCTACCGACTGAGCTATCCGGGCGACGAGGTGTATTAAACGTGTTTTCGCGTTCTGGGTCAACATTAAATTGCAAAAAAAGTATCGTTTGATGTTTTTCTATACTTAGTGGGTTGTTTTTGCTCATTTGGGGTGAAAAACCTAGGTCTAGCATGCCCTAAAAGATAGTAAAACTACGGTTAACTACACTGAATGGGCGCCGAAATAAAAAAAGCACGTATGAAAACGTGCTTTTTTATTTAAAAATTTTCTAGGGAGTTTAGTGTTTTACTTCAAACCTATTAACCCAAGCTTCTAATTCGTTGGAAAGGGAGGCAAGAGTTTGGGTGCTGTTATGACTTTCTGTTACGACATTGCTCAGTTGGTTACCGCTCTCTTCGATCATATTGATACGCTTCGATATATCATCGCTCACCTGAGTCTGCTCAGCGGCCGCTGTTGCGATTTGATGACTCATTGATGAAATGGACTCTAATGCGACAACAATCTGTTGTAGTGCTTCAGAGGCGTTTTGAGACTCTGTTACGGTGCTTTCACTGGTCGCGGCACAAACTTCCATGGTTTGAATTGCGTTGCGAGATCCTTCTTGAAGGTTATTAATCATTAATTGGATTTCTTTGGTGCTCGATTGTGTTCGGCCTGCAAGGTTACGAACTTCATCTGCTACAACAGCAAATCCACGACCTTGTTCGCCAGCTCGAGCTGCTTCAATGGCTGCGTTAAGTGCCAACAGGTTAGTTTGCTCCGCTATATCACCAATCACATCCAATACTTTTGCAATGTTGTTTACATCGTTATCTAGGTTAGCGACAGCTTCGCTTGCTGTGCCTAGTTGGCCTGCTAGGCCTTGAATGTTATCTACTGTGTTGTGGATGAGTTGTTGGGTGTGCTGGCTCTGTTTATCGGCCTCGTCGGTGTTGCGCGCGGTATCGCTGGCTGAATCAGCAACGTTATTGGCTGAAGAGGCCATCTCGGTCATTGCTGTCGCGATCATCTCTGTTGATTGCTGTTGGGTGTCTGTCAGTTGAGCAATTGACCCAGCGCGATCTTCTACGCGCTGCAGTTCGCCTCTTAATGCCAGCATTGAAGCGTCAAGGTTTGATACTAGCTCAGCCAATGACTTACTCATTTGTTGCACTGCGTGATAGATACTGCCGTCAGTTGCCTGAGTTTCGAAAGAGGTTTGAATTCGCCCCTGAGCTACGGCTTGTACTGCTTCTCGTACATCTTTAGGCTCGCCGCCAAGAAGCGCTAGCATGCGCTTAATGGATACAATTAGGCTCGATAGAATAAGACCAGCAATCACGACACAAAGGAATAGCTGCCATTGAGCGGTAGACCAAAAACGAGCGTTAACTTCATTGAACCCAATACCGGTGCCGACAACCCAACCCCAATGTGGCGTTTTCTCTGCAATAGACAGTTTTTCTTCAATCGTTCCATCTGGCAGTTTTTGTGTCCAGGTGTACTCAATGATCTCGCCAGTGCGATTACCAAGTACTCTTTGGATTAGCTGCCCAACACTATTGCCGTCGCCATCTTTAAAGTCGTTAAAGCTGGTTCCGTGTAGTTGAGGATCTAATGGTGTCGCGACAAACGTCATGTTCTCATCGGCCACGTAAACATATTCATTATCTTTATAGATGTTGTTGCGAAGAAGGCGAGTAGCGAGTTGCTTAGCTTGCTCTTCTTCTAGTGTGCCATCAATCGCCATTTTCTCGACTTCTGTAAGGATGCTGTATGCACTCTTAAATAGCTCTGTCACGCGAGCTTTGTTGTCCATGTTGCTAGCGACTCTCAATGTCCATAAACCAGTAGCCGTCAGTGCTAGCAGGGCGATCAAGATGATGCCCGATAATAAGTAAGCTTGCGTTTTTAGTTTCATATTTCCCCGCGCAGCGATTCAATAATTAGTATTAGGTATAATTCATCGAATCTTAATCTAAGTGGTGTAAGGCAGATATTAGAAAGACATCAAAACATGATAGAGATTAAATTTTCGAAGAAAAAAAAGTAACAGAACTTAGTTCTGTTTGCTTCAATGTGAAGATTAGCGGGTCATGAACTTTGGAATGAGTTGGTTCTGTTGGAATGGGGATGCTTTATAGAACTTAGAATCTGCTGCTGTAGTAAGAGTACTAGAAGGAGATAACTCAATTTATCGAGACTGATTAAGAGTAGAGCTGATGAGTATATTGAATAGAGTTTGCTTTTGTTCAAACGAAAAAAAGCCAAGTTTTTCGACTTGGCTTTCTTGAATGTGGCTCCCCTTGCAAGACTTGAACTTGCGACATACGGATTAACAGTCCGCCGTTC
>NZ_JBFSVK010000065.1:0-2370 GCF_041467855.1 Vibrio sp. 10N.247.311.51 | reverse complement strand
TTGCTTACGAAAATCTGTTTTCAACGTGGGTTGATCCAACGTCCGACTTTGATGAATCTAACGTACGTGATGCACTTTCTGCTTTTAGCCGTTTGATTTCTCCTACTTACAAAAAGTTGTTTGAAGGCATCTTTACTACTCTAGAAACCGGGTTAAGCAAACTTGGCGAAAGCGCGGGTAAGCGAACTAAAGCTATTAGCGACTTACTGCACTTAATCAAAAGTATCCCGATGAACGGTCAGCAAGGTTATGACGTTCTGGGTTACATCTACGAGTACCTGATTGAAAAATTTGCAGCTAATGCGGGTAAAAAAGCCGGAGAGTTTTATACGCCTCATGAGGTCTCGGTTCTCATGTCGCACATCATCGCTCATGAACTAAAAAATAAAGAAACCATTGAGATTTATGATCCAACGTCTGGCTCTGGCTCACTCCTTATCAATATTGGTGAGGCCGTCGAAAAATACGCTAAAAACAAAGACAGCATTACCTATTATGCGCAAGAGTTAAAAGCGAATACCTATAACCTTACCCGTATGAATCTGATCATGCGTGGTATTAAAGCCAGCAACATTAAAACCCGTAATGGCGATACTCTAGAAGACGATTGGCCATACTTCGATGAGAACGACCCACAAGGCACTTACGATGCCTTATACGTGGACGCCGTTGTTTCTAACCCACCGTATTCACAACAATGGGACCCTAGCTATAAAGATAGCGATCCTCGTTATTCGCGTTTTGGCCTAGCCCCAAAAACTAAAGCCGATTTTGCCTTCCTATTGCACGATCTCTATCACCTAAAGCCCGATGGTATTATGACCATTGTATTACCTCATGGGGTGTTGTTCCGTGGTGGTGAAGAGGGGGAGATCCGCAAGCAGCTTATTGAGCAGAACCACATTGATGCCATTATTGGTTTGCCGGGTAATATCTTCTTTGGTACAGGTATTCCAACCGTGATCTTGGTGCTCAAGCAAAAGCGTCAGAATACCGATGTTTTGGTTGTTGATGCGTCTAAGCACTTTATTAAAGAAGGCAAAAACAACAAGCTGCAAGCGAGTGATATTAAGCGCACTGTTGATGCTGTGATCAATCGAGAGAGCATCGAGAAATTCTCACAAGTCGTGAGTAAAGAAACTTTGCGCAGCAATGGCTACAACTTAAACATACCACGCTATGTGGACTCTTCAGCGGCGGCTGAAAGCTGGGATTTACACGCCACCATGTTAGGCGGCATTCCTAACAGTGAAATTGATGAACTCAATGCATACTGGCTTGCTTTACCACAGCTACGTGGTGCCTTGTTTACGGCTAAATCTTCCGCGTACAGTGAGCTGGCTATTGCTAAAGATTCAGTCAATACAAGCATTAGTAGTCATCCACAGGTGGTTGAGTTTATAGCGGGTTATGAACAGGCTTTTGCAGGGTTTGATGACGACTTAAACACCAAACTCATTAAAGGTTGGGAAGGGGTTAAACGCAATCAACAAGAGGCTTCATTAAGTGTTGAGCTATTTAACCGCCTAAGTCCTATTGCTTTAATCGACAAATATCAAGCTTACCAGCTTCTAAACAACCAATGGCAAATCATTAGCGCCGATTTAGAAATGATGCAAACTGAAGGTTTTGATGCGACTAAGCAAGTTGAACCTAATATCGTTATCAAAAAGAAAAATGGTAAAGATACTGAGGTGCAAGATGGCTGGAAAGGTCACATTCTGCCTTTTGGTTTAGTGCAAAAAACTTACTTAAGTGATGACTTAGCAGCACTAGCTAAACAAGAGAATCGTTTGGTTGAAATCTCAAGTTCACTTGAAGACATTTTAGAATCGCTTAGTGAAGACGATAAAGAGCTAGCTACGGTCAAAGAAAGCAAAGATGCCTTTGTCAATGCTGAAGTAGCAAAAGCAGCTAAGGTATTCTTGAAAGAGCAGAAAGACAGTAACATTAAGTTCACAGAAGACAGTCTTGTACCTGAAGAAAGCTACAAGGCCAAAATTATTCGTGCTAACAAACTTATCAACGAAGAAAAGGCTCTAAAAAAAGCAGTGAAAGAGGCAGCAACTAAACTGCATCTTAAAACCAAGACCACCATTGAGGGCTTAAGCGACGAGCAAGTGAACAATCTACTGCACCTAAAATGGATTGAGCCATTAAGCAGCGAGCTCGCTGCAATGCCAAGCAGTTTGATTACCCAGCTAACCAACAAGGTGCAAGTTCTTGCCGATAAATACGCAGTTACTTACTCGCAAGTCGCGAGTGACATCAAAACCACCGAAGGTGAATTGGCAGAAATGATGTGTAGCCTCACGGGTAATGAATTTGATATGCAGGGCCTAGCTGAATTCACTAGCTTGTTGAAGGGTG
>NZ_JBFSVK010000064.1:0-2388 GCF_041467855.1 Vibrio sp. 10N.247.311.51 | reverse complement strand
CATCCTTAAAGGTCGGCATTTTGTAAGGGTCAAAGCCCAATACGTTTCCATCACGAATACCATCAGCAATGCTATAGCGGTGCAACTCATTACCAAATACATCAGTGGTCGTATTACTATTAACTTGGTTTTCTTCATGGATAGGCGTGCCAGTAAAACCAAAAAAGAGGGCTTTCGGGAATGTTTTTTTCACCCTTACCAACATGCCTTCTTTATCTTCTGTACCTCCACTCATCGTTGAGCGGTGCGCCTCATCGATAATAAACACCAAGCGCTTATCACGAATCTTTTCAATATCGGCCGAGTTTGTTGCTACGCCCTTATCATCCGCTTCTTCAAAAATATTGCTCATTTTTTGAATCGAACTAACAATTAAGGTATCAGCAGGAGCGGTGCTCTTTAGTTTGGTCACCAGTACATGAGTATTCTCGGTGGCTTGTACCACTTCTCCATCACTAGCAAATCCTTGATATTCAAGTAGAGACTGAGTACCAAGCTCGATACGGTCCATTAAGAAAATTACTTTATCGGCGTCTTTTGATTGAGCAATCAACTGTGCTGACTTAAAGCTAGTCATGGTTTTACCAGAGCCTGTGGTATGCCATACATAACCACCAAGTCTGTCTTTATTGTTTATACCACCTAACTGCTTCCAGTTGGTTTTAGCGACTCGATCCGATATCGCATTAGCAGCGTAATACTGATAGCTACGCATGACTTTAAGGACCCCATCGGTATCATCAGCGACGGTATAAAAACCTATCAACTGATGTGCCATCGGTATCGATAGCAACGTAGAGGCAATATCCTTCCAGTGGTTCACAGGCTCGTTATTATAATCGGCCCAACTGAATTGATAGTCAGGGTTAAACTTGCCATCTAGTCCGGGGTTAGCAAAGTATTTAGCCTCATCAGGCTCCATGGCAACAAATACTTGGATAAGCGAAAAGAGTCCGCTAAAAATGCCTTCTTTAGAGTACTTTTCAATTTGGTTGACCGCTTGACTGACCGGAATGCCGCTGCGCTTTAGTTCAATATGAATAACGGGCATACCGTTTATTAGCAACAGTACATCACCACGACGATCGTTACGTAACGGGCTACCTCGTTCGAACTTGGGTTGTTGCACAATTTGGTAACGGCTTTGACCCGCTGCGATCTCTTGGCGGTCATAAATTTTCAAACTGACTTCTTTGCCATAGTGCAGCGAGTCATCAGGGTTATCTCGTTTAATCGCGACCGTTTTACCATTAATTAAACCGTTGAGTTTGAGCGGCGTTTTCAGCTCTTTGATCTGCTCAATAATCTGCTGCATTTCAGTGGTAGTCAGCGGCACATCGTTTAAGCGATCTTGTTGGCGGTTGTTTTCAAACAAAATGTTTGCCCAGTTTTGCAGTAACTCGGCCTCAGTTTTGTTTTTGAGTATTTCAGGCTCCCATCCTTTTTGGATAAGAACCTCAATAAAAGCCTGCTCAAATTTTGCTTCGGTTTTAAAAATGGTCATGGTCATTCCTTAAACAAACATTTTGCTCAAGCAAGCCTGCTTGATGTTATTGAGTTTGGTGATCTGTTGTTGGTATTGATCGATCAATGTATCGAGCTTTTGGAAGTAGTTGCCGATAGCTATTTGCTCTTTTTCGCAAGGTATAAGAATTTTCATACGTCCAAGTTGCTTACCTGAAATTTCTAAAAACGTCGAACCTGATGCATGTTTAAGTGCAAACTCTTTAATCTGTTTACCGATAGAATAAATGAAATAAGGTGAAAACCCTTCTTTCACAACAAAAGATTGAAAGCCTTGGTTAGTAGCTCCTGATCTAGCAAGAATAGCCATATCCCCGATACCAGCCCTACTAGTAAATAGAACCGTCCTACCAGCCGGAAGTATCTTTGCAGATGAACTTTTAAGACCTAGAGCCGTGATTTTTTTCCGGCTACCTTTGGCATATACATTGTCACCAATCTCAGTAGGCGAATACCAATCGATATCACCGTCCCAAAATTCAGATATTGAAGTGCTAGGAGTACCTCCACCAATAATATCAGTAACATCAGTACCCAGCACTTTCTCCTCCCACTCCCCACTTAACCCCTTAAAACGGATTTCTGGAACGGTTTCGCCTTGCTTGGGAAACATTTTTTCCAGCATGGCTTTTTTCAAGTGACTGAGCTTGTCATGCTTTTGTTGGTGTTGCTTTATTAAGCTGTCGAGCTTTTGGAAATGCGCCGTTATTGCATTCTGCTCTGCCAAGTCCGGAATTGTGATAGTTCTACTTTTCCAGTCAGAAACATCAAACACTAACTTTTCAATATCAACCCCATAAGAGCTAATAAAAAACAGCTTATGCATTTCAGGTCGTTTTGAAATCACAGTCCAGAATTTAGCAG
>NZ_JBFSVK010000063.1:0-2866 GCF_041467855.1 Vibrio sp. 10N.247.311.51 | reverse complement strand
CTAATGGGATCGTGCCAGAGAGCCTAGATAATGCTGTTGTCTCAAATGAGTATCTTGTCTTAACAGATAGTGATGAAACTACTGCTAAATTCTGGACTGTGATTTCAAAACGACCTGAAATGCATAAGCTGTTTTTCATTAGCTCTTATGGGGTCGATATTGAAAAGTTAGTATTTGATGTTTCTGACTGGAAAAGTAGAACTATCACAATTCCGGATTTGACAGAGCAGAATGCAATAACGGCGCATTTCCAAAAGCTCGACTGCTTAATAAAGCGACACCAACAAAAGCATGACAAGCTCAGTCACTTGAAAAAAGCCATGCTGGTAAAGATGTTTCCCAAGCAAGGCGAAACCGTTCCAGAAATCCGTTTTAAGGAGTTTAGTAGGGAGTGGGAGGAGGAGTTATTAGGGGATAAGATGACTGTCACGTCAGTTAAGCGAATACATCAGTCTGATTGGACTAGTTCAGGCGTAAGATTCTTGAGAGCACGTGACATTGTATCTTCATATAAAAATGAAGAGCCAACTGACTACTTATATATTGCGAAAGAAAAATATGAACAATACTCGCAACTTTCAGGGAGGGTTGAGGTTGGTGACTTGCTTGTGACTGGCGTTGGTACAATAGGTGTGCCTATGTTGGTCACTGATGATGCCCCTCTATATTTCAAAGATGGAAATATTATTTGGTTCAAGAACGAAAATAAAGTAGATGGTTTATTCCTATTTTATTCATTTGTTGGTAAACCAATTCAGACTTATATCAAGCATGAAGCTGGAACTGGAACTGTTGGTACATACACCATCAATAGTGGTAAGAATACTCCAATAAGCCTTCCTACAAGAGAAGAGCAAACCGCCATTGGCAACTACTTCCAAAAACTTGATACGCTGATCAACCAACACCAACAACAGATCACCAAACTCACTAACATCAAGCAGGCTTGTTTGAGCAAAATGTTTGTTTAAGGAATGACCATGACCATTTTTAAAACCGAAGCAAAATTTGAGCAGGCTTTTATTGAGGTTCTTATCCAAAAAGGATGGGAGCCTGAAATATTCAAAAACAAAACTGAGGCCGAGTTACTGCAAAACTGGGCAAATATTTTGTTTGAAAACAACCGCCAACAAGATCGCTTAAACGATGTGCCGCTGACTGCAACTGAAATGCAGCAGATTATTGAGCAGATCAAAGAGTTGAAAACACCGCTCAAACTCAACGGTTTAATTAATGGTAAAACGGTCGCGATTAAACGAGATAACCCTGATGACTCGCTGCACTATGGCAAAGAAGTCAGTTTAAAAATTTATGACCGCCAAGAGATCGCAGCGGGTCAAAGCCGTTACCAAATTGTGCAGCAACCCAAGTTCGAACGAGGTAGCCCGTTACGTAACGATCGTCGTGGTGATGTATTGTTGCTAATAAACGGTATGCCCGTTATTCATATTGAGTTAAAACGCAGCGGCGTTCCGGTAAGTCAAGCGGTCAACCAAATTGAAAAATACTCTAAAGAAGGTATTTTTAGCAGCCTTTTTTCGCTCATCCAAGTCTTTGTTGCCATGGAGCCTGATGAGGCTAAATACTTTGCTAACCCCGGACTAGATGGCAAGTTTAACCCTGACTATCAATTTAGTTGGGCCGATTATAATAACGAACCTGTGAACCACTGGAAGGATATTGCCTCTACGTTGCTATCTATCCCGATGGCACATCAGTTGATAGGTTTTTATACCGTCGCTGATGATACCGATGGGGTTCTTAAAGTCATGCGTAGCTATCAGTATTACGCTGCTAATGCGATATCGGATCGAGTAGCTAAAACCAACTGGAAGCAGTTAGGCGGTGTAAACAATAAAGACAGACTTGGTGGTTATGTATGGCATACCACTGGCTCTGGTAAAACCATGACCAGCTTTAAGTCAGCGCAGTTGATTGCTCAATCAAAAGACGCCGATAAAGTAATTTTCTTAATGGACCGCATCGAGCTTGGTACTCAGTCTCTACTTGAATATCAAGGATTTGCTAGTGATGGAGAAGTGGTACAAGCAACTGAGAATACCCATGTACTGGTGACCAAACTAAAGAGCACCGCTCCTGCTGATACCTTAATCGTTAGTTCTATTCAAAAAATGAGCAATATTTTTGAAGAGGCGGATGATGAGGGAGTAGCAACAAACTCGGCTGATATTGAAAAAATTCGAGCTAAGCGCTTGGTGTTTATTATCGATGAGGCGCACCGCTCAACGATGAGCGCAGGAAAAGAAAATAAAGAAGGCATGTTGGTAACGGTGAAAAAAACGTTTCCTAAAGCCCTCTTCTTTGGTTTTACGGGCACGCCCATTCATGAAGAAAATCAAGTTAATAGTAATACGACTACTGATGTTTTTGGTAACGAGTTGCATCGCTATAGTATTGCTGATGGTATCCGTGATGGAAACGTATTGGGCTTTGACCCTTACAAAATGCCGACCTTTAAGGATGGCGAACTAAGAAAAGAGATTGCTTTACAACAAGCTAAGGCCGACTTGGCTACTGAGGCGATGGCAGAGCCTGCCAAAAAGAAAAAGTTTAATCACTTTATGAATGATGTGCCGATGGCGGGGTTTAAAGACGCCGCAGGAAAATATCATAAAGGCATTGAAGACTATATTCCTAAAAGCCAATACTTAACGAAGGCTCATCAAGACAAAGTCGTCGCTGACATCTTGGATAAATGGGATGTGCTGAGCCAAGGCAATAAATTTCACGCCATTTTAGCCACTAATAGTATCGCTGAAGCGATTGATTATTATCGCCGTTTAAAAGCAGAAAAACCTGAGCTAAAAATATCGGCCCTATTTGACCCTAACATCGATAACGATGG
>NZ_JBFSVK010000062.1:0-2998 GCF_041467855.1 Vibrio sp. 10N.247.311.51 | reverse complement strand
AGCGGGAATGAGACAAACTATACATATCAGAGTGTATAGGTGCGTACCTATACACATTGAACTTGAAATGCATAGTCTAGAACACGCCCCTCACACATGTGCGTAGGGTAGTTATCAATGTCACGCTGAACGCTCGCCAGTAGCTCTGGTTGCTCTTTCTTAACCCAATCCATTGATACGTATTGCATGTAATGCTTGCCGTTCTTAGGACGCTGGCCTTGTATTTTAAACCGTGTATCTGTAATCGTGTTTCTTAGGTAATACATTAAATTCCACTCCTTTGAATGTATCTAAGTGCTTGCCGAACCATGCTATCTAGTGGTTCAGATTGTGATTCACTAATCACTGGTTCGTCATCTACATCAAGTTCACGAAACTTGTTCGTAAGCTCTAGCAATGTACGTCCGTTCAGACTCGCATTATCAATATAAGCAACTATCTCTCCGTCATCGTTTTCAACCTCATTTACTGTAAAATCAAAATACGGTAGACCATTGTCTAAAGTGAACTTATCACCGCTGATATGCCCAATAGTGAATTCGTGCTGTAGTGCATTAGTTGTGAACACTAAAGGTATGTAACTATCACTATCATTGCTTTCTGCTAAATGGACTAGAAAATCATCCTCTGGTAGATAATTGATACTCTCATTCAGTGCTTGTTCGTTGAGATTTACATGCTCGTACATTTCAACGTGACTCAAATCATCCACTAAATCGGTTAGGTAGTAATTACCATTTGAGCCTTTTGCTAAATGGATAGCTACGCCGTTGTCATATAGTGCTTGGTATTTCGTCCCTCCTGTGCCCGCCCCATCTGATAGAAAACTAGCGGTTTCCTTACCATCAAACCTGCCAATGACATTGGTAATGTCTTTTCGTTTTAAGTCGTCTAATGATTTAAATATCAGCTTGCTATGACCTGCAACTAAAGAGGGTCTAGTTTGTTTAATCTGCATTTTTCAATCTCTCCACCAGCCATTGCTTAAAGTCCATTTCTGATTTGCTTCGCTCATGCTCACGGTAGAGCAATACCATGTAATCAGCTTTGATACCGAACTCTGGTAATAGTATGTGTAGGTACTTTGCTGTTTCTAACTGTTTTGCTGTCGCGAACTCTGCTATTAGTTCGTTGAAATTCTTACGGTCTTGCCTCTCCTTATACGTGACCTTGCGTTTTTCAAGAATCTTGTCCCTATGTTTTTTAAAGTAGCGTTTGTCTTTATCTGCCATTCTGTTGTCCTAAAAATGCACTGACCGCGAATCAGGTCGGCCAGTGGAAACTCAAATTTATTGCGTCTAATTTCGGAATTACGGGGAGACGCAACAACCCGCACAATGTTAGGTGTGTCAAATACCCCATTGCTTAATCTATTTAGTGGTATTGCCAGTCGTAAAATTGCGATTCTCAGACACAAAAAAAGCGAGCCGAAGCTCGCTTTGAATTCACAAATAAAATGCATAAGAAAAGGTTGTGTGGGTTCACTACGTCCACATCAGTATTTAGTTCCAGTTTCTAATCACGGTATGACGACTAACATCTAGCAACCGTGCAATCTCACTTTGTCCCTTACCCTCTGCTTTGAGTCGCTGAACATCATCAGTATGTTTTGAACCTGCTTTGCGTCCTAGCTTCTTGCCTTGTGATTTAGCGCGCTCTAGACCTTGTTTGGTGCGTTCTATAATTTTATTACGCTCGAACTCAGCAAAGGTACTCATAAGCTGTAGCATCATCTTGCCTTCGGGTTTGGTTAGGTCTGCTA
Organism: Vibrio sp. 10N.247.311.51; assembly: GCF_041467855.1. NCBI lineage: Bacteria > Pseudomonadati > Pseudomonadota > Gammaproteobacteria > Vibrionales > Vibrionaceae > Vibrio > Vibrio sp. 10N.247.311.51. The sequence goes on along the minus strand of NZ_JBFSVK010000062.1, from coordinate 1,236 downwards.
CTGGTAGGTCGTGACACACTAGAATGATTCCCTTTTCTAGTATGTAATTTACCGTCTGCTGAACATCGATATTATCGCGCCCTAGTCGGTCTAGTTTCAGAACAACCAATCTATCGCCTTTCTCTAGTTTTTGTTCAATGAGGTTTTTAAACAATTCGCGCTCTAGTGCTTTGGTTGAGCCACTAACAACCTCCGATACAAGTCTATGAGGTTCAACTTTATAACCAAGGGACTCGAACGCAGTTACTTGATTATCGGTGGTTTGGTCAGACGTACTTACGCGGGTGTAGAAGAAAGTTCTCATTGCTCAACCTGTATCATTAAATGGTGTAGCAATAATATATTGTAGCAGAAACTATATGTACACAATTAATGATACAGCCTTTGACTTGCCTCACGTGTAGCATTAATCGTTCATTTTTTGCTACAGCTTACAGGTAAAAAAAACTCAAAACCAAGTGCCTCGCTATTATAGCAATGATATGCATATCACACATTTAAAGTATGCACTCTAGCATTTGCTGTATTCATCTAATTTAAATGCCAATATATACACTCGGTTTATTGTGCCGAGTAACTAAATGAGGGATTTATGCCAGTATTTATTGTTAATAAAAATTCTCAAAGCAATGGTGACCATGAAGTTCATAATAAAACTACAGGTTGCTCTTATATGCCTAACATTGAAAACCAAGTAGCAGCGGGAACTCACAACACATGTGCAGGCGCTGTTGCTGAGGTAAAGAGAAACAACCCTACACTTAGGATTAATGGGTGCTATTACTGTTGTAATGCTTGCCACACTAGCTAGAGTGATTAACCTAAATGCCCTGTAACAACGTGTCCAGCTCAACTCTTATGATGTACTCTTTATAGGGTTGGTCTGTGACACTTTTTAACCGCTTATACATGGAGTTGCTTTACTTATGAGTGTGCAGTTATCAGTCTGCGTGCTGTATCCTCCCACTACCGCGAGTAGCGTTAATCGTTCGTTTTTTTGCTACAACCAGTCGTTGAAAATTACGTGTTCGTATTTTTTCACGAATTCGTGAGCAATCACCTCATTTCATTAATGCGTTTGAGCTTTTCTGCCTGTACAGTTAGAAAAAATCAAAACGGAATATCTAATGAAGCAAATAACCGTAAATGTAGCCGACCTTGTAGTTGGAAAGCGACAACGTCCTGTTAGCAAAGACAAAGTTAATGAGCTAGCCAAATCAATCCATACTATCGGAA
>NZ_JBFSVK010000061.1:0-3447 GCF_041467855.1 Vibrio sp. 10N.247.311.51 | reverse complement strand
TGAAGTTTTCATTTGGCGCAAAGCTGTATGAGCCCTCACCCAAATCAGTCAGTACGCCATCAGTACCTTCATAAGTGATCCCTTCAACCGTTAGGTTATCACCTTCAACATCTGTCGCGCCTGTAAGCAGATCCGCGTCGGTGAACAGTAAAGTACCGTCTTCTGCAATACTGAACTGTTGATCTTGTGGTACTGGCAGGTCGTTAACTGGGTTAACCGTCAGGTCTGCAGAAGCTTGAACGGTATTGGTACCATCAGAAATATCGAAGCTGATATCGATGTCGCCGTTGAAGTTCTCATCTGGCGTGATGGTGAAACTGCCATCCTCGTTAGCAACGACTGTTGCATCACCGTCAACCGTTAGGCCGCTAGCCGTAAGGTCATCGCCTTCAACATCTGATGCTTGTGATAAAAGTTGCTCTTGGCTTAGACGAATCGAACCATCTTCGTCGATTGAGTACGCTAGGTCGCCAGACACTGGCGCATCATCAACCGCAGTCACACTCACATCGATGTTTGCAGAGACCGTATCGGTACCGTCAGAGACATCGAAGCCGAAGTTTACGTCGCCATTGAAGTTCTCATTCGGAGCAAAGGTGTACGTACCATTACCGTTGTCGGTCAAGATACCGTCGCCACCGTCGTAAGTCACACCTTCAACCGTTAGGTTGTCACCTTCAATGTCCGTTGCACCTGTTAATAGGTCTGCATCAGTGAAGATGAGTGTACCGTCTTCTTCAACGCTGAACTGTTGATCTTGAGGCACTGGTAAATCGTTTACTGGATTAACCGTTAAGTCTGCAGAAGCTTGAACGGTATTGGTGCCATCTGAGATATCAAAGCTGATATCGATGTCACCGTTGAAGTTCTCATCTGGCGTAATCGTGAAACTGCCGTCATCGTTTTGAGTAACGGTTGCATCACCGCCAACCGTTAGGCCGCTAGCAGTAAGGTCATCGCCTTCCACGTCAGACGCCTGTGATAGAAGCTGCTCTTGGCTTAGACGAATCGAACCGTCTTCGTCGATTGAGTACGCTAGATCACCAGATACAGGCGCGTCATCAACCGCTGTTACACTTACGTCGATGTTCGCTGAGACCGTATCGGTGCCGTCAGACACGTCGAAGCCGAAGCTTATGTCGCCATTGAAGTTTTCGTTTGGAGCAAAGGTGTAAGTTCCATTACCGTTATCAGTAAGAATACCGTCGCCGCCATCGTAGGTCACACCTTCAACCGTTAGGTTGTCACCTTCAATATCTGTAGCACCGGTTAACAGGTCTGCATCGGTGAAGATTAACGTGCCGTCTTCTTCAACGCTGAACTGTTGATCTTGAGGTACAGGTAAATCATTTACTGGGTTAACGGTTAGGTCAGCTGATGCTTGAACGGTATTAGTGCCATCAGAGATATCGAAGCTGATATCGATGTCACCATTGAAGTTCTCATCTGGCGTAATCGTGAAACTGCCGTCATCATTAGCAACGACTGTTGCATCACCGTCAACCGTCAGGTCGCTAGCCGTAAGGTCATCGCCTTCCACATCAGACGCTTGCGATAGAAGCTGCTCTTGGCTTAGACGAATCGAACCATCTTCGTCGATTGAGTACGCTAGGTCACCTGACACAGGTGCATCATCAACGGCTGTTACGCTTACGTCGATATTGGCAGAGACCGTATCGGTGCCGTCAGAGACATCAAATCCGAAGTTTACGTCACCATTGAAGTTTTCGTTTGGAGCGAATGTGTAAGTACCATTACCGTTATCAGTAAGGATACCGTCACCGCCATCGTAGGTCACACCTTCAACCGTTAGGTTGTCACCTTCAATGTCGGTAGCGCCTGTTAACAGGTCTGCATCGGTGAAGATGAGTGTACCGTCTTCTTCCATGCTGAACTGTTGGTCTTGAGGGACTGGCAGGTCATTAACTGGATTGACCGTAAGGTCTGCTGAAGCTTGAACGGTATTAGTGCCATCAGAGATATCGAAGCTGATATCGATGTCACCGTTGAAGTTCTCATCTGGCGTGATGGTGAAACTGCCATCATCGTTTTGAGTAACTGTTGCATCACCGTCGACCGTTAGGCCGCTAGCTGTCAGGTCATCGCCTTCAACATCAGACGCTTGTGATAGAAGTTGCTCTTGGCTTAAACGAATCGAACCGTCTTCATCGATTGAGTACGCTAGGTCACCAGAAACAGGCGCATCATCAACCGCTGTTACGCTCACATCGATATTGGCTGATACCGTATCGGTTCCGTCTGATACATCAAAACCGAAGTTTACGTCGCCATTGAAGTTTTCATTCGGAGCAAAGGTGTATGTACCATTACCGTTATCAGTAAGAATACCGTCGCCGCCATCGTAGGTCACACCTTCAACCGTAAGGTTGTCACCTTCAATGTCTGTTGCGCCTGTTAACAGGTCGGCATCAGTAAAGATGAGCGTGCCATCTTCTTCCACGCTGAACTGTTGGTCTTGAGGTACTGGCAAATCATTTACTGGGTTAACCGTTAAATCAGCCGACGCTTGAACCGTATTGGTACCATCTGAGATATCGAAACTGATATCGATGTCACCATTGAAGTTCTCATCTGGCGTGACGGTAAAGCTGCCATCATCGTTCTGAGTAACGGTTGCATCAGCGCCAACCGTTAGGCCGCTAGCAGTAAGATCATCGCCTTCCACATCAGAGGCTTGTGATAAAAGCTGCTCTTGGCTTAGACGAATCGAACCGTCTTCATCGACTGAGTACGCTAGGTCGCCAGACACAGGCGCATCATCAACGGCTGTAACGCTCACATCGATGTTGGCAGAGACCGTATCGGTGCCGTCTGATACATCAAATCCGAAGTTTACGTCGCCATTGAAGTTTTCATTCGGAGCGAAGGTGTACGTACCATTACCGTTATCAGTAAGGATACCGTCACCGCCATCGTAGGTCACACCTTCAACCGTTAGGTTATCACCTTCAATGTCCGTTGCACCAGTTAACAGGTCGGCATCGGTGAAGATTAACGTGCCATCTTCTTCAACGCTAAACTGCTGATCTTGAGGGACTGGCAGGTCATTAACTGGGTTAACCGTAAGGTCTGCTGAAGCTTGAACAGTATTAGTGCCATCAGAGATATCGAAGCTGATATCGATGTCGCCATTGAAGTTCTCATCTGGCGTAATCGTGAAACTGCCGTCATCATTTGCAACAACGGTTGCATCACCACCAACCGTTAAATCGCTCGCGGTTAGGTCTTCGCCTTCAACATCGGACGCTTGAGACAACAGCTGTTCTTGGCTCAGTGTGATAGAACCATCTTCGTTAACGTTGTAAGCCAAATCACCAGACACTGGCGCATCATTGATTGGCAGTACGTCAACATTGATGACGGTTTCAACTTCTGCACCGTCTTCATCACGAATGGTGACATCAAGCTGAACTTGGCCATTAAAGT
>NZ_JBFSVK010000060.1:0-4615 GCF_041467855.1 Vibrio sp. 10N.247.311.51 | reverse complement strand
ATAAGCATATCAATGTGATTTACCGCTACGCGGTTGTGCCGACTGCGTCGTCACCATTACTTTTCAAACTTAAAGTCCTTTCTATAAGAAACTTTATATTTGAAAATTGAAATGCCGAAAGTACTGCACGACGCCAGTCGTACACGCGTAGCGTGTTAAACACCACATATGAGATTAAACGTAATAGTCACGTTGGTATGTGATTGTGCATTCGTTGCGCTCATGCTGTCGCTACGCGACGCAGTGTATGATATCCAATTGAATTAGAACTAAACGTGATTACGATTGAGCCGACGCCAGTCGGTGATTGAGTGCAAGCTTTAGCTTGCTAATGCTGCATATAAGATTAAACGTAATTGGTTACGTTGGTAATAGACTGTGCGACTACGTCGCTGTCGCTACGCGACGAATCACATTGAATGAAGTCTTTTAAATGTGGTGAATGTACATATAGTTATTAAAGGTTAAGTTGTTGATTATTATTTGTTTTATTCTTTAAGATGTCCGTATTTTGTATCTAAATGTCCGTATTTTGTCATCCCTATAAATACTTGTATCAAAGTTTACCACCCAATAATCCCATGCGATAATAGTCTTTGTTGGTAAATAACCAACCGAAATAGTATGTACGCTTGACCTCGTACTGATAGTCTTTAGAGACGCTTTCTAGTCAACTGCGTTCTTAAGTTCCGAATGAGTTCCTACTTTTTAGTAGGTGTCTCTAAGGGTTATCGCTGTTTCATTAAACGGAACTTAACATGACAAAATCAACGCACGTTGTGGACGTGTTTCAGAATAATCAGTACATCCCTCGCAAGGGGTGGGCTCTCAAGAATTTTAAAATAAAGGAAAATGAGTCTGTTTTTCCTTTGGTGAACCCAGATTCATATAAGCGCTGTAAGCAACCAATTTACAAAGAAATGAGAGAGTTAAATTACCCTCGCAAAGGGAATGATAGACTTTATAAAAAAATGAATACTATCGAAGACCTACATAAATGTTGGTTTCACATTATCACAAGAGGTAAACACCTCAGAGTCTACGTCCTAAATCCTAATAATTGGGAAATCAATTTCTTTCATTACACCAAGAACAAAATTGCCCATTTTAATGGAATTGCTCATTTCATGGAGAGTAGTCCCAAACTAGATGTCGCACAGGAGACCATTTTGAAGAATACAAATAAACGAGTTTTGCCACTTAAGAAGAGTGCTAACCTAGAAGAAAACACTATGCATAATAACGAACTCACTACCGTAGTGAATTCATTGAATGATGAACTCGAAAAATTACGTGCCGAGATTAGGTTACTAAAAAGCTAAAAAAGGACGAGCCTCAAATGAGATTCGTCCTTTAAACTAAACCCTATCGCACAAAGTACACCCTTTTCCATGCTGCCACTATCTTGCTCCAACCGTCACCAGTTGATTTATCAGACGCATCACATTGCGCTCTAGTCATTGAGCCATTAATTAGCGTCTTCTCATGCTCAATTGCAGCCATACCCGCTGCCACTCCCTGATTAAACTCCGTTTCATACCAAGGGTTCATACTAGACTTAAGTGACCTAAGTTCCTTTAGTGCCTTGTTGGTATTTGGTGTCGGATAAGACTGACAGAACATCGGATTGTTAGCATACGTATCTAACAACGTTAGGTACATGCCTGCCATTTGATAATCTTCTTCGGTAGCGTTGGTGGTGAACTCAAGTGCGTGTATAGATGGTGATGCCAGTGCTGCACAAAGCAATAGTGATTTAACTTTCATATATCCCTCATATTAATATAAGTTTCGGAAATCCGAACCTTTTTAGCCAATATAACGATTAGCCTTTTGTTCCACAATCCGAACGAGAGATTTTTCGCATGGGTAAGAACTTAATCGGGACTAGAATCAAAGAATTGAGAAAAGACAGAGGGTGGACACAAGAAGACCTTGCTGCTCAATTCCAATTGCGGGGTGAAAGCTGGGGGATAAGTCGCCAAACTATTGCCAAAATCGAAACTGGTGTTAAGCCTCTGAGAGACATAGAGGTTGTGCAACTTTCTTTGATACTTGAAACGCCTATTAAAGAGCTATTTGAAGCACCAGACCTATTACCCCGCTTACAAGAATTCCTAGACACAAATAAAAAAACGAACCTCAATTAAGAGGTTCGCATTCTTTGCGTTCGCGAGCCTGTGCGAGTGGAAAGTTCGATAACGTATCGCAACTGTGTTTAGCACCCTAATCGTATGAAAACCACTTAGCGTTACATCACCTTTTCTTACTTTAATGCTTTATAGCGTAGTAGTTTTATTGTGGGTATGTGCTACTGGTTGTATTATGGTCAGTAAGTTTTGACCACTGTAAGGAAGTGTGAATTGTCGAAAGAAACTAAGCGTAGAACCATCAACTATAAACTGGTGAAAATGGGTAACCATCCCATAACTCTTCAGCAGATGCTTGAATCAACACTTCTTGATAAAAAATCTGCATATCACAAAGCAGCTAGTCGTAGAGAGTCGTTAACTGAGGATGGTAACTCATTCCGTTTTATTAATAGATTCAACAACTATGATAATGACATGCTAATGTGCCAAATCGTACAATTTGAACAGGGTCGAAGCCAAATGACAATCGTCATTGATGAAGATGCAGACATGTTTGAAGTAAACCCGATTTCAGCACAAGACATTAAGCAGAGTAAGGTCGGTAAGAACAAAAGTGGGTCTACAGAGTTTCTGGAGTCAATGGCCTATTTTGGGGTGATGGGAAATCATATGGTAGTGATGGGTTCTCAAGCTTTGAAATCAAAAGAATTAGAGCGACATTTAGAGTGGTATCTCAAAGTGTTGACTCAACAAAATATTGATTCAGCAATTATACTTAGTGACAGACCTACAGCTACAGCTATGAAGCAGCTAGAAAGAGCACCAGCCAAGAGTGTTTCTATTGGTTCTGATATTACTTATGAGCAAGATGTTACCTCCTTGCCAGAAGCTCCTGTTGCTGAACCATATGAGCATGATGTGACTGAAGCAAAGAGTGTTCGCTGGACTCCGTCAGGTCTTGGTGCTGATATTTTAGAGTGTCTTAAAAGCAATGGTTACGTTGGGAACTTTGATTTCAATGAGACCTTAGATGATGCAAACCTTCAGGTGAGTATTGAATTTAAGTACAGCCGAAAAACTACCAAGTCAGGTCAAAAAGTAATTGATACACTGTCTTCTTCGCTGCGTCATTTGGATAAAGAAGATGTTAAAATTAACTTAAAAGGTGGTGGTGAAATCAAAGGGGATGAGCTAAAGCTTAGTCATCAAATTAACCTTGGTTTTTACGAGGGAAAAGTTGATGAATCAGACCTTTATTATCAAATGAAGCAGTGGATTCAAGCAAAAATTATCACTAAAGAAGTTGTTCCTGATTTTCAAGATATTGTAGCGGAAGCGTAATTTGAACATAACTAAGCAGAAAGGAAATGTTGTTGGTTTTTTGCTGCCGTTGATATTGGTAGGGACTGCTTTTGCTTATCTGTTTAGCTCTTACTCTTGTGTTATTCCTTCTGGTGGCCCTGTGCCTTACGTTTTTGTATCTCTTTTTGTTTTCCCAATAGCTACTATTTGGCCGCTGTTGAAAGACTTAACTGAGTTGCAAGAGACAAGCTCAATCACGCATACAGAAAGAAAACGACTGTCCGATATGGTGGGAGAGGTTCAGCGTTACTTGAAAGCGAGTGCCTTTATGCTTTTAGCTTTTGGTGGTATTACTGGTACTGTTTTGTATTTGGTGGTTATTGGTGCAATGACAGCAAAGGTCGCTTTGAGTGGTATAGGTTTTTTTGTTGGTTCCGCCATTTGTATATTTGTATTTCTTTTCAATATGCGTTTAAAAGTTCAGAACTACAAAGCTAAGTTAGTTAGTCGCGTTGAAGAGCAGAAGCAGTCTAAGAAGCTCTTAGACCGATTCAAAAATTAGCCAGAAGAAAACACTGCACAACAACAAACTCACTACCGTAGTGAATTCGCTGAATGATGAAATCGAAAAATTACGTGCCAAATTAAATCATTTAAAACCAAAAAAAGGACGAACCTCAACTAAGAGATTCGTCCTTTATTCGTTACGAGTCTAATACTGCGAAAATGTCGATAATCGCAACTGTATTTAGTAGGTATATGGTTCGTCGGTCTCTGCCCAGTCTGTTTCTACTTCGTTCAAAATACGGACTTGACCCTGTGTTGGTTCATCAGTCTCAGCCCAATCTAAACTAGGTAGTTCATCGGTTTCATTCTCAGTACCGACTCTAAGTATTTCATCTGTTTTACCAATTAACCAAGCCCACTTACTACGCTGACTTTTTCGAAATTTCGTTATGCTAACTATGTGACCGTTGTGTTGGTGAATCTTGATTCGCCACATGTTGCTATGTACTGGAATAGCCTCGACCTTTCTAACTACCTTTCTTAACTCTGCATTGAATTGGACAGCATCATTTTGTAGGTTAATCAGTAGGTTTGAATCACTAACAATCTCAAGTGAATCGCGTTCAATGCGAAGCTCAGAAAGCTCATTCGTTGTTTTATACCAATCCGGAAAATTAACTGATCAGGTCAATCCAATCTCTTGTACACATTTT
>NZ_JBFSVK010000059.1:0-5104 GCF_041467855.1 Vibrio sp. 10N.247.311.51 | reverse complement strand
GAGGGGGATCCAATAGCAATACCCCACCTAGCGACCAAACGCGCTCAATATCAAGTATGAGTGTGGTTAATGATGGCTTTCAGACCTTTAAGCCTCGCGCTCACGATTTGACTGGCTATCGTGCATATTCTAGAGCAGCTATATTCAATACACCTTTAGATAACGGGCAAAGTGCATACGTTTATGAGAACCCTGAAAGCGGTGAAGTAAGCTCGATTAGTTTTAAAGGCGATAATACTGAGAGTGTTGCGACTCCAACTATCGATATGATCGTCGACCTAAATACCACCTACTCCGCAATCAACATGAGCAATGTCACCGTCACCGTGGATGACGTGGTGTATGAAGGCAATTACACCCTCATACAGGACAAGAATACCGGTGATCTTTATCCATTGGTCGAGAGCGGCGTTCCTATCTATAAGAAGGTGGAAGCTGAACATGAGGCTTGGGTCACCAATACACGCTTTTCCCACAACGGAGACAGCACACGTATTTACTTAAGGCACAGTGATGAACTCAGCCTACATAAAGCAGAGCTTATTGATGGTACGTTTGTCATTTCTAAAGTCTTTGATGATTACTTCAGAAACAACGTCATTTTATCAACAGGTGATATTGTCACCGTTCCTTGGAGTGGTGATAGCTTAACGTGGCTAGAACCAGACGGTACCGAGCACAACTTTAGTTACGATACGTCACTGTTGTCTGTTCCATTTCTATACGCAGATAAACTCTATGCAATTCGAGATTCCGATGATGCACTGATCGAGCTTACGTTGAATGGAGCGACCTTAGACCAAACTGATGCTCTATGGACCACCAATGGGTACAGACCGTCCTCCATGAATGTGGTCCGTAGTGATTATAAAATGCATTCAGATTGCTCTGTGTATCAGTTCGATGATACAACCAAAACCATCACACAGCTCGAACCACCGAAAGCGTATAGTGGCCACGTAGCCAATGCAGGCCAAACCTCACTGTACTGCATGTACTCAAGTGCCGATGATAATAGTGCATTACCTAGTTTCATGCGTTTTGATGTCAATAAGGCTGAACTTAACCAACCCGCTACAACGACACTCGATGCTTCTAGTGGTACTAAACTCGATGCCAATGAACGAATGGCCGTCGTCAGCGATAATGAACTGATGTTCTATCAATATCCAAGTGGGACCTTTACCGAGTACTACATCAACTTTGACGCTGGTACTACAGTGGAAAAAGAAGTGAGTTCAATAACGGCTATTAAGATGCAAACCGTCACTCAAAACTAATTATTTAGAAGGATTAATGAGGGCGATGTTCTGCCCTCTTTTTTTAGGTTCGAGAGCACCCAAAACTTCGTGATCTATCGCCGTAGTGCTTGGTCTCAACCTTAGCTAAATAGCTGACTCGTTTAAACAGGCTACCCACCTGTTGGTCAAATTTATCTGAGTTTTGCTCTAACCAATAGGTAGGGTTGTCTGGGAAGTGGACTAAGGTATCACCTTCATTGGCTTTGATATCCAACGCTCGACACCACGCCTTCTTTATCATGTCTGATAAATTGCCTTTTTGATCAAACCTTCCAAGAGAATGGTACACGTCTTTGTTCAATAACAAGACAAGGTGGTAATGGTGACTCAATGACGTGCTTCTTTCTTTACACCAAGCATATCGAACCTTACAACTACGAGCAGTCTGACCTCTACTTTTTTTTCGACTGAGGTCAGCTTGAATCTGAGCATCCAGCGAAGCAATAAAGTTCTTGATGACTCCAGTGTCATCGAACAATAAAGACTTAGCTAAACGTAGGTCTACTCTAATGGCTGTCGTACGAGGGTGTTGTGTGACGGCTTTATCAATCGTGTCATACAGCTTATCAAGGTAGCTAAGAACTAAACCACCTTTTAGCTTTAAGATTGGCAATCCATTGAATGTATCATTGGTCGTTGTTTTAAGTTTTCTCATCATTATACCTTTGGGGTGAATGTCTCTGGTATAGGATGATTGGGAGTGGTTATTTAATGAGGTGAGTATCTTTATTGAATTGGGTTTGGTAAGGGTAAGTTGATGAATGGCATATACGTAATATTACCATACCGCAATAACGATATCTGAACATGCTCCGGACGAATCATTCCATTCTGGTTTTAACCCAAAATACATGATGTCAACGTTACAGCTCAATCAATTCCGGGTAATAAACTCGAAATTCCAGCATTTGAAGTTACTCTGAAATTAAGTTACGTAGCGGCTACATCCCCACCTCTCTAGGATTGCTACTTAGATAATGGGTAAGACTGAACTCTAAGCTCATATTTTACTGTCTTTGGGAAGACTATTTCTTTTTTTAACGAATGGTAATCAGTACTTTCGCCAGACTTTACTTGAGCATCAAGCTCTGACAAATATTGGGCCTTTGTCTTAGTTTCGGGCTTCAAATGTACAAAGAAAAATTTAGAATCAAAATAAAAACCGCATGACAACCCGAAAGACGGAAAGTAGAGACCAAGTTTATCAGAATGATATGACTTCAAGTCATGCAAAATCACATTGATATTTCTAAGTCCATTTGTAACCAAGCATTTTTTACGCAATACCTTCTGTAATGAAAACGATAAATTTAAGGATAGATATAAAATCACTCGTCCTAAAAACACTCTTTCAGATTCTAACTCCTCTAATTTATCTTCTTTCTCGCTTAGATACTTCTCGGAAAACATTGTTCCATTATCAATGTTCTTTTGAAAACACCCATCATCCCAAATGGCCTTCGATACCGCTTCCAATGACGTTTTATCAAAAGTCTCATGATTAAGTGACTGAACTTGATTCCAATAGTTTTCCATAATGAAAACCACTACACGCTCTAATTGCCCCATGATCGGCAAATGAAACTGTGAAACACCGTTGAATGCTTTTGGGTCCAATTGAGCTACCGAGAAATCAAGAATACGCTTTTCATTCCTTTGAGATAATTTTAACGCACCAAACAAAAAAGCCATTTTAAAAGGAAACTCAAAATCAAAATCGATTTCGAGTAACTCTAATTCACTTTCAAACTTAAACGTTAAGAATTTTTCAGGTATCTCATAGGTAAGAGACTCTACGTTATTTATTAAAGTCGCGTCTTTGCTCAAAGGATTGTGTGTACGACCAAAAGGTAGATTATGTAACTCGATAAAGTATCTATTGCTCATTTTACCAAAGTAAGAACGAAAAGATCCGCCTCTTCCAATTGCCTTTATAAAACCAACTTTAAACAAGGCCTCTAACTGTGACTTTAAGCGACTCTCAGAAATCCCCCCCATCAACTCCCTAATTCTTTTATTTGTCAGGTTTCTAACAAAACCGACTTCATTAGAATGCATTACAAAAATGACTATCAAGAGCAAATTGGAGTTTCTCAGCTTAAAACCTCCTTCTGAGTCTTTAAATTTTTCGATTTTCAGTCGTGTATCTAAGGAAAACAGCTCATTCATTATTTTATTCCTAAAGCATGTATTATCTACCGAAAACCTTTCAAGATAATCCAGCTTGAATGTGAACTGCCTTTCTCTCTTAATAGATGAACCAACACTCCCCCGACCTTTTTCTTTAAAAAGCTCAATGACCGTTTGCGTTGTTTTATGAGAAACACCAAAGTCATTTTTCAAACGAGAGGCAGATATATCCACCACTAAATTTGGTGTTCTTATTAAATCTAAATGTAAAGCAAGAGATAGAAATCGACACTCAGGTGAAAGTTCAAGATCTTGGCTCAACAACTCACTAATCAACTTCATAATTCACTACACATACCCTATTTAAAAATCAAAATCTTATAAAGCAAACAATAATAAAACAACTTTAAAATACGGTTTTAAATTGATACAGTCAAATGTCATAGTCACATTTGGACATAAACTCATGAGTGAAAAAACTATTGAAGAGAGAATGAAATGGCTTAACCCTGATGATGAACATTTAGCAGATTGGTTCAGAGCTTATGCAGATAGTCGAGAATGGATCTGCAAATATGTATATAAAGAAGAGCAAAACATTGGCCTAATCAGTAGCAGTAACGCTATATTTTGTGAAAAGTTTTTGAAGAATTGGGCAAGTAAAGGAAGCATTACCAGTAAAGATAAACATAGAATAAACCTCCTAAGAAGTGCTTGGTCTAGTCACAAAAATTCGAAAAGCAAAGTAACCCTATCATTAAGCTCTGAGGCAAAAAAATCGTTAACCTTTTTATCTGAAATTAATGGCATTACCAAAACAGAACTAGTTAAGGAACTATTAATAAACGCCCATGAACTGTTCAAAATACAGAAATCTTTAAAGAAGATACTAAGACGTCAACCCAATGCAAATGAGTTCAATAAGAAGTTTGACTTTTTAAGTGAGATACTTAATCACAGTAGTCTTACGGAAGAGGTTAATAACTTAAAATCAGAAAATAGGCTGTTAAAGCTAGAACTAGCTAAGCTGGGGGGTTGTAAGCCAAGTAGCAAAGAGAACTAAAACTGCTTGTGTTTATCGTTACTACTAAACTGATCTTTTGCTGTAATTAAAGATAAAAATATCCATAGGTACACCACAAGGTACACCGACAAAAATTAAACGCAAAAATAATACGTAATATCATAACCTTATGACATTAATTCAACTTACGCCAGCCCACCAAACGTTTGGAAAGGGCGGTAACTCATTGAGTTATCGCCCTTTTTGTATTTATAATCATTAATTATGCTATTAGTACTAAAAGCAGGTACTAAACGCGCCACCTTTCACTCCCGGTAAAAGGTACCTTGCACTTTCGCTTTCAAGCCCCCTCTCGCTTTCAACACACCTTCAAAAGTCGTAAATAAATCAAACGTAGCCTCCGCACATCCAGCTTGGATGATTATAATGCCTTGCGTTACCATTATTTATTTCTTAATCGCCTGTGCTTTCACTCACAGGGGGACGTACGGTGTAAAGTGCTTTTGATTGCCATGACTTTAGTTTCGAACCATCTCATTGCGCTTCAAAGTCAGTATTTCTAATCAACTTTGTGTGGCATATTTGATCTACTTACGGCTTTGTTTCCTAATTGGATCTCAGATAGAAACGGCCAGTATGGGTGATTATT
>NZ_JBFSVK010000058.1:664-6164 GCF_041467855.1 Vibrio sp. 10N.247.311.51 | reverse complement strand
AACCCGCATCATCAGCTTGGAAGGCTGAGGTAATAGCCATTATACGATGCACGCAACACGTAACTCTGTTTGAGCTATTTAACCTTTAGAATATGGTGGAGAGGGACGGATTCGAACCATCGAAGGCAGTGCCAACAGATTTACAGTCTGCTCCCTTTGGCCACTCGGGAACCTCTCCAAATTTTGAGCTTTCTCTCGCTTTCCTTAAAGGAAGGGAGAAAGTGGTGCCGACTACCGGAATCGAACTGGTGACCTACTGATTACAAGTCAGTTGCTCTACCTACTGAGCTAAGTCGGCACAAGTGGGGCGCATTTTATTGAATGATTTTCCACCTTGCAATAGCAAATTGAAAAAAAGTGCAAAATTCTCTGAGCAAACTCCTACATACGGCTATTTAGCTCAAGGTTTACGTCTTTAACCCGCATCTAGTACAGGAAGATATTTTATTTATCTATCGCTTGATGTATTTTCCATGCACTTGTTTTGTTATCCACTATAGAGTTTTGTATGAGCCCATTTATGTCATTTGACCGCGAACGTTGGTCTGAGCTAAGGAATTTAGTTCCGATGACACTTTCTGAGAGCGACTTAAAAGAGCTTCAAGGCATCAATGAAAAGCTCACAATGGAAGAGGCAGTTGAGATCTATCTACCGCTATCTCGTCTATTGAACCTCTATGTGGCAGCTAGACAGAATAGAAACTCGGTACTCCACCAGTTTCTAGATAAGAAAGAGAAAGCGCCACCTTTTATCATAGGTATTGCGGGTAGCGTAGCCGTTGGCAAAAGTACCACTGCGCGTCTGCTTAAAGCCCTACTCTCTCGCTGGGAAAACCACCCAAAAGTTGAACTAGTGACAACCGATGGCTTTTTATATCCAAACGAGGTGTTAGAAGAGAAAGGGTTGATGAGCAAAAAGGGCTTTCCGGAGTCTTACGATATCAAGCGTTTAGTGAGCTTTGTTTCGGATGTAAAGGCATGCAAGAGAAATGTCACAGCCCCCGTTTACTCGCACCTTACGTACAACATTACTGATGACGTTAAGTGCGTCGACCTACCAGATGTGCTTATTATTGAAGGGCTTAATGTTTTACAAACCGGAATGAATTATCCACACGAGCCACATCGCGTGTTTATTTCAGACTTCCTTGATTTCTCACTTTATGTTGACGCCGATAGCCAACAAATCAAAGAATGGTACGTCAATCGCTTTATGAAATTCCGCGATGGTGCGTTTACTAAGCCTGGCTCTTACTTTAGTCATTACACTAAATTATCGAACCAAGCCGCATTGGATAAAGCGGAAGGTATCTGGAGTTCAATTAATGGCTTGAACCTTGAACAGAATATCCTTCCGACACGAGAAAGGGCTCACTTGATTCTACGCAAAGGCGCAGATCATATGGTTGAAGAAGTATTACTAAGAAAATAGTAACGCCTTAGTCGCCTTTTCTTAGCGATATCTCGCCACCAATATAGCTCTCGACACCATTCTCAGTTTTGAGCAATACAGCACCTTGTTCATCGATGCCTTGAACAACACCTTCAATTTCTCTAGGTCCAATGATCAATCTAACATTGCGACCTAAGAAATTATCCAAGCGGTTCCAACGCTCTACAAAATTGGACATCCCTTTCAACTCATAGTCGACAAGTGACTTATCCCAAGCATTGATCAGAGCCTGCGCTAACTGGTTACGGTCTGGCACCTTCCCATCACACACTTCTTTAAGGGAAGTCCATGGCTGGCCAATACCTGATGTTGTTGGATCCATGGATAAGTTTAGCCCTAAACCAATCACAATATGCGCAGCGCCACCAGACTGTCCTGACAGCTCGACCAAGATACCTGCAAGCTTCTTATCATTGTGGTAGAGGTCGTTCGGCCATTTGAGCTTTACACCTTCTACACCCATCTCTTCCAAAGCTTCAACAACAGCAACACCAACAACAAGGCTTAAGCCCATCGCGGCAGCCATCCCTGCGTCAAGTCTCCAATACATTGAAAGATAGAGGTTTGCAGCGAATGGCGATACCCACTCTCGTCCACGGCGTCCACGACCCGCTGCTTGATATTCCGCAATACAGACAGAGCCCGATTCGAGGGTGTTAGTACGCTCTAATAGGTGCTGGTTTGTAGAACCTATGATGGGAATCAGCTCAAGAGAAGCATCGCGACTAACTGCAGACAATTTTTCTTGGTCAAGCATATCTAAACGGCTAGCTAGCTTGTAACCCTTGCCTTGTACTCGATAGATATCTAAACCCCATTCTTGAATACCCTTAATGTGCTTACTGATAGCCGCTCGTGACACACCAATCATTTCACCTAGGTCTTCACCAGAATGAAACTCACCGTCAGCAAGGCATCTCAATAGTGCAAGCTTGGTACTGTGTTCTCTCATGCCAATGACTCCAAAGCCTTGTCTAGGTTTGTCTCGCAGTCTCGTCCCATAAAGCGCACTTCATGTTCCAATCGAATATCGAATTTATTCAAGACGGACTGGCGCACTCGCTCTGCAAGCTTAAGGATATCCACAGCAGAAGCCTCATCATAATTGATGATAACCAATGCTTGGTTGGGGTGAACCTGAGCGCCACCTTCTGTCACCCCCTTGAACTGGCATTGATCAATCAGCCAGCCAGCCGCAACTTTGATCATGTCATTATTCTCATAGCCGACAATGTTTGGATATAGAGCTAACAAGCGATCAAAATGATCTTTGGTGATCACAGGGTTTTTGAAGAAGCTGCCCGCATTCCCTTGTACCCTAGGGTCTGGCAGCTTAGTTGAACGGATAGCACACACTTCATCAAATATAGTGCGAGGGGAGAACGTATCGGCTGCTAGGCTTTTTAACGGGCCATAGTGATTGCATGGCTCCCACTCTTTCGGCAACGTTAAACCAATCGCAACGACAATCGCTTTACCGTAGAGAGCGTGTTTGAAAATAGAATCTCGGTAACCAAAGAGACACTCTTCTTTGCTTAATCGCTTAACTGTATAAGTATCCAGACACAGGATATCGACATACTCGCATACATCTTGCAGCTCAACACCATACGCACCAATATTCTGAATTGGAGCAGAGCCTGAACAGCCGGGTATCATTGCTAGGTTTTCTAGACCACCCAACCCCTTATCCACACTCCACTCAACCAAGCTTGGCCAATCTTCGCCACCACTTACATGCAGTAGGTGATGACTGTCCGTCTCGGCCAGCTCAATCCCGGCTAATTTATTCACGATGACCAGGCCAGCGAAGTGCTCAGTAAAAAGCATATTACTGCCCTTACCCAGTATTAACTTAGGCAAAGCTGACCATTTAGGGTCTTTGTAAAGCGAAATCAGTTCTTCGGTAGTGGTGACTTCAACCAACGCATCACAAGTCTGATCGATGGAAAAAGTATGAACATTTTTTAAACTAGCATTGAGATGGAATTGCATGGCGATATTCAATTAACTTACACTGCGGTCATTCTACAGCAGATAAACCAATGGCGCAGTGACTGAATGAACAATGTCATCATTACTCAATTAGACCCAGTAAAGGTTCCCCTAGTTAAACGTTTCTATAAAGAACACTACCCAACGGGAAAAGCGAATAAGAGTGAACTGATCTACTCGTTATTGCTGGATGACGAGCTGTGCGGTGTCGTGCGTTTTCGTACAATAGAAAATAATCGTTTACTTACTGGAATGGCGATATCAAAACAACATCGCGGTCAGCAATTAGGCTCCCAGCTTATGGATTATTGTGCGCAACATACGCTTTCTGAAGACGATTACTGCTTTGCTTACGCTCATCTCACCAATTTTTATGCGCGACACAAATTCGTGCAAGTAGACCCTAAAGATCTACCAAATGGTTTAAGAGTTTTATACGAGCGCTATTCGAATAGCGGAAAAGATCTCATTCCTATGCATTATCAGCAAAATTGTTAGAGAATGCCTCGATTATCTAGTATTTGGTGCTATCCCTTTGGTAAAATTAAAGGTTCGCAATTTTGCATATTTTTAAGGTAAAACAGTCAATATGATTGCCAGTAGGAATCCATTCATACAGTTGCCAACCATAGCGCAGAATCCTGACAAGTTTGAAGTACTACTATCAGCGCAAGAGTTTCGAACTCGTCTACTTGATGAGATATCTCGCGCAACGACTCGTATTAGTTTAGTCGCTTTGTATCTTGAAGATGATGAGGCTGGCCGTGAGATCCTAACTGCCTTATATGAAGCAAAGCAAAAGAATCCAGAATTAGACGTGAGCGTTTGTGTCGATTGGCACCGAGCGCAGCGTGGATTGATTGGTGCAGAGTCTTCTGAAGGCAATGCAGCCATGTATAAAGAGTTTGCAGAAAAATATCAGCATTCTGTGCCTGTCTACGGCATTCCCGTTCGTGGCAAAGAAGTCTTTGGCGTATTGCACTTAAAAGGCTTTATCGTCGATGACAGCGTGATATACAGCGGTGCAAGCCTTAACAATATCTACCTGAATTACCATGACCGCTATCGCTTTGATCGTTACCACGTTTTAAACAACGCGGCTCTTGCTGACTCAATGTTTACCTACGTACACGAACAGATGGTTGCGGACAGCGCTGTTTATGACCTGGCTGATAAGAACAAGCCTGCGACCAAAGAACTGAAACCAGCGATTCGTCAGTTTCGTGCATCATTAGCTAGATCTCAGTATCAATTCGAAGGGCAAGAGGTTTCAGCAGACCAAGTGGCTGTAACACCATTGGTTGGTATCGGTAAAAGACGCAACCGTCTGAATCAAGGTATCAATCAACTCGTCGCTCAAGCTAAAGATGAAATCTTTATCTGCACACCTTACTTCAACTTCCCACCTAGCCTAGCTAAAGAAGTGAAGAAAGCGCTTAAGCGTGGCGTAAAGGTCAGCATTGTTGTTGGCGATAAGACAGCAAATGATTTCTTTATCTCACCAGAAGAAGAATTTAAAACGATTGGTGGTTTGCCATACCTTTACGAACTGAACTTACGCCGTTTCGCTAAAGCGAATGAAGCTCATATTGCTAGCCGTAATCTATCAATTCGACTTTGGCAACACGATTCCAATAGCTTCCACCTAAAGGGCATTTGGGTAGATAAGCGCTACATGTTACTAACAGGTAATAACCTAAACCCTCGCGCATGGAAGCTGGATCTAGAGAACGGTATCTTTATCCAAGATAACTACCATCACCTAACTGATAAGTTCCAAGCTGAAGTGGATAATATCCTTCAACACACTCAGCTTATCTGTACTTATAAGCAGTTAGACAAGGTAGAGAGCTACCCGATGGAAGTTCAGAAGTTGATTCGTAAGATCACTCGTGTAAAAGCCGACAGAGTACTCAAACAAATACTGTAGTCGGTGTATCAAAACACTATTTATCAACGCCTAGCAAACGCTAGGCGTTTTTGTATCTACGAGATAGCGAGATAGCGAGATAGCGAGATAGCGAGATAGCGAGATAGCGAGATAGCGAGATA
>NZ_JBFSVK010000058.1:0-564 GCF_041467855.1 Vibrio sp. 10N.247.311.51 | reverse complement strand
GGTTTTCTTGATGGTCATTTCAAGTCAACATCTCTATTTATGCATAGTGAGTATGATAGCTTGAAGTGTTAAGCATCCTACCTTTTCCTTAGTCATTCTAAGGGTTCCAGATACGTGTATCAGGTATGGTTTAGAGAGCAGCTAAACGAGTACCAATACGAACATAATCGACAATTACCCTTTACGTATTCAAGCAATAACGTCGTCACTCCTTGGGGCGAAGTACGTACGCGATAGAGAATTTCACATAGTAAAACAATCAGATTAGTGCTCTGCTCTATTTAGCTTAACTATCAGAGTTAGAAGTGACCACCTATATTCCCAAGTAGCACCTCCCGATATATAGAGAAATACTTCATAGTTAGCGATAAGGGTTTGCTACTAAAATCCAAAACACATACGCCGTAAACGACGAAAGCCTAGTCGTCAGACTAGGCTTTCTAATGGAATAGTGTGAAGTGCAGGGGTTCGATGCCTTTACAGCACCCAAACAACCTGGAAGCAAAACACTTTTCTTCAAATGTAAAAAAGCCCTGCTATTTCTAGCAGGGCTTCTCTAATAAG
>NZ_JBFSVK010000057.1:0-7020 GCF_041467855.1 Vibrio sp. 10N.247.311.51 | reverse complement strand
TGTAAAGGGACTATTGATATGAACAATCTGTGTTATAGGGTGTTATACGTGGGGATTGTCTCGGAATCCTAGGGATTATCCCGAAATAATTTAGCCTCTAATCCCTTGCTCAATGGGGCTTTAAGGGGCGCTAGTGTCAATAGATAGGGTTAGGTTCGCCTTATCTGATTTAGGCAAAGTCACGCTTTATATTAGCTTTTACTGAAATGAGCAATAACGGGACAAACGGACGAAAGGGGACGTTTTTAGCCTATCAAAGTGAGCACTTCATTGAGATGTCGCGATGTGTTTAAACCATGTTTAAATTACTGATTTTAAACATGATTAAATATTTAAATGAGAATAACAAAGCAAGAAGCGAGTATTTTAAGCCGTCCTTTTAAAATCCCTAAAGGATTTTTCTGATATCAAGCGTCCGTTTCTTTTAAGTTGCTGATTTATAATAACAAAACATCGTTCTCTATTTAATAGTGGTTGGTCTAGCAAAATCCCTTAAAATATAGATTGTTAAATTAATGTTAATATTTCGGGCGCGTTAATTTAAACAAAGCTAGTTATTTTTCCTTTCTGAATATTGGTTTTACATTGGTTAAATATACACCCAATGGAGCCAAGAAAATGGGACGTTTATGTAAGGTTGACTACTTGCCAGATAGCCTCAGAACTAAGGTTATTCGTTTGATTCGAACCTTAAACCATGGTGAGGCATTAAGGGCTGTTAATTCTTTGATTGAAGAGCACGGCCTCCCTGATAGTTCAAAATTGACTAGATCATCACTTAGCCGATACCGAGTCGATAAGCTGCATATGTAGTATTGGTTGTTAGTTCAAAATTAATGCTCGATTAAGTAAGCTTAAAAGAAAGACCTCTTTCTTTTAAGTTTTACTTGCTAAGCTGTTGGATTTTATATGATTTAATTCGATTCCTCTGACCTTTGAAAGAAAGAGCAATCACTTAAAGGTGTTAGGTTGATGTAGGGTTTTAGGTGGAAGAAAAGCACCTAAAATTTGTCGTTATAAAATTAATGGTTTGTATTACTAATTTCTATTGCTCATTTTGGTAGTCCGAAAGTTGTTGACGAACTGCAACCTTTCAAACTAAGATAAAAACACGTTAGCAAAATCTAGCGTCAGGATTGCAACCCTGTTATTATCTGAGGCGCACAATACACGCCTATGCGTGTTTTTTTATTTGTGCGTAAGCTTACTATGGTGGGCTTAGTGGAGCTAACTTCGGTTAGGCCGTTTCTTGGATACGGTTGTTGCAACTCTGCTAAGTTCGCCACCAGTGAGATTGCAACCTCCTGATGGCGATATATAAAATATCCAAGGAGGCCATCATGCCTAACACTAATCTAAACTCCGCAAAACTAAACCCAGAATCTATCTCAATAGACGAACTCTTTGAACTATCTGACGGTGTTCTAGCGTCTCCAGAAAGACTACTTGATCTATTAGGTAATCTAAGCAACTTAGTATGTGAATATTCCTCATTAGGTGGCGAACAGCGCTTATCGGTTGGAGCTTTAGAACTTCTAAGTGGTTTGATTCACTACGCCAACGGATTAAACTCTAAGTTAGACGCTTTAGCTGCTTTAGAGAGGGTTAGTCATGAAAAGTGAGCGATTAACTTCTAAAGAATCTTACGAGCTGGCTAACTTGGTTCGTAATATTGGTGTTAAAAATGTTTTGTTGATCCTTAGAAAAGCAGCATCACCGAAAAAAGCAAAGAGGCTTTATAAGGTTCAACAGCTACCAACTGATATTAGAGCGCGAATAGCGGTAATGCTTTCATCAAGGCGGTACACTCAAAAAGATATTCTTTCTTATGTGAACAATGAAATTGAGCATAGAGGGTTAGCAGATAAGTTTAAGATCTCTCGAACCGCTTTTAATCGCTTTCTGAATGAAGAAATATATCCGAGCTTGTCAAACCAATAAATATCGCTTACATTAAATACGCAGGTAACATTTATTCATCTTGTCGATGAAATTCAAAGCCCCTTTAAAGGGGCTTTTTCATATCTATAAAGCACTCCCCCCCTCTCCATTTTTAAACAATCTGCGTTACTCCACATGTTTTAGGTAAGTACATTAATATAAGTTTATCAAAGCAGATACGGAGCAAAATAATGGGACGTGAAATAAACCAAGATATATTAATGCTCGGTTTCTTGGTCGACCAGTTTTTCGAAATTCCACCAACTCCAGACTTGGATTCAGCATTAACAGAAGATATGAGGTCAATGTTTTCAGGCGCTGAAGGCAATGGGAGCGTCCATGTTTATTTTGGTAAGCTTCAATCTTTAAAAGTGCATGTATCAGAACTTTTAATCGTACAAGCTCATCAAAGTGGCAAAACTGTTGCGAGTATCTCACGAGATTTTGGGACTAGCGTTCAATATATTTATCGAGCATTTAATAAACATAACTATAAACCCAAGAGACAAAAAAGGTTTTCTGATGGGTTTGCTTTTTACCATCGTGCATTTGAATGTGAGCTTATTAAATTGATGAATAATGATGGAATCCCAATCAAATTGATAGCTAGTAAGCAAAACATTACAGAAAGTACGGTAAGAGAAATATTGAAGGGGAACTAACAATGTCAATATCATGGCTAGATATAGCAAAAAATGAGAGTGCATTAGACGTCGTTATTGATTTAATTAAAATGAACCCATCAAAAACAATTCTTTTTGATGAGTTTTTATCAAGGTCAAAAGAGTTCAATCTTAATGAAAAGGATACTGTTAAATTCATTTGTTTAATGGTGTCTATTTTTGGCGGTACTCAAGTTTATTTACCTAGAGAAGATCCATTTAAGCAAGCCGCTATATATCGAATGATATATAAGGAATTTAAGGGAGATAACACTAGTGAGTTAGCTAGAAAATACGGCATGTCGGTCATGGCAATTCAAAGGGGCATTAAGGCTTGTAGAAAGGCTGATGCTGAAATTAGAAAAGCAATGGATGGATTAAAGTAAATGTATTTATACGATCTAATTGACGGTGTTCTTGTTGAAGGTGAACTGGTTAAGACAGTATCAATAGAGCCATTAACAGACGCCAATAGAAATACGGTGGCTGATTTAGTTGATGTGCAGCACGAATATCTAGTTAATATGCCTGATTTCAAGCCTGTCAATGATAGACACACCCAAGCGATTAAGGGCTTAATGCTTCTTAATGAAAATGCGGCTGCTTCTATTCGTTACCTTGGTAAGCATCATGTCATTTTTACATATGGTGATATTTGCGATTACAAGATAACGGCGCAAGACTGGAACATAATTTTAACTGCAAGTATGGCGGTTTCAGAATTGCATTCAGGTAGTGATGGGGAAATGCTCGCATAACGCGCTGTATTGAATCTTTCCGTTTTGGTTGAGCATTGGCTCAAAAGAAAATGTTTAAATCAATATAGAGCGATTTAAACGTAGTTTAAACATGGTATGAGGCTAAAGTTATGCCCGTTACAGCGTTATGTAAAGAATTAGACGAAAAAGCGAGTCAGTGGGTACAGATTCTACCTAGTGGCCCTGACATCAAAGGTTTGGATGGTCGCAGTTGGGTTTTGAGAAATCCTAAAGCTATCTTACACGCCTTTAAAAACATGAAAGTCCCTATGGTTATTGACTATGAACATGGTCAAGAATTAAAAGCTTCAAAAGGTGAAGAAGCCCCTGCTGCTGGTTGGATTGAAGAGTTAGAAATTCGCAATGGTGAAATATGGGCTAAAGCGGATTGGACGAAGAAAGCTGCAAGTGCAATCAACTCGCGTGAGTATCGTTTTTTATCACCTGCATTCAATTACAACGAAAGCAAAGAAGTTATTTCGTTATCTAGTGTCGGTTTAACCAATAAGCCAAACCTAGTAATGCAAGCTTTAAATAGCAGACAGAACGAACCAGATAATAAGTGGGAAAAGCTATCAAAAGCCCTTGGTTCTAATGTCACCTCTGATGATGAATTATTGTCAGCTTTAAACTCTCGCGATAGTCAAGCCGAGAAAAAGGAAATTGAATCCTTAATTGATGGTTATGTAAGTGATGCCGTATTTACTCCAGCACAGCGTGATTTTTTAGTCGCTTGCTGTCATAGCCAAGGGATTGATGAGTTTAAAAAGTTTGCTGGTAGCACGTCAGGTTTCTCTTATTTAAATAAGAGTACCAATACGCCACATAAAACAAACCAAAGTTCATCGTCATTAAATGAAACACAATTAGCTGTCTGTCGAAATGTTGGAATTTCCGAAGAACAGTTTTTAAATGTAAAGAATAAAGAGGTTTAACAATGCCAAATCCAATCGATATTAGTAATGTAGTCATTGAATCTAAAACCGCGTTTGCTGGTCGCTTTGACGCAGGCAAAGGAGGTGCAAAGCCTGATTACCCTATGATTGCTACTGTTCTTCCTTCCTCAGCTGGCGCAACTGGCTACGGTTGGTTGGGGGACTTCCCTCGCCTTAAAGAATGGATCGGTTCTCGCCAAATGAAGAACCTTAAAAAACACGGTTATAACATCGTAAACAAGATGTTTGAATCCTCAGTAGAAATTCCCCGTGTTGACTATGAAGATAATGACTATGGTCGCTATGGCATCATCTTTCAAGAGATGGGTTACGATGCCGAAATGTACCCAGATGAACATGTCTTTGGTTTGCTAAAAAATGGCTTTACAGAGATTTGTTATGACGGACAGCCGTTCTTTGATGCTGACCACCCGTCAGAAGATGGCGTAAATACGTTTTCAAATGTAATTGGTGATCCTGATACGGATACAGGTCAAGGCTGGTACATGTTAGACACTAGTCGCCCTCTTAAACCTTTAGTTTGGCAAGAGCGTTTAAAGCCAGAATTCCAGTCGGTGACTGACTCAACTGATTACAATGTTTTCACTACCGATAATTACGCTTTCGGTACTCGTGCTCGTGGTAACGCTGGCTATACATTCTGGCAAATGGCATTTGGTTCTAAAGCTGCTTTAACAGAAGCTAATTTTGAGTTGATGATGACCAAAATGATGGAACAGAAAGACAGTGAAGGAAGATCGTTAAAGGTTAAACCTACTGTGATCGTCGTTCCCGTTGCTTACCGTTCTGCTGCTGAGAAAATCGTCTTGCGTCGTACTCTTGAGAACGGAGAAGACAACACCAACTATAAAGCGGTTGAGATTCTAGTCTCTCAAGATTTATAACATCAAAAAAAGGGCTAGCATTGACTAGCCCTTATTAGTTTGAGGCTTTTATGGCACAGAAATTAAAAACCGAAATCAGTATAGATCTTGCTGGTAATTTATCGGACAAAGCAAAGCGATATGGAAACTCTATGTCTGATTTTGCCAAGAAAAGCGATAAAGCCATGGCTATGATGAATCAATCTGTTAGAGCAGCGAGTAAAGGTATAGATTCACTTGGTAATAGAACGATTATCGGCCTTGGTGCTGCGGGGTTCGCATTTGAGCGAACATTTATCAAGACAGCCGCTAATTTTGAAACCCTAGCAGCTTCAATGCAAAGCATTATGGGTTCAGAAAGTGGTGCAGCTAGTGCTCTAGATTGGATTGAAGACTTTACACAATCAACCCCCTACGCATTGGATGAAGTTACCCAATCTTTTATTCGACTAAAAGCGTACGGACTTGACCCAATGGATGGGACAATGCAGGCAATCGCTGACCAAGCCTCCAAAATGGGGGGGAGTGCGGAACAGGTCGAGGGTATCGCAACGGCATTAGGTCAAGCATGGACAAAGGGGAAACTTCAAGCGGAAGAAATGAACCAGATGCTTGAGCGAGGTGTACCCGTTTATGAGTATTTGCAAAAAGCGAGTAAAGACCTAGGTAAAAATTTTGGGAAAGGCTTTAGTACCGCCCAAATTCAAGATATGGCTAGCAAAGGCCAATTAACAAGGTCTGCAATTCAAGACTTGATACGTGTCATGGGAGAAGAGACAAAAGGCTCAGCAGAGCTACAAATGAAAACATGGAACGGCATGATTTCAAACATGGGCGATCATTGGTCTCTATTTCAAAAAGATGTCATGAATAGCGGTACATTTGATTTGCTCAAAGATGAGCTTGGAGAGTTCTTAGGTATGCTCGACCAAATGAAGTCTACAGGGGAATATGACGAGTTTGTCGAAAAGGTAGGCAAAGACTTAGTTAATGGATTTAAAGCAGCAGCAGAAGCCGCACGCGATATAAAAGATGCAGGAAAAGAAATAATTCCTGTCGTACGAGATATATCTTCATTTGCAGGCTCTATGGTTGAGGTTGTAGGAGGGTATGGCAACCTTGCGAAGATAATGGCTTCTATTTACGCTATTAATAAAGTGCTTGCCGTAAGTGGTGCGCTTAAAGGTGGGGTAGCGCTAGCAAAAGGTGGGATTACAGCAGGTGGTTGGATCTACGATAAGGCATCGGGCAAGAAGAAAGGTCACGGGGCTTTAGCAAGTGGATTATCTAGTTTAAGTGCTACGCCAGTATTTATTACAAACTGGCCTAGTGGTGGTTATGGTACGCCTCTAATTCCAGATTTGAACCCTGATTCTAATGACACTAAAAACCCCAAAGCAAATAAATTAGGCAAGTTAATCGATGTCGCGGGTAAGGTTTTTATCACGGGCTATGTTATGGAAGAGCTTTTTGGTGATACCGAAGTTGCACAGAAAATGAAAAAAACCACCCTTGCCGATGTTTTCCCCAGTGTGTTCGATTCCAATACAAAAGAGTCAGAAACAACAGGTGATAAGCTGAGGAAGCAAATTGAACAGCAATTACCTGCCTATGTAACGGGTAATTACAATCAATTCCAACCTCAATCTAACTATCCAATGGGTGGCGATTTAAGGGTTAAAGTTGATGTAAGTGACGACCGCGTTAAAACGTCAATAGAGTCAAGTTCACCGTCAATTAAAATAGACCCTGACACAGGTGCCAATTAACAATTATTTAACATTTCATCATTGTTCATTTTGGTAGGGTGCAAGTGTTCAAAACGCGCGACGCTGCACAA
>NZ_JBFSVK010000056.1:0-8389 GCF_041467855.1 Vibrio sp. 10N.247.311.51 | reverse complement strand
AACCTTCGTTGATAAATGGTCTGGATCCAATAAAAAACTCCAATTTCAAGAGAACCTCATGGGCTTACTGTTCATGGGCTATTCCGTACGTGAAATCTGCCGAAAATTAGAGATCAACCCAAAGACTTTCTATGATCATGTTGACCATATCGCGAGCCGTTGTCGTCGTAAATTAGCGATGATCGATGCACGATGGGTTAACCATGCAAAAGATTACGAGTTCGCATCTCACTACCAGCGTCTGCAACCACAAAGTAACAACGGTGTGGTATGGATAGCAACGGGCGAGGCGCATTCTGGCTATATCCTTTGCCAACACGTTAACTACTCTCAAAATGAAGAACCATCAGGGAACGTCGACCACAACCCTTATGATGATGTGGCACGCTTTGTATCCAAGGAGCACTCTTCAGAAGCAAATCTCGAACTGCCTCAGCCCTCAGACAAACTAAAAGAGCGCATTGAACAGCAATACCAAGTGATTCTTGCGAGAGGTAACGTTGAGGACCCTATGGGTAACCTCACCACATTTAGCTACCCTTCAAAGGGTGCACTCATTCGACCGCCTTATACCTCTTATGCTCACTTCTTACATGTGTTGGATATGTGTAACGAAGACAAGCATGTCGCCATCTATATGCCACAAGATCCATTACTAAGATCTGCCGCTTTAAGCGTATGTTTGCCGCGCATTCAGAGTCAAAATATTGACCTTATGTATGTCGAAGAAGATTCTGGCTGGCAAGACGATCAAAGTTTTGAAAAGATCGACATCGTTCACATGAGTTGGTGGCGAGATCGTTGGGCTATTGCGAATCAGGGTGATAACCAGAAAGGTATCTGCTACCTAACCGGTAACAATCCAGAACCAAAACAGTGGTTTAACACGGCCTCAATTCAACAAACTAAGTTCTATCAACAGCGCTTTCAGCTGTTATTTGATAGCTTTATTAGTGAGCCCAGACGTAAGCTTCGTCCTGGGGGCATTCTTCCATTGCTCGACATATTTAGAGCTTGGCACAATCTGTGCTACCAAGATAAGCAAGGGCTCACGGCAGCACAACGCTTAGGCGTAGCGGAGCTGCCATTAACTCTAAAGCAACTACTTTCATAGCAACAAAGCCTCTAGGTAATTATTCGGGAACTCATTGATTTTAAAGCGACAATATGAGGTAACACCCATAATTAGAAAAGATCGATGTTCCTTTGACGCTCTACGAAGGATAATTGGTGCTTATCTCAAATTACACTCTTATAATGATTGTGTTATCAATATGTTCGATAATCATGGATGTAAGTCTTGGACAAAAATCAGTACCTTCTTGAAACAGAATTAGAAAAACTCAAAACTCGTGTCGACTCTGAGCCATCGGTGATCCTAGAGATTGCCCAACAGTGCCTAGTCCGATCTGAGCAAGTTCTGTTTGAAGAGGGTGCCATCCAGTCATTAATGTTAATGGCAAGATGTAGCTGGAACCTGATGGATTACCAAAAAGGTTTAAAATACATCAAGGAAGCCTACAAGCGCCAAAGCCGATTAGATACCGACCTTTTTCTCCCTGAAATCCTCCATTTACACGCGCTCCAGTTCTGGGGACAAGCCAAGTACTATTCCGCCCAACAGTTTTGGATCAATGCCTTAGAGCAGTCCGCATTGGTTGATGAAGTCGAAATTCAAATTGAATGCCTCATTGGTCTTGGCAATATTTGGCGAATGACCCACGAATATAAACTTGCACGTTCAACCCACCAGCTTGCCGTTAAAGTGGCTAACAACAGTCGTATTGGTTGGCTAGAAGGTAAAGCCAGAATACTGCTCGCGTGGGACTACTACCTGCTCAACAACTATGTTGAAATGCTGTCGGTATTGGACGGTGCAGAAGAAGCATTAAAAGACCATAAAGATAACACTTGGCATGCAGAGGTGTGGGACTTTCGAGGCCTCGCCCTACTTGGTCTTGAACGCTTAGATGACGCAGAGCGCGCCACGGCCAAAGCGCACAATCTGGCCGTTGAACACAACCTAGTTTGGATGAAGGCGCACTCATACATCAGCCGAGCTAGATTGGAGCTCCTGAGAAAAAGACCAGAACAAGCGGCGAAATTACTGAGGCTCGCAGAACAATCCGCAAACGAGTTCGATAATGGCGAGTTGCTGAGCCAAATCTGTTACCAACAATCCTTGGTGGCGGAAGAAAACCAAGACTTCCAAACCGCGCTCGTCGCCTTTAAAAAGTACCGTCAATATTCTATCGGCATGCTCAAAGAGCAAACGACACGTGTTGGGTTAGATAAAGCGCGCAGTTCAAAACGCCAGCTAGAGCAGAGAACGCGAAAACTGATTAACCGTATTCGTGGTCAGCACGAGTACGATCCTGAGAAGCACCTCTCTTACGTTGTCTCTGAAACCTTTTGGTGGGAAAAGTTGGTACTGTTTAAGACAGAGCTTAAACGCTCGAACCACAGCATCATTATGTTCCATCATGTCGATACTGATTACTTAGATGTCTGTACCGAGATTGCTCATGCTTTATGTAACCAGAATGACTTCATCGCAAGACTAAGTTCTGAACGTGTGGCTCTTATGCTTTCCGAAAAAGGCGAAGCCGCAGAGCAAACCTTCCAAACTCTCAGCACCATGCTCGATATCTATCCATGGCATAGAAAAGGATTAAAGGGTTCGAAACCGACCGTCAGCCTTAATGATATTTTGACGTTCCCGTTCACGCTTGAACAACTCGAAGAAGACGATGCTGAGGTAATAGAATAATGGAAACTCTATTAAGCAAGATCACAGACGCCGGTTTAGACCCTTCATCAGTATCAGGTGAAGAAGCGATCATCTTCTGGAACCACATTCGTCAGCACGTTTCGACAACGCAAACAGAGCAAGCGCACTGCTATATCATTAGCTCTGAATACCGTGCCGAGTTACAACAAAATCAAACCAGTATCGAAGAGTTGAGACGAGCACTCGATCTGCTCCACCTTCCTGCCGATATCGAAGACATTCTGACAGTCAAAACCAGCCTAAGTGACCGCTTAGTTGAAATTGGTGATTACACCTCAGCACTCAATGAATTCGTCAGTTCATCGACAATCGCGGTTGAACACGGCCATATCGATGAATATGTATTAGCCATTTTAGGCATGGGCAACCTGTGTGATTCCTATGGCGATCACAACAGAGCCCTTCGCTACTATCAAAAAATCAGCAGCATAGACCATGCGATAAGCAGTCGCTCACTTCGCCTCAAATTCAAGCTGCATATGGTAGCAAGCTTGCTTCTACTCAATCGCATTACAGCGGCTAGCGATTTACTGAATGAGTGCGAAGAATTAAGTATTTTGGTGAGTGACAAGTTGCTCACAGCTCAAATATTGCTTTACCAAGCGAAGGTGCTGCGCGCTAAGAAAAAATACCATGAAGCGCTACGCTGCCTGTCTAAGGTTCAATACCCAGCCAATAGCACTCAAGCAAGCTGGCTTGCGACCATGACTCGTCTAGAGCTAGCACATTGCCTAAGTGCAACTGGTAAGCAAGACTACGCGAGCATGATTTTGTCGAGCACAGACAAACGCGTGAAAGCCTACTCGTCGCCAGTACTTGCAAAGCGATTCTACGATTCGCTAAGTGATGTGTGTATGAATCAAGGGCGCTTTCAAGAAGCGCTAAGCTATGAGAAAAAAGGCTACCGAATTGAAACCGATCTGATGAAGCAGATCCCGATCAGTGAACTCGGTGCAAGCCAGCTACGCCGCCTGTCCCGTTTTGAGTTACAACTCAAACTCATTCTCTCTGAACAAGAGAACAAAGAGCTCAAAGAGACAACTGAACAACACAAGAATGCGGTGGCTCAGCTCCAACAAGACGTATTCACCGATCCGTTGACAGGGTTACACAACCGTCGCTGGTTAGATGTGAAACTGAAAGATATGCTGCTGCACGATACCTCTTTCGCACTGATGGTTATCGATATTGACCACTTCAAGTCTATCAATGATGAACTGAGTCACTTAGTGGGTGATAAAGCGATTGTTAGTGTGTCTCAAGAGCTGCGTTCATACTTTAAGTTTAGAGGCGCGTCGTGTGTCAGGTTTGGTGGAGAAGAGTTCCTCGTCATTCTAGAGAACACTGATCTTCCTAAAGCAGAAATGCACTCTGAAAATTATCGAGAGCGCATCTTCCAATTCGGTTGGCATGAGATACTTGGGGAGCGCGGTTTGACCGTGAGTATCGGTATCACTTTGCATCGTGACGGAGAGAATACTCAACGTACCTTCTACCGTGCCGATAAAGCGCTATACCGAGCTAAAGCCAACGGCCGTAATCAAGTGTGTACAGAGTAATGACATGTCACTCTGTAGTTCTGTAGTTCTGTAGTTCTGTAGTTCTGTAGTTCTGTAGTTCTGTAGCTAAGGCCAACAGCTTATTGATAAAAGAACAGAGAAATGCCCGCAAGGGCGGCAAGCGTCCCGATGATACTTTGTTTTGACACCTTCTCCCCTTTCAGCGCATAAATCACCAAAATAAAGACCGGGCTGGTCGCTATCAACGTTTGTGCAATCGCGGGGTTAGCATTTTTCAGCGCCACTTGTTGAAGCCATAGAGCGAGAAACGTCCCGACAAAGATTGCTCCTAATAACCAAAGTTTATCGAGCTTGGTCATTTCCCATAAATCTCTTTTTATCGATGAATACGGCTTCTTTTCAACGAAAGGGATAATCAGCATCACGGCAAACACGCCAATCGTCAGGCGAATCAGTGCACCTAACAATGGTGGAATGTCACCCGCCACTAGCGCGTAGTGAGAGATAACCACACCAGATGCCTGACAGACACTCGCCACAAGCCCATAACCAATGCCACCCCACTGCGCTTGGTCATTCGATTCACCGCTCGCCGATTTTGATGGTTGGAAGACAACGAAGGTCACCGCCAGTGTTGTAATCACGACACCGAGCCAGCTTTGCACTGTCAATACAGCGCCAAGGAACATTAATGCCAACACACCAGAAAGAGGCGGGGCTAAAGATTCCAGTAACAACGTCTTATTGGCACCGATTCTTTTCAACGCTGCAAAATAGGCGCTATCTCCAATCGCAATGCCAATCACCCCTGAAATTGCCAATATCAGAAAATGGTTGGTGCTCAGTTCAAACTCCGGCATCGGGATAAAAGGCATTACCAGCAACATCATCCCTGACGCCACTACACCCTTAACAATGTTCAATTGCATCGCAGTGAAGCGATGTCCAAATTGTCCATAGATCCATGTCGCACATGCCCACACAATTGCAGCGCCAATGGCCGCCAATTCACCTATATACATCCGTATTTGTCCCTTGTGGTTATGCCCGTCAGTTAGAATCTTAACTGTCTTCATTTCAGCTTAAATACAAACCAGAAAGCCGAAATAACCTCTTCAAACGCGATGAGAATTTATAAGATTCATCAATGCTTTTATTCGCATTAGAAGCGACAACACATTATTTTCAACTCGGTAAATCATTTTTATAACAATTACTTGGATGATAGCGTAGTATATTTATAACTAATATCTAACATTACAAGGATCTGTTATGTTTTTAGACTACTTTGCACTCGGTCTACTGATTTTCGTAGCATTGGTTATCTTTTACGGCATCATCGTTATTCACGATATTCCCTATGAAATTGCGAAAGAACGCAACCACCCTCATCAAGATGCTATTCATGTCTCAGGCTGGGTTAGCCTATTCACCTTACACGCTATTTGGCCCTTCCTTTGGATCTGGGCAACGCTGTGGCGTAAAGATCGTGGTTGGGGCTTCGCTAAATTAGAAGAAGAGCAACACGATATTCATCATCGCGTCGATATTCTCATCGATCAAGTGAGTACCCTTCAGGAAGAAATCGCACAGCTCAAGCAAGCTGGTGCTGAGCAAAACAGTCCAGAGAAAGAGACAAACAACGTTCAAGATCAGGAGGCTAAGTAATGGATTTACTGCTGATAATGACCTATGCGGCACTTTGTATCACTATCTTCAAAGTATTTAATATCCCGCTCAATAAATGGACAGTACCTACCGCCGTTCTTGGTGGTGTCGTCATCATAGGTACTTTGATCCTACTGATGAACTACAACCACCCTTTCACGCAAATTGGTAATCAAGTTTACTCAACAACACCAGTCGTTTCAGGCGTTAGGGGTAAAGTTATCGAAGTGCCAGTAGAGGCAAACAAACCTCTGAAGGAAGGGGATATTCTTTTCAAAATCGACCCAGTTCCATTCGAAGCTGAAGTTGCAAGATTAGAAGCTAAAGTAAAGGAAGCAAGCCAAGGTGCGCTTGGAATGGAATCTGAAGTGGCTGAAGCTGAGGCTGCAAAAATCAAAGCCATCGCAGAGAGAGATAAAGCCCAACGTGAATTCTCTCGTTACAAGCGCGGTTATGACAGTGGAGCCTTTACCGAGCAACAATTAGATACTCGCAGACAAGCTTACAAGGCATCAGAAGCCGCAGTGAAAGTGGCAGATGCTAATCTAGAACAAGCACAAATTGCCCTAGAGTCTGAAATTGGTGGCGAGAATACAGCCGTTTTAAGCTTATTGGCCGAATTGCGTAAAGCTCAGTTTGATTTAGAGCAAACCGTGGTTCGAGCTCCCACTGACGGATACGTTACGCAACTAGCATTGCGCCCAGGCGTTATGGCAGTGCCGCTTCCCTTAGCTCCTGTGATGACCTTTGTTCACACAGAAGAACAATTCTATACCGCAGCGTTCAGACAAAACTCCTTACAACGCCTACAACCGGGCTACGAAGCTGAGTTCTTGTTTAGAGCATTGCCAGGGAAGATATTCAAAGGACGTATTGATGAAGTGATTCCAGCTATTGGTGAGAGCCAATTCCAAGCTAGAGGCGCGCTTCTAGGTACTGATGCGTTGCGTACCAGTGGTCGTGTGTTTGTTAAATTGAGCATCACAGATGATCTGTCTGACTACCATTTACCTATGGGTACCGCGGTTGAAGTTGCCGTTTATTCTGACAGCTTCACTCACGTATCTATCATGCGTAAGGTCCTTATTCGCATGAAGAGTTGGCAAAACTATCTATACCTAGACCACTAAACGGTCGTAGATATGTGACGAACCCGCTTAACACATTGTTAAGACGAATGAAAAAGCCAGACCCGCTCTGGCTTTTTTGTTGCTTGATTAACCGTAAAATTGCGCTTTTTACACGATATTTAGGTGTTCAGATGGAATTTTAGACATCTAGACACTTACCTTCCCTTATGGAAGGGTTCTACTGTATAATGCGCGCCTTATTTTTTATATTTGCCCAAAAAACGTTCTCATTGAGACGCATATTAATAATGGCGAATATTCGTTCTTTATTAAGCTTTATCTTTCAGTATTCGAGGTTATCTATGAACTTTTCAGCTAAAACAGTGGTCGTTATTGCCATTGGCGCGGCACTGTACGGCATTGGTGGTTTACCTATGTTTGGTGTCCCAGTGTTTGCGAACACGACATTGAAACCAGCGATGGCAGTCCTAGCACTGTTTTCTGTTTTGTTCGGCCCAATTGTTGGCTTCTTAGTTGGCTTTATCGGTCACTGGGTAACGGATCTGTTCGCAGGCTGGGGCGTGTGGTTAACTTGGGTACTAGGCTCAGGCATCGTAGGTATGGTTATCGGCTTATTCCCTATGATGACTAAGAACCGTCTTCAACAAGGCGAGCTGCCAATGAAAGATTTTGTGTTGTTCGTGATACTGGCCCTTGCAGGTAACGTTGTTGGCTATGGCTGCTCTGCGTTCCTTGACACCATCCTATACGCAGAACCGTTTACTAAAGTCTTCACTCAACTGTCTATCATCGCAGCGGGTAACACCGTTCTGATCGCTGTTGTGGGCTTCCTGATCCTAAAATCAGTCGCTAAACGCAACAAACAAAGCCGCAACCTGACCGAGGCATAAGCGATAATGACTATAGCATTTTCGAACTTCTCTTTTAGATATGAGTCGCTGGATAAACCGACGCTAAAAAATATCAATCTAAGGATAGAGAAAGGAGAGAAAATCGTCATTATTGGACCAAGTGGTAGTGGTAAATCTACCCTAGGTCAGTGTCTCAATGGTCTGATACCTCATGCAATTAAAGGTGAGGTAACAGGCTCTTTAGAGATAAACGGCAAGAATATCTCTGAGTTTTCGATGCACGATTATACCGAGCAAGTCGGCACGGTATTGCAAGATACTGACAGCCAGTTTGTGGGGTTGAGTATCGGTGAAGATATCGCGTTCGCACTCGAAAACCAGTTGATGTCGAACATTGACATGTACCCGTTAGTTAAGTCGACGGCAAAAATGGTCGACCTAGCGGACATGCTTGAGCGTTCACCTCAT
>NZ_JBFSVK010000055.1:0-11036 GCF_041467855.1 Vibrio sp. 10N.247.311.51 | reverse complement strand
TGATATTCATCAACGAGTGCCCACACAGATTGATAGGTTTAAATTGTTAAAGAGCGCTAGCGTTTTGTGATTCACATCTCAGTCGCTAGGGGTGCGTACTATACCTGCACCACTTTGAGAGTCAAGGGTTATTTTCAAACTCTTTTTCTCTACCGATTTCGCTGTGTGACTTTCGTCTCACTCCGTGTCGGTGAGGCGGCATTATAGAGAGATTGAGATGGAGCACAAGGGCTTTTTGAAATAAAAGTTTTGTTCGCCTAAAAAGCCACCAGATCCGCATTTTTCGAATAAAAACTAAACATTTGAGACGTATCACAGCAATACATTGGAAAAATGGAAGCCATGAACGTAAGATTCATGTGTCTATTTTGTTAATGGTAGATGCGTCTATTTCGTTTATTAATATGTAGTATTCCGATATGAACTCAAAAAAATCGATGTTGTTAATTGTCGCACTGGCTGTATTAGGCGGCATTGTTTTCTCTCAGGTAGATATATCGCCTGCAATTACCTTTATCCTTGGTGTCTTGGCTTCCGCTTTTGTTGTTAACTTTTCAAGCACCGACTCAAAATCAGATTCAGAACCTAAGGCTTCAACCAAAACACTTTATGTGGGTAACCTTCCATACAAAGCGAACGAATCACATGTACGTGAATTATTCTCAGAGCATGGTGAAGTATTTGCAGTACGTTTAATGAAAGACAAACGTACTGGTAAAAGAAGAGGCTTTGGATTTGTTGTTATGGCAAGTAATGATGTGAATCATGCAATCTCTGCACTTAACGATAAAGATTACATGCAACGCACTTTAAAAGTACGTGTTGCAAATGATCCTAAACATCCTGAAGCGGACGAATCTGAACTGAGCTAAACCCTAACTGCTTTAACATACTATTTAGTGCACTTTCTTTTTTAGGAAGTGCACTACAAAAAACCTCACGCACTCCCTCTTCTTTATTGATGCTTTCCAAACCCAACAAATCTTGAACCCGTTTAGCTATCGCTTTACCAGAATCTATCAGCACTACACTTTCACCTAGTACTTGTTGAATCTCTGATTTGATCAGTGGGAAATGCGTACACCCTAATACGGCTACATCAATTGTGTTGATCATCGGTTGAAGGATTTGCTGTAACTCTTCAAGGCTAATCTCCTCACCTCTGAGTTTATTTTCGGCCATATCTACCAGCCGAGTAGAACCCAACAGCTCTACTCTTTTATTACTCGAGAAATTTTTGATGAGCTCGTGTGTGTATTCACGAGTAATCGTCGCGGGAGTCGCAATAAGGCCAACCGCTTTATTTGCCAGTAACGAGGCAGGTTTGATTGCTGGGACAACACCGACAATAGGGATAAGGTTATTAGCGCGAAGTGTAGGCAGGACTATCGTACTGGCCGTATTACAAGCTATCACCACGATATCAATAGCATGACTAGCCACAAAACTGGCCACGATATTTTGGACTCGCTGAATGAGGACTTGCTGATCGAGCTCACCATATGGGTAAGCCTCGTTATCGAATACATAGATATAGTTGTGATTGGGTAGTAACTGGCTTATCTCTTTATATACAGAGAGACCGCCAACACCAGAATCAAAGACCAATATGTTTTTTTGTATGCTTTCCGACACAACCATTACCTGTAAGAAGTTCCGCAGCAATGATACCCCTTCACTTAGTTTTCGCCAATCATCACTCTATATAATGCAAGCTCTATAGCGTTGATGCACAAAGCGCTCACCCTGCTCTGCATTTTCTAGCTCTATCTTAAGCTTTCCTTTAAAGCATGGCGCTGACGTGACTAAGGTATGAAACTCACCATCTTCACCACATGGGTCGACGTGACTTGGCAAACTGTCAATTAGCTCAGGCGTGTATTCTTTCCCGCAATAGATCATGTCTAATGCATCGCTATCGACTGTGACGAGAAAGGTTTCGATTCCTCTGTCTATGATTTCTTGAGCCAGTGCTTGGCTACTCTCTCCCATTAAAGGAAATACACATTCCCAACCCGCAGGTTCTATATAACTTCTTCGGTAATCAGCAATACCATTGCAAAACATATCGCCGAATGCCACGGCATCAATAGATAAACCCGATCCTTTAAGCGCCGTAACAATCGTACTTTGATAGATCTCGTTACTTGGGAAAACTTCCGGCAGCTCAATCGTTATTAGAGGCAAGCCGATCAATGTTGCCTGCATTCTGACAACCTCAATTGGAGTGACTTGGAAAGGAACCTCATCTCCAACATAGGTAGTATAGAGAGCAACAACTTCATACTCAGTGCTTTCAAGTAGACGTTCTAGGGTTAATGTCGAGTCTTTGCCTGATGACCAACTTATGACGACTTTCTTTTTCATTGATATACCCAATAAGAAAAAACCGCCCGAAGGCGGTTTAGGTGATAATTAGAATTGGTAAGCTACGTTCAAGTAGTAAGCTCGCTCTGCGGCTGGATATCCTAAAGCCGTTTCGTAATCTTCATCAAGTAAGTTATCAACACGAGCACTGATCGTCGTGTTCTCATTAGCGTAATAGCTAACAGCAGTGTCTACCAATGAATAAGATGGGAGAGTGACATC
Source organism: Vibrio sp. 10N.247.311.51 (assembly GCF_041467855.1). Taxonomy (NCBI): domain Bacteria; kingdom Pseudomonadati; phylum Pseudomonadota; class Gammaproteobacteria; order Vibrionales; family Vibrionaceae; genus Vibrio; species Vibrio sp. 10N.247.311.51. The sequence goes on along the minus strand of NZ_JBFSVK010000055.1, from coordinate 8,447 downwards.
ACTATATGGCCATGTACCGTAATCAACATCAGGGCGCTTACCTACATATTGATAGCTTATAGACCAGTCGACAACGTCAAATGCCACCAATGCATTCCACTTATACAGTTCTTTTGCTCGGCGTTGCAGCTGCTTACCATCATCACCTTCTGCATCTTTATAATCAGCACTCAACTGGTGTTGAACAATGCCCGTGTCAAACTCGGCAGTCAGCTCTACACCCTGAATATGCGTCTCACCATCAACGTTAATGTATTTATATGTTGTTGGGTGGTAATCGATTAGATTGGTGATTTTGTAATCGTATCCAGTTAATGTCCAATATACGTCTTTCACTAGACCATAAAAGCCCACCTCAATCGCGTCAGACTCCTCTGGTTTAAGATCTTGAGTTCCGTATAACGGATCATACTGTTGGTAAAGGTTTGGAGCTTTAAAAGCTGTACCATATGAAGCTTTCATTCCAAATTCTGGAATAAATTGATAACCAACGCCAACGTTATATGTCGTTTCTGTACCAAATTCTTCATTGTCATCGACTCTTGCACTTGCTTCGAAAGTTGCAGAATCAACAGTGACCGAAGATAGGCCGAATACAGCCAAGTTAGAACGGTCGAATGTTTTATTCGCATTCTTATCTACATATGACTCATCACGCCAATCAACGCCACCAGCTAACACAACATTCTTGTTTAATTTATAGCTATTAATCCACTGAACATTGCTTTGTTCTAATTCATCTTGAGTTCCAGAGGTTTTGCTTTCACCAAATTGATAGTTCCAAGAATCTTGGCTTTGTACTGTAGCTTGCATCTCAGAGCGTAATTGACTGCCTTGATAAGTACCACCAATAGACACTGATAAGTCGTCTTTTTCAGACTCCATGTAACTACGTGTACTATATGTATTGTCATACTGATAAATATTCTCATAGGCACGAACATTACCAAATACACTGAATTGTTCATTCAACTTATGGGTATAACCAATCAAACCATTCAACGTTTCGAAGCCATGGCGGTCGCCGTCATTTAAGCCAGGTACGGGCTTAACGTTGTAGCCTTCATCGCTTTCATGACTAATAGCAAGGTTTAGCTGACCATTTTCAGAAGTCGCAACACCGGATGCTAGACTAAGTTCTTGATAATCTAAGCTACCCAAACCAGCACTCAATGTTGTTGACTCATCCGTCGCACGAGCAATCGTAATAATGTTGATCACACCACCAATTGCTTCAGAACCGTATAAAGAAGCCCGAGCTCCTCGCACATACTCGATCCTCTGAACATAACTCAATGGGATCTGGTTGAAGTCTACTGCACCTTTTGCTGCACGAGCAAAACGAACACCATCAACTAAAACGAGGACTTGATCGGAACTTGTTCCACGAACAAATATAGAAGCGAGCTGTCCTCTACCACCATTTTGAGTAATCTGGATCCCTGTTAATCTTCTCAGCACATCTGGGATTGTTTTAGCTTGTGTTCTTTGAAAATCTTGGCGAGTAACAACTTCAACATCAGTTAATGTCGCCGTGGCAGACTGCTCAAAACGGTTAGCCGTCACCACCATGGTTTCGTCGGCAGATGCTTCTTGGGCGTGTAAATTGGAGATAGGTGAAAGCAGCGATGCTACAGCAACCGCTAAAAGGGATTTGTTCATGTTGTGATCCTAAATCGCGTAAAGTCCTACCAAACCACATCTTATGGTTTGGCCGCTGGCAGGTATTCGGACTCAAGAGCACAACCCTTATGGTTACCTAATATTCGACTTCCCACAAAAAGCTATTTGCAGTGTCTTATGAATACTCGTTCTCTTTTACCGCTGCGCGTCAGTTCTGGATTTACACCAGATTCCCTCTTCAGCCATCTATACATCTAAATGGCACCAGCTTGCCGAAGATAGTATTGACCTCTGAATCATTTGTCTAGTCTAAGATTGTTATAAGCTATAGTTTTCATGGTCGATTTACATTGAATGGCTCTCAACACTGGACAAGCGCCTGTGATTGAATAAAATCTGCGCTCTTGATTTAAAAGCACGACAGCAAAAGGCATAACAATGGCGAATTTAGATGTAAACCCGCAACGCTACCAAGAACAACTGGCAGAAAAGACAGAGCGTCTTACAGAAATGTTCTCAGAATATGATGTGCCTGAACTGGAAGTGTATGAATCTCCAGAACAACACTACCGCATGCGTGCTGAGTTCCGCGTGTGGCATGAAGGTGACGATATGTATTACGTCATGTTCAATCAAGAGACTAAAGAAAAATACCGCGTAGACCAGTTCCCTGCAGCTAGCCGTCTTATCAATGACCTAATGCCTCTATTAACAGATGCAATGAAGGACAACCACTCTCTGCGCCACAAGCTATTCCAAGTAGATTTCCTTTCTACATTAAGCGGCGAGATTTTGGTGTCACTGCTTTACCACCGTCAATTAGGTGAACAGTGGATTCAAGATGCTAAAGCACTGAAGCAGCAATTGAACGATGAAGGTTTTAACCTAAACCTGATTGGTCGTGCGCGTAAGATGAAAATCGTACTGGACCGCGACTACGTCATTGAAAAGCTAGACGTGAATGGTGATAGCTACATCTACCAGCAAGTAGAGAACAGCTTTACTCAACCAAACGGCAAAGTAGCAGAGAAAATGTTGGAATGGGCTGTCGACTGTACTCAAGACAGCAAAGGCGACTTGCTTGAGCTTTACTGTGGTAACGGTAACTTCTCATTAGCACTGGCACAAAACTTTGAGCGTGTACTGGCAACAGAACTGGCGAAGCCGTCAGTAGAATCTGCGCAATACAACATCGCGGCGAACAACATTGAAAATGTTCAGATCATCCGCATGTCTGCAGAAGATTTTACCGTAGCAATGGAAGGCAAGCGTGAGTTCCGTCGTCTACAGCAAGCGGGCATCGATCTTAAGAGCTACAACTGCAACACTATCTTTGTTGATCCACCGCGTTCAGGTATGGATGTTGACACTTGTAAGATGGTTCAAGGCTACGAGCGCATCATGTACATCTCTTGTAACCCTGAAACATTGAAAGAGAACCTAGAGATTCTAAGCGAAACGCACGATATCACTCGCTTTGCTCTATTTGACCAGTTCCCTTACACGCACCACATGGAAGCGGGTGTACTATTAGAACTTAAAAAACAAATAGTTACATAAATCCAACCACCTGAATATCAACTATGGGTACGGCTTGGGGTACGGCACTAGCTATGATGGTGCAATTTAGTATCCCAACCAAAAACCATTAATACTAATGATTTTCATTATCAATTGATCGTATTTACTTCTAATCTAATATATTTCAAACACATATCACTTCTATGTATCCACCAGTATAGGAGTTCATTATGCCCACCTCGATTATTCAATTAATTTCAATTGTACGCTTTCATCCGACACCAGATGCCCAAGCAACTCATACAATCTACTCACCTTAAAGCCTAGCGTGTAGAGCTTCGTCTCTTGCTATCAAACTGATCTGCTCCAGTCAGACTGGACACTTAACTAAGCGACATTTTGCTTTTCAAAGTTCATTGGGCTTAGGTACCCAAGAGCACTGTGCCTTCTCGTTCGATTATAATCAACCTCGATGTACTCGAAGATCGTTTGACGCATCTGCTCTCTCGTCATGATCGGTTCGTATTGGATTGCTTCAACTTTCATAGAATGGAAGAAGCTCTCAACACAAGCATTATCCCAGCAATTTCCTTTCCTACTCATACTTTGCCTTAGATTATAAGTGCTTATTAGGTCTCGATAGTCTTTCGAACAGTACTGACTACCTCGATCGCTATGAGTAATAACCTGCTCAGGGAAACCTCGGCGAAATAAAGCCATTGATAAGGCATCACAGACCAGTGAGGCCGTCATTCTCGTATCCATAGACCAACCAATAACTTGTCTTGAATAGAGGTCAATAATGACAGCTAAGTACAGCCAGCCTTCGCTTGTGGCAACATAGGTGATGTCTCCTGCCCATTTTTGATTCGGAGCTGTTGCGTTAAAATCTTGAGCGAGCAAGTTTGGAGCAACGGGCATTTTATGCTTACTGTCCGTTGTACACTTAAACTTGCGTGCTGCTTTCGCTACTAAATCCTGACGTTTCATACTGGCAGCAATGGTCTTAACATTATGGTTGTCACCGCTCTCAGCCAATTCCTTTTGAATACGTCTTGAGCCATCTCGTTCTTTGCTAACGTCAAAGGCTTCTTTGACCTTGGTATCAAGCTTTTGGCGAGCTGCCTCGCGTTGAATCGCCTTGTGACGATTCTCAACCCAATAATAAAACCCACTTCGAGAAACTCTGAACACCTTAGCCATGCGTGTAACACTAAAACTCAGCAGGTGTTCGAGCATAAATTCATAGCAATTTACTTTAGATTTTTCGCGAAGTAGGTGGCGGCCTTTTTTACGATTTCTAGCTCTTCTGCTTGCTCTGCCAACTGCCTCTTTAGCTTAGCGACTTCGACGGCCAATTCTTGTTCTCGTTGGCTAATATTAGAATTCTTCTTTGTGGCTTTTCGCCAACCGTAGATCTGAGATTCATGTAACGAGAGCTGTCTTGCGGCTGCAGCGACTCCCACTTTATCTGCCAGCTTCAGGGTTTCTGCTTTAAATTCAGGAGAATGGATAATACGCTTCTTCTTACTTGTCACGGTTCACCTCATTAGTGATTGTACTCACTTAACTCAGTGTCCAAAACTGCTGGTGCGGATCAGCGGCTATCTTGTCATGGTCTAAATCAACTATGCTTCACATCTAAAGAAAAAGCACACTAGCATCGACTGGTTATTTATCTAGCTTAAAATAGCTTAGTTCTGAGTTGAGTTCTTTCGTCACTTCAACAACGCTTTGGTTTGCTTGAGCTGATTGATCAATGCCTTCAATATTTTGTTGAACCAGTACGTTCATATTTTCAAGCTGTGTCGATATATCTGTCGTAACGGCACTTTGCTCTTCTGATGCCGTCGCAACAATGGCATTCACTTCTGAAATACTTAAAACCTTTTCTGATATCGAATGAAAAGATTGAGCAAGCTCATCAGTGGTAGACTTTGTTAAGCGCATCAGTTCAACGTTTTTCACCATAGATTCATCCGCTTGCTTAGATTGGTCTTGTAACTGCGCAATGATTTCTTGAATATCGATAGTCGACTGCTGCGTTTTCCCTGCCAAGGCTCTTACTTCATCAGCAACAACAGCAAATCCTCTTCCTTGTTCACCGGCTCTAGCCGCTTCAATCGCGGCATTAAGCGCTAACAAGTTAGTTTGCTCAGAGATATTCTTGATCACCTCAACAACACTGCTGATACGCTCCGAGTGTTCTCTAAGTAAATTCACGACCGTTTGAGTTTCTGATATTGATTCAGAAATTTCTTCTGTCGTGTCAGTTGAGTTTTTCAATGTTCCATGGCTTAGCTGAATAATGTCATTCGCTTCCATCGCTGATTGCTCAGCTCTTTGCGCGTTGTCTGCAACGTCTCTTGCTGTTGAAGATAACTCAGTCGCGGCCGTAGCGATTTGCTCTACCGATGATAATTCATTCAAAGAGTTGCTCTGGGATCTCTCTATCAGAGCTAAAGACTCTTCTTGCTTTTGGTTAATTGAATTCATGCTTACACCTGCCTGTGACAGGATATCATTCAATTTTGCAGACAGTTGAGACAAAGAATCTGAAATAGTGTCGAGCTCATTTCCACCCTCTTTCAGCTTAACGTCCGATAAACGTCCATTCTCAAGGGCTTTAATCCAATTTACGATCAATGGTAAATTTCTCAATTCTCTTTTCACTAGGAAATAAGATGAACCAGAAGCAACGATAGAAGAGAAAAGAACCAACCACCATGAGAAAGAAGAGTTGGACTCTAAAACTGAATTAGAATGGGCTAATTCTTCCTTAGCGATGTCCAATTGCAATGAGATCAATTCACCAAGAACACCTCCTATATCATCGACAAGGAGATAAAGCTGCGTGATCACCTCAGAATCATCAATGATCATATTTCTATGTTTATCAAGAATTAATGGTACTTCTCGCTCTACCTTATCTATTTTAAGTTGAAGCTCTTTTGCCAACCCCTCTTCTTCTCTTGTTAGCTGCGTTGCCAGATAATGAGGGAATAGCTCATGAGCCTCTTTCATCGCAACAGAAACACCAGAATAAAAAGCCGCCTGCTCTATCATTCCCACATGGTATTTATTCGCCGCATCAATCACGCTTACCGCATACAAATCCGAAATACTTTTCAAATCAGATAACGGAATGACTCGGTCCTCGTACACAGAGTGAAAACTCTCCATAACCTCATTTGAGGTAGCTTCGCTTTTTAAGTTGCTTACAACTAAAAAGATAGAAAAGAGCAGTGGAACTAGAAGAAGCTTTGTTGATATTGATTTCATATAATCCTCAAAAATAATGTATGGAAATTTACTAATAATGATAGGCTTTGTTGCGTAATTCAGTTTAGAGACAGAGCAGCCCCATTTCGCGTATTTCTTAGTCAATACGACAAGTTTCAGGCATACCTAATCCAGTAAGCTTGTTCCACGCTTTTATCATCGCGTAAGTTTCACCCACCTGTGCATTATAATTTATTAAGCTCAATCGTCCTCCTAGTAACTGTTTAACTCGATACATCGCCGTTTCTGAGAGTGAACGTTTGTGGTATCCATACCGCTCTTTCCAATACTTATTTGAGCCGTATAACTTCTGACAACCCACGGCAATATTTCGAGGGTGACCACGCTCCCAGAAGGCTGCTCCTTCTCTTGGGGGAATAAGCGCAATGGCCCCCTTAATCTTAATAGCAGCGTGACACGCTCTCGTGTCGTAAGCGCCATCACCAGACACCTCAAGGATACTTCGGCGTGTTTGTTTCAGTAAGTTCGGGAGTACTTCTCCATCTGTAACCGTCGATAAACTTAGCTCGGCGGCAATGATCTCATGAGTGTTGGTATCGACGGCAATATGAAGCTTTCGCCAGACTCTACGCTTGCCATCCGTCCCGTGTTTTTTGACTTTCCATTCACCTTCGCCATAAACCTTAAGGCCAGTTGCATCAATGGCTAAGTGCTGTATCGTTACTCTAGTTTTTGTTTTAAATGAAACCTCAACTTGCTTGGCTCTACGACTGATGCAGGTGTAATGCGGACAACTTAACGGCACATGGGCTAACCTAAATATCGAGTCGATAAATCCTTGCAGCGCTCTCAGTGGCATAGAAAAAACTCGTTTCACCATGAGTGCTGTCGTAATAGCTAAATCACTGAACCGACGTGGCCTCCCGCGCTTATTCTGTTTGCTTTGCGCCCACCCACTTATTGCTTCTTCATCAATCCAGAAGGTCAAAGAACCACGGTTAATGAGTGATTGGTTGTATTGCTTCCAGTTGGTTGTTTTGTAACGTGGTTTAGGCATAGGGCTACGAGATAGAGTGAACGTAGCTGATCAGATCGTAGGTTCTTGATTTAGTTCCATTGAATTACGCAACAAAGCCCGCCAGATGAAGAAACAACACCAGATGAACCTGAAGGTAATTATCTAATTGACCTCGGTTATTTTTTAACGACTGAATTTCCAAACGTAGATGTTGACGATACTGTTAGATTTCGAACCTTTAACAAACATGGTTCAGAGACTACTGATGTTCGCTTAGATATATCATTGGCAAATCAACAGAACTGGCCAGCAGTATTAGCTGCAAAGTTTAATGACCAGAAAGAAGGGAAATGGTTTGTTGGTATCTGGCATGAATCAATGGACCACTATATGTTTGATACAAAGAACGTATTTGCAAACAAAGTTTTTGCTAAATCTGCTAACCCTACTTATCAACTATCGTTAATTAAAGGCTCAGAGCTAGTACCACCTGTTGTCGATCCAGAGCCGCCGGTAATTAGTCCTTCTAATTGGGATCAAAATAAAGTTTATAACGATGGTGATATTGTAGAGCATGGTGATAAGACTTGGTTAGCTAAATGGTGGACGAGAAATGATGAACCAGGAACTACTGGTGAATGGGGAGTTTGGCGTGTTATTGAAAATGAAACAACACCTCCTACTATTCCCGATACCCCAACGGAACCTGAAATACCATCTATGAAATGGCAAGAATCTAAAATCTATAACAATGGAGATTCTGTTATTTTTGATGGGGAAATTTGGACCGCATATTGGTGGACAAAAGGCGAAGAACCTGGGACTTCTGGAGAATGGGGTGTTTGGAGAAAATAGAATATTACAATTAGTTTTAAATAAATTCATATTGATGGTCGATTTCGACAGAGTTTAATGTTTATTTTAAGCTAAACACTTAACGATATGATTGAGCCACCTGTATCCAAGGTGGCTTTAACATGGCGTTGTTGATCAAATCAGCTTGAAGATCAACGACACCATATGTAGCTAGCCGTTAGCTTCT
>NZ_JBFSVK010000054.1:0-11320 GCF_041467855.1 Vibrio sp. 10N.247.311.51 | reverse complement strand
TAGATGATCTGATCGTAGCTTTAAGCATTAGTTCCCTGATTTAGGAAACAAAGCCCCAGAGAGTGTGCTTTATACGCCTGAATTGTGGATTTATTTATCGAGAAATCGCTATATCTTCATTAATTGGTGAATTAGATTTATGACTGATTTATGCTCTGATTTATTTAGTTGCCAAATGATAAAAGACGTTTGGATAAATTGGATGCCCTAAATAGGTTGGCCTTTAATATGAATGCGATAATAGGAAAATTTAAGAGGTTTTATATTTCAAAAGTTTCATTTTTTGAAGGTAGGTTCTCGATTAATAATAATGTAATTATTCGCAGATTGGTTGTCGAAGTGTGGGGGTGTGTTGTCATTTTTTGATAATGATAAAATTGGCATTAGAGAAAGAACAAAATATATTTTAGGCAAAGAGTTGAATTATCGTCGTTTCTCAATAAATAGTTTTATTCAAGGTATAGAACAGAATAATTTTACGTACTTCGAACGTTCTAGTATGAGCCACATATACAGTGATATATTTGATAAAATGATTAGATATTTTGAATCTGGAGAACCGATAACTATTTGTTGTTCTCGTTCAAGTGTTAATATTGTTTCTATGGTCGCGAGTTGTTATTTTAATAAGGTGCTAATCATAAATGGTCATAAAGACTATAATAAAAAGGAAATTTATTACGTTTTAAAAGTGTTTAAAGGTATAAATAAACCACAGGTGCATGTGGTTTCTATAAATAATAGGGATGCTATTCTAGAATTACGAAAATTCGATGGTATAACTATTGTGACATACGATGAATTTCCTTTCCCATTGTTTGAAAATAAGATTAGGTTATTGAAAAAATGTGTACTCCCTGTCTGTAAGTTAATTGGTAGAAAAACGATATTCGTCAATAGGTATTATAACAATAATTACCTCCCTCGCTTGGAGATTTTATTTATATGCAAAAAAGAAGCTTTCAATGATTTGAGAAAGGTGAGAGAAGTGCTAATGCGACGAGTTATGAGTTCAATAGAGGAACAACCTGAAAAATGGTCGATTTGGTCTCAGAAGAGCTTCTATTATTGCAGTGTGTAGACCTATTACTATTAGCTAAACGCAGGGCGCGATATCACTAACTGGGGATACGATATGTCGCAAATAACGGCTCAAATACGGTACTTTCAAGTCGTATTGAGTAGCTCTATCCTGTCACGCGAACTCTATATCGCCGGTTTTAAAATGCAAAACTATAAATTCCAGTACACTACATATGAAGATGTGAAAGTGCGCTTACCTGACCACCTTGTTATAGATGAATCTAATTACTTCCAAACTATTTATCGTTTTGAACATTTGCTGGCCTCTGACGTGCATAATTAGATGAAACTAAATGAGGAAGCAACCATCTGACCGAGTATGGGCACTCCCACGTGTGCAAGTAAATACTGATGACAATGAACGTACAACTGCCCAAGTGTATTCGTTTCATAAATGATGCTGCAGTTATACGTCGAACCATAATGGTTTTGTTCGCGCATTAACTGTCAAATGACTACACGAGCTATTAGCTGTTTGAACAGGCTATTTTTTAATAAAGTTGGTTAGACCTATTTCCCTTTCCTTCATTTGTAGTGCAATTTTTTATATACCTACCGTATCTAAGCCGTGGCTAGCAATGCCTACCCATTGTCCATTTATTTATGCCCTAATTATCTTTCTCGACCGACATTGCTGTGTATGCGAGGAACCAATCCTAATGACGCAACAAGGCTGCAATGATACGCAATGATAAATTGGATATATCTAAATTAAATAGGTAGTATTTTATATTAACGGTAGTTATTCTACAGGGGTTAGTGGTAAAAATGTCCGTAATAGGAATTGACATGATGGTAAGATAATAAATTTAATTTAATTGCCAGGGGAGTAATTCATTAAATATTTTTGTCAGCAATTTCTTGGTGATTAGGTTTTATCTAATGTTGTTTTGTTGATGACTGTTGACAATGAATTGAGAACGTCCATAAGTTATTTTAGGTCGGGCGTAAAGTATTTTTCTAAATGTTTTGCTCTTTTTTCTAGTATGAAAACAGCCTCTAAATTAACTGAAATACACAATAAACTATATAGGAAATATATGAAATTATCTAAAATTGCGTTGGCCTTAACAGTTGCAATTGCTGCTCCAGTTACTGCTATCGCTACTGCTTCTGTTACGCATCAAAATGGTGGGTTGGGTGAAAGTAATAGCTTCATTTTACTCAATGAAAATGAAATAGTTAAGTTTTCCCCTTTACAAGATTATTTTAAAGGGGATAAGGTTGTATACGACGGAAAAATATACCAAGCGAAATGGTATGTGAATAATCAAAATTCCACTTCCCCATCTTTGCTCCCAGGAGACGAGTCTGATTTAACCAACCAGCCATGGGAATATATAGGGGATTATGTTGAAGAACCACCATTTAACGAAAAAAATGAAGTGGCGACAATAAGGACAGGAGCGTTCCTTTCAGACGAAAACTCGGTTCTAACAGCGACAATTAATCTTCCATCAGGTGAGGAATACAGCGTTATATCGCGACCACTCCAAAATATTTCTTTGTATTCAGGTCATTTCTTAGCTGAAGCGATCAATGAAGCTAAAATACCTGGTGTCAAGGCTGGTGAATACCAAGAAAATGGTAAGCTAGAAGTTATTGAATATACCGGTGGCAGAAACATCATATATGGTCCAGAAGGTACTACTATCGATATCGATGCCGTAAGTTCTTTCGGACGTATCGAACTAGATCACCTTATTTCATCTTTACCGTCAGTATTAATTGCGGAAATTACCACACCAAACGGTGCCCATGTTGTGAGAACAGGGCAGTTAGCAAACGTTTCCCTGTACTCGCCTCATTTTCTCGCAAATGCAATCAATGAGGCATCAATACCTGGCGTTGAAGCTGGTGAATACCAAAAGGACGGTGTGGTTCCCGTTGATTATAGTGGTGGTCGGAATGCCGTTTTTGGCCCTCAAGGTTCACACCTTAGCATTAGTTCATTAGAGGCTATTCAGCAAATTAAAACAGACCATATTCAAACCATCGTTCCTGCTAATATTACTGCAAAATTAACCACTCCAGATGGTTCAATAAACTACTTGGAAATACCTGCAACTAGTCCAGTGTCTACATGGAGTACACACTTGGTTGCGGATGCGATCAATGCGCTGGGTATTCCCGGAGTTTTGGCAGGTGAGGCACAACAAGATGGTTCAATTAAAGTTATTGACTACACAGGGGGAAGAAATGCGCTATGGGCACCGGAAGGTACTGAATTAGAGTTATCAGTGGACCAGGAGATAGTGCCAGACCCGAACAAAATCGAAATCCCAAGAAGTAAAATAGAGTTAGATTTAGCTAACGCTGTCACACCTAAGTTTCTTGAAGCACAGCACTCAGTGCGTACTCTTAGCAATAGTGAGGTAGTATTAGTAAGCAGTGGTCGACAAGACAACCCAGAAAATGTCAAACGAGTAGAGCGTATTATTGGTGGTGACAATGGGTGGGAAGCGATTTTTCCCATGCGAAATGCAGCATACAGCTATGACAATTTCTTAAAATCCGTTGCGAAGTTTCCAGGTTTCTGTGAGACATATGAGAATTTGGATTCTGACGCGATATGTAAGAATTTATTGGCGACGTCTTTTGCTCATTATGTACAAGAAACAGGTGCGAATGATTCATGGAGCGGTGTTGAAGAGTGGCAACAGGGCCTATATTGGTTGCGCGAAATCGGCTTCGATGAAGAAAGCAGAAACGGATATAATCAGGAATGCGGTTCAGAAATGGCCTGGTGGGAATGTGGTAAATTCCCCAATGGTGATACTAAGTCATACTTCGGACGAGGAGCGAAGCAGTTAAGTTACTACTACAACTATGGAACTTTCTCTAAAGCTATGTTTGGCGATGAAAGAGTACTGCTTGACGCCCCCGAGAAAGTCGCAGATACATGGTTAAACCTTGCTTCTAGCCTCTATTTCTTCATGACCCCCCAATCTCCTAAGCCATCCATGGCTGACGTAGTTATTGGAAACTGGATACCTAACGAATATGATTTGAAAGCAAACATCAAGGGTGGCTTTGGCACCACAACTAATATTATTAATGGTGGTCTTGAATGTAGGGGGGATGAAGAGAGCGCCGCCTCACTACACCGTATTGGCTATTATAAGCAATTCCGAGACCATTTTGGTATGCCAGAAGTAGAAGACGAGTCAACTCTAACATGTGCTGGTATGAATGATTTCCCAACTAACGGCTCTGGTCAAGTTGAAACATATTGGGAAAAGGGTTGGTTTGGCGAACCGAAGTGTCACCTTGTAAGTTATCAAACAGCATATCAGGGGTTATTTTCGAACTCGTCATATGACGACTGTATCCTTGAAAACTGGGAAAACGTAGTGATAGTTGAAGATAAATAGTCTTGTAATATATTTCATGTTTTAACCAAGGAGGCCTGAAAATCGGCCTCCTTTCTCTTATGTGATTACAGTTAAACTAATAGAGGCTTTCTTGCTTAAATCGATGGAACTAAATCAAGAAGCTACGATTTTATCTACTACACCCATCAATCGTCGTAACCTCACGTCTAAACCTCGTTACAAAACAACTAACTGAAAGCAATACAATAAAGCCTTAATCAACCGTGGTTCTCTGACCTTTTGGATTGATGAGCAAACGATAGCCCAGTGAAAACAAACAAGGTAAGCGTGGTAGATCTCGCCGATTCCGCTTTACCCGCCACGAGAAGGAGCTGCGTTCAGGGAGCGAGGACACCCTCGTAATCTTGCCGTAGGTTGTCAGAAGCTCCACGACTCCAACTATAAGTGGAAAAGCGGTATGGTTATCATAAGCGCTCACTATCAGAGACAGCAATGTATCGGGTAAAACAGTTGTTAGGTGGGAAATTAAGCCTAAGAAATTACAATGCTCAGGTTGGCGAGACCTGCGTTATGATCAAAGCGCTGAATAAGCTTACAGGGCTAGGTATGCCAGAATCTCAGTATGTTGTTTCACAACTGATGAACATGGGACTATCATGTATTCTCACCGAATTAAGCATCAAAGCACTTCATTATCGCCTACATTTAAAAGGCTGACTTCCGCACTAACCGCTTCGTGAGTATCCACTTCTACAGCTAAGTGTAATTTACGCCATGTTCTGCGTTTTTCTGCACCATGCTTTTTCACTTTCCACTCCCCCTCACCAAAGACTTTGAGGCTAGTTGAGCCAATAAATATACGGCGGATAGCTCCTCTATATTCATCGTTATATTAAACGTGAACTGTCTTCGAGCGTTTACTGTTACAGGTGTAGTCAACGGAACATCCAATAGCTCGAATATCGAGTTGATAAAGCCTTGAAGTACATGCAACGGCAGAGAGAATGCCCTTGATCATAAAAGCTGTTTCAATCGCTGTGTTTGAGTACTGGAAGCCCTTACCACGTATACCATGATGGATTTTGCATTGTCATGCATTTATGTGGATCCATCTATCCAGAACGTAACTGAACTACATTTGCATAGCGCTTTAATATAATCCGCCCAGTTAGTTATCTTTTTTGGCTTTTTCCGCACCACGCAACAAAGGCCCTCTTGATTTAGTTTTATTGAGTTATGTAATAAGTCTATTAATGAGTTTGTTAAAAACGATATCAAAATCGGACTCTTTTACGGATATAGATGGATATATCCACTGCATTTGCGATAAGTTTATCTTTTAGGTGTTTTTGCAGGCAAGAAAAAGGCTAATATTTTGGTGTGGCCAATTTTCACAGCTATCAATAAATGTGTCATTAATTGAGTAGTATAGTAATTATATTTTTAATGGATAATTTAAAGGAAAAAAAATGAATTTGAAATCACGTATCAATACATCTGCTTGTCTGTTTCTTGGGTGCATTTTTCCACTAGCAGCCAGCGCAGCACCAGGTGACCAAGTAAATGCCACTATCAACGTAACTACGACTATTGCGGCGCAAGATTTCAAAGTGCGTCCTGTTGGTCGAAACGACTTTAGTGGTGTTATCGCTAATCTTGTTTATGATGAAGTAAATGATTCTTTTAGTTCGTTTAACATGAATATCGAATCGACATTTAGTACAGGACTACGAGCGCAGCTACTTGCCCAACCAAGTATTACAAATGGTGTAGACACATTGCCCCTAGACGTGACAATTGATAATAACGCAATTACACACAACTCGTCGCAGATTGACAGTACTCCTCCTTCTGCGGGAACTTTTGTTGCTTATCCTCTCGATATTAATATTGGTCAATATCAACCTATTGGTGCGGCGTTGTCATCGGGTGCATATTCAGGCTCAGTACAACTGGTTTTCGAAGATTCCCTATAAATCACGAGACTTTGTTGCGTAAAAGAATAATCCACTTCACCTGTTATTCCTCAAGCAGTGATAAGTCCACTAAAGCCTAAAGCCTTATCGCTTGGTAGATAACTGAAGTGAACTAAGAGTTTTATTCTAAATTTAGGTGCCAATTCTTCGTGAATTCACTATTACGCAACAAAGTCAACCAACGAGACAGACATTGATGTTCAAACTACGAATTTTATTTTTAGTTGTGTTGGCATCTCTTATATCTCTGGCTGCTTCGGCAGCCAGTAATAGAGTTGAAGCTGACCAAGAATTACTAATATTAAAGGGCAATAAAAGAAGTGATTTAATAAAGCTATCCAACCCAGTTGACGATATTGCCTACGTGGAAACGCACGTTGTAGAAGTCACCTTCGATGAAAATGGAAATGAACAGTTAGAGCTAGTTGAAGGCGAAGGAAAAAAAGACTCAATAATTGTCATTCCTGAGAAAGGGTTAGTACCTCCAAAAAGTTCTGTACAGTTTAGAGTCGTCAAAACTGCTGAAAGTGTAGTAAAAGACAGGTATTTTAAAGTTAGATTTGTACCAGTTACTAACAAAAAACTGGAAAGTCCTAATTCCAAGGACAAAGTTAATTCCGGTATATTTATTTCTATTGCGACTAGTGGATTTGTAGCTATTTCAAATGAAGACTCACAACCGGATATTATTTCTACAGTGGATAATGGTATTCTTACGCTAAAAAATAACGGCAATGGAGTTGGTACCTTAACGAATTGTACTCTTTGCTCGGAAGAGGAAGATCTTGATTGCAAAATATTCAATGATATTCGAATGATACCAAACCGAGAGCGTACTTTTGATGTGGGTGATGTTGGTATAGACATGACTAGTGTGGTTTTTAATTGTGACTTAAACAATGGCATAGGTATAAGTAAATATGTCCATGAACAAGATTTTTTATCGAAAAATTAAAAAAGAATTATTTTTTATAACTGTATTATTTCCTTCTATTTCATTTGCACTAGATAGTATCGATAATCCGAAACTTTTAATAGTCAGTGACACTCCTTCTGGTTTCGAAGATGTAGAATTTAGAGATGAGCTTCAATTTAGATTATACGGAAAAACTATAGCAGAAGGATACACGCTATACAAAGGTAGCACTACGAAGTTTTTTATTTACACTTCATCAATGAGTGATGTGGTTGAAATAAAAACCAATAAAGAATATACCTGTGCTGATATCATTGCTCAGCAGTTTATGCTAAATGTATGTGGAGAAGAAACATCTAACTCTGAGACAAAAGTAACATTCAGCGAGCCAGTAAAAGACAGCCGAGTTAAATATATTGAAGTTTTGCTCGAAAACAGAAGAATAAATAGTCAAAATAAACTTGATTATTTGAAGGAGAGTGATGTTAACGCACTAGGAACGGTGACAAACTATAGAATAACCGGTTCTAATAATTTGTCTTATTTTAGTGGTTCTGCACTCTTAGATACTACCATAGGTTATAAAAACAGTTTTTTTGAATTTGAAGGAGGTTCCTATGTTGATGGTAATAGCAATGTTGAATTTGTTAATAATCAAACCGCACTAGGTAAAGATTATGGTTCAAATCGTTATATGTTTTCATTGTTAGACGATCAAACAAGACTAGGAAGTGGCTTCTCAAACGCAATTATTGACATGAGAGATATAAAGCAATTTTCGATCGAAGATGCCTCAGAAAGAAGGTTAGGTAAAAGCGGTCAATTCCTCAATATAGATATTTATATGCCAAGCAGGGGGGTAGTAGAAGTATATCGAGGATCCTCTTTACTATATAGCGCTCCTCATTCAGAAGGTCATAGTTTCATTGATGCTAGTGCTCTTCCTATCGGCACCTATGACATAACAATACATAGAAAACTGAATATAGGAACAACCCTAGCCCCAATAGTCAGGACAGTCACTAATAGAAATACTAATAACGTCGATTTCTTGTCTTTTGGTGTTTATGATGAGCTAAATTCTGGGGATACGAATGTACTATTTGCTTTGTATGAAAAAACTATATTTTCAAATCAAAACCTTGATGTCGAAATTGGTGGTATGTTGTCCGATTTTGACAATTTACTTCTAATGAAAAGTGATTATTTTTTTTCTAGTCAATCTTTTTTAAGCTTTGAGCTTTCTGCACTTGATGAGAGTAATTACAACTTTCTTGGAAGATTAGATACTAAACTTGGCAAACACTTTCTCTTTAATACGGAATATCTGTACAAAAGCATCGAATCAGAACTTAGCGAAAGGTTTTATGTTAACTTTAGCGGACGTTACGAAAATTATTTTTTCGATTCTTTTCATATCAATTATATGTATTCAGCTTTAGAGAATAGTCATGCAAATTATATTATAGATTCTAAGCAATCAGAGATTACTGCTTACTTTAATAAATTTGCTCAATTTAGAGGTGACCCACTATATGTTAGCTATCATGTGGGGGTAAGAGATCGTGATTTCGTATCAAATGAATTCTTCTTCGGCCTAAATTTATCAATGCCTCTGTCTTTTTCAGATAGTTCCTCAGGCGGGGTGAGCTTATTTAGTCAGGGTGGTGATTATGTGGTCAGTGCCTATGCGAATTCTGATATCGACTCTGAATTGATAGAAAGCGTATCTGCAGACATCAGTCATTCGCGGGACAATAGCATCAATGCTCTTTTCGGTTCGCAAATCAGGAATGATAAAGGATCAGGCAATATTTCATTATCAATGAATAGAAACAGTACTGACACTGATTTCACAGGCTCTTTTCTTTACGGTGGTTCTGTCGTCTCATCCGATAACAATGTTGGTTTTTTCGACACTGCATCAAGTTCTTCGGGTTTTTTAGTAGAAAATAGTACGTTTGACCCACGTTCTACGTCAGAAATTGACCTGATATCAGGAAGAGAACAAGTGGTATTAGATGGAAAATTGAGTTTTATCCCAGTGGCTGAATATGATTCAGCTACACTCTATGTACATTCGAACAGTGCTACTATCGATGATGAAGATAGACTGCATCATGGTGTTTTTTATAAAGGAGGCGTTAAGTTTATAGAATTAGAACCAAGGAACTATTTTCACGTGGCAGGCTTTATAGAGAATATAGATGCATCTAATAGTATAAAAATCGTCAACCATGAATCTTCAGTAGTTATTAATAGAGACATCAGCGACGGATATTTTCAGCTGGCCGTTTCCGAGCAGTTTCCTATAATAGAGATTTTCTCTGATGATAGATTATTATGCACTAAAGAGTTAAGTAATTATAATCGTGATGAATATGTATATCTGGGAGAATTAAGTTGTGAAACAGGTTTTTAAATTTTCAATATTGTTCTTATATAGTGCTTGGCTTGATGCAGCCAGTTTTGGACAGGTACATTATAAACTCGACCCTTCAAGTGGAGCTACTTATTTTACCAAGGTAGCTAGCTCAATACATAACCCAAGTTGTTCACAGAACTCTATTCTTGGGGGGTATACTAGAATAAGTGTTATAGATATCAGTAATGCAGCTCATGGGTATGTAGTTAAATACGGGAACGGGGTAACAGAGCAAGTCTTAACAGATAACTATGGTAACCAACTGCCTGTTGAAATTAGTGTTATTGGCCATTATGTGCTAAGGGGACCGAGGTTCTGGGGCGGTGGTAGTGCAAAAGGTAATTACTGTTACGCACGTCAAGGCTATGGTGATCATGAGTCTGAAATGCTTTATTACAATGTTGGTACCGGCGTCACTCATGACGGTTATGCGCCTGACAATGGTCATGGGTACTGGGAAGTTTTATTAGCAATGAGAGTCAGCCCTAGTTATTCCGGCCCTCTAACGCCTGGTAGGTATTATGGTAATGTTAATTTGAACTCTAGTACATATCACCTTAAGCCTCGTGACAGTTGGGAGACGTTATCTGGTCATATTGTACTGGACATCGGACACGTTTTCAAAGTCAATATACCATACCGAGCGGGATCGCTTAATTTTGAACAAGGGGATCATCCATATTGGGGGGCCGGATTACCCATAAAAATCCAGACTAACGAATCATTCAACATAAAATACAGCTGTGGCGGTAATTTGGGAAAAAATAGTAATGGACAATGTTTGTTGGACGCAAACGGTTTTGCGCAGAGAGTTCGCATTCGTTTCGACCATATAAACTCGTTGATTGAGCTAGGAGCAGATGTCTGGACACATTATGATGCAGCCACATTTAATCCGTCTCTTGCCCATGTTCGTCAACAGGTGGGTTCGATAGAATTTTCTGTGGCAGACCTTCACCTAGCGACTCCTGGAAAGACTTATACTGGTACTTACAACTTCATAGTGGAAGCCGATTATTAAAAAGCATAGTGGGCTTCGTTGGGCCAACTTTGCAATGAGCTCTGGACGTTTGTGGACAGATATTCGCGCGTCCAGTCATGCTTAGCTGTTATTTCTGACCATTCCTGTTGGATACGCCTCCAGTACCGGAAGCAGCTAGGCATCAAAATTTCTGGTTGCTTTGTATTGCGAGACTGAAGGTAAACTCTGCCGAGTCGGGCTTTCGACGTTTTTCAAGCTACTAGTCACTGGTTGATTATTAATTAAGCAACCTCTTTTTCTGGATTCAAATGAACGTCACCAACTGGTTCGCAGTTCTTGATTTCTTCTGACTAACGTTCAGGGTTTTGCTCTCGGCGTACCTCTAGAACTGCCGTTCTTTTTTGTAAGCTCTCACTACCCTTACCCGCATGTCTTTCCGAAGGCGTCACGTAGTTTAGTCTTCGATGTTTATGCTCATTGTTGTATCACTCTACGAACCTGTCTATCCAAGCTCTCTCATCTTGGCTTTCATCGTTGAAGATTTCATTTGGGGGGGGGGGGGGGGGGGGGGGGGGGGGGGGGGGGGGGGGGGGGGGGGGGGGG
>NZ_JBFSVK010000053.1:0-11523 GCF_041467855.1 Vibrio sp. 10N.247.311.51 | reverse complement strand
CCCCCGACCCTCTGGTCCCAAACCAGATGCGCTACCAAGCTGCGCTATTCACCGACTAGTTTTGTATCGACTCTTGGGAATAATGAATCAACACTGGAAGCCGAAGCTACCGATATTTTGTAAAGAAAGAATGGGGTGGCTAACGAGATTCGAACTCGCGACCACCGGAATCACAATCCAGGGCTCTACCAACTGAGCTATAGCCACCATTATTTCTTTTTGCCAATTTCTCACTTACCGAAGTAAGAGACCGGATGGCGCGCCTGAAAGGATTCGAACCTTCGGCCTTTGGCTCCGGAGGCCAACGCTCTATCCAGCTGAGCTACAGGCGCATGCCCTGTCGGCGGAGTGGAATAATACGTATATCACCCAATGCCGTCTAGTACTTTTTTAACTTTTTTTTCTGTTTGGTCTCTTTTTCGACAGTTAATATGTGATAAACCCCTTATTTGAGTACTACAACCCGCCACAGCTTATAAGTTGTTGTTTATTGCAACAACTTATCGGGATATAATCACCCATTATTTACATTGGTTTAACAGTTGCTCTTTGCTGGTTAAAGCCAAAACACCCTTCCAACACTATAAATTGGTAAGCATGTACTTACCTTGGGAATGTAAAGTGAGTTTAATGGATATGTCTCGTCGAATTTTAAGCGTTGTCATCGCAGTTTTAACCTTTTCAACTGGCGCAATGGCTGCAGGCCTAAGCGAAGCAGAGCACGATGCAATTGCTGAACGCATCAAACCAGTTGGCCAAGTTTACCTAGTCGGCAGCGAGCCAGTAGCCGCAGAACCAACAGGCCCTCGTGATGGCGCAGCAGTTTACGGTACCTTTTGTATCGCTTGTCACGCATCTGGCGTAAGTGGCGCACCTAAAACAGGTGATGCTGGTGACTGGGGTCCTCGTATTGCTCAAGGTCGCGACATTCTAGCTGACCACGCAATCAACGGTTTCAATGCGATGCCAGCGAAAGGTTCATGTATGGACTGTTCAGACGACGAAATCAAAGATGCTATCGAGCACATGATTGCCGGTCTGTAATTTACCGATCTGTAATAAAAGATGCCAGATTCAAAAAAGGTGACCTCATGGTCACCTTTTTTATTGGCTTCTATATAGTTCTATAAAAGCAGAGCATTACTTCTTGTTGAACATCGCTCGAATATTCGCAATGTGCGCCTGCCCTTTCTCCATTCTTTCTTCAGCGGATTGAGGCTTCTTAACGCTTTCCCACTCCACATCATCATGCGGCAACTCATCAAGGAAGCGGCTTTGTGTTGGCTTGATTAATTCACCATATTGACGACGTTCACGACACTTAGTAAAGGTCAGCTCTTTCTGCGCTCGAGTAATCCCCACATACATAAGACGACGTTCTTCTTCTACGTTGCCTTCATCAACACTGGTTTGGTGTGGCAAGATGCCCTCTTCTGCACCCATCAGAAATACATACGGGAACTCTAGGCCTTTCGAAGCGTGCAGAGTCATTAATTGAACTTGGTCTGCATCGTCATCATCTTCACCACGCTCCATCATGTCGCGCAGCGTTAAACGTTGAACCACCTCGCGCAGGGTTTTCTCTTCTTTGTCGTAATTGTCACCCTCAAGATCGGCCACAATCCAACTATAGAGATCAGAGACGTTCTTCATTCGCATTTCAGCAGCTTTCGGGCTTGGAGAGGTTTCGTAGAGCCAATCTTCGTAATTGATGTCACGGACCAAGGATCGAACCGCTTCAACGGTGTTTCCACGTTCAGCATTATCGGAGATACGAACAATCCAATCAGAAAAACGGCGCAAGTTTTCTAAACCACGACCAGTCAATGTCTGTTCTAACCCCATTTCGAAGCTAGCTTCAAATAGGCTTTTGCCGCGCATATTGGCGTAACTACCTAATTTCTCAAGCGTCACCGGACCAATCTCACGACGCGGTGTATTTACAATACGTAGGAAAGCGTTGTCATCATCAGGGTTCACCAACACACGCAGGTAAGCCATGATGTCTTTAATCTCAGCTCTAGCGAAGAAAGAGGTACCGCCAGAGATCTTGTAAGGCACACGGTTCTGCATCAAGGCTTTTTCTATCAAGCGAGATTGGTGATTACCACGGTAAAGCACTGCGTAATCTTTATATTCAGTACGGTTCAAAAACTTGTGGGCGATGATCTCACCGGTAATGCGCTCGGCTTCATGCTCTTCATTCTTAGCATTCAGTACCTTGAGCTTTTCACCGTCTGGGATCTCTGAGAACAGTGACTTTTCATAAACGTGTGGGTTGTTGGCGATCAAGATGTTCGCCGCACGTAAGATTCGACTGGTTGAGCGATAGTTTTGCTCGAGTTTGATCAAGCGAAGATTCGGATAGTCCTCACCCAACAACACCAAGTTTTGCGGTTTTGCACCACGCCATGAGTAGATAGATTGGTCATCGTCACCTACTACCGTTAAACGACCACGCTCTCCCACCAGTAAGCGAACCAACTCATATTGGCTGGTGTTGGTATCTTGGTATTCATCGACCAGTAAATAGCGGATACGCGACTGCCAGCGCTCACGCACCTCTTGATTGGTTTTCAGTAACAATACAGGCATCGCGATCAGATCATCAAAATCGAGTGCGTTGTATGCCTTCATCTGTTTCTGGTACATCTCAAAACAGAATGCAAACAACTGCTCTTGTTCGCCTTGAGCACGTGCTTTCGCCTGATCTGGCGTTAGCATGTCATTTTTCCAATTCGAAATGGTGCTCATTAAAGCGCGTAGCAAATCCTTATCACCATCGATCTGTCTCTCTGTTAGCTCTTTTAACAAAGCTAGTTGGTCTTGGTCATCAAACAGAGAGAAACCCGCTTTCAAACCCAGCGCTTTGTATTCACGACGAATGATGGTTAAGCCCATGGTATGAAAGGTCGAAACAATCAGCCCTTTCGATTCGCCCTTACCCAGGGTTTGCCCAACACGCTCTTTCATCTCGCGTGCTGCTTTATTGGTAAAAGTCACCGCCGCAATATTACGCGCCTTGTAACCACACTCCTGAACCAGATAAGCAATTTTATTGGTGATAACACGTGTTTTACCGGATCCAGCGCCCGCTAATACTAAGCAGGGGCCCGAAACATATTTCACGGCTTCATCTTGTCTTGGGTTCAGTTTCATTTGATTCTCAGTTTGGTCTAGAGGGGCGAATTCAATTGCGCGCCTATAATAATGCTGCAACAGCGCGAATGCTACGTTCTCTTATACAAGATTTTTACGCTGATTATGTAAAACTTTGTTGCACATGTGTGTGGTTATTAGGCTATAATGAATGAACGTTCATTCATTGGTGATTGAAATATGACAACTCATGCACCTCGGGATAAACGCCAGCAAATACTTTCTGCAGCTGAAAAGCTAATTGCAGAGGTCGGTTTCCAAGGCCTTTCAATGCAAAAATTAGCCAAAGAAGCGGGAGTAGCTGCAGGCACTATCTATCGCTACTTCGATGATAAAGAGCATTTGATAGAAGATGTTCGAATGCTCGTGACTCAAAGAGTAGCTGATGCTGTTCAAGAAGGGGTTAATGATTCGGATCCAATTAAACAACGCTACCGTACTATGTGGTTGAACATATGGAACTTAGCAGGAACGAATTTAGCCGCAATAAAAAATCGGGTTCAGTATGACTCTCTACCCATCACAAATAGCCTAAACTTCAGGGAACTAGAACGTAAAATGTTTGCCCAAGTTGAGCTGCTATTTAATGAGGGGAAAGAACAAGGATTGTTTAAACCACTTAACAATGAAGTATTAGGTGGATTGAGCTTGGCGGCTAGTGTTTCTCTAGCACGCAAGCATTCTTTAGGATTTTACCAACTTGATGAGGCAGAACTAGAATCTGCAATCGAAGCCAGTTGGGACGCAATAATTAAACACTAGATCGGAGTTTTGACCATAATGAAAAAGTGGACTTTCTTCATGTTACTCATCGCTGTACTACTTTTCGGCAGCGTTATTGGGTTTAACATGTTCAAACAACAAAAAATTGCTGAGTATATGGCCAACCGCCCTGAACCAGAGTTTCCAGTAACGGTAACTGAAGTTCAGCCGATCGACTGGGTTCCAGTGATTGAAGCTATCGGCTTCATCGAACCTAACCAAGGTGTGACACTAGCGAACGAAACCAGCGGTGTTATTGACCAGATCTCTTTCGAATCAGGTACTGATGTTAAGAATGGTCAGCAACTGGTACGTCTTGATTCTGACGTAGAGAAAGCAAACCTAAAGAGTTCTGAAGCTCGTTTGCCTGCTGCGAAAGCAAAATACAAACGTTACCAAGGTCTATTCAAGAAAGGTTCTATCTCTAAAGAAGCGTACGATGAAGCAGAAGCGAACTACTTCTCTCTATCTGCTGACATTGAAAGCCTAAAGGCATCGATCGAGCGTCGTGAAATTCGCGCACCATTCGACGGGACTGTTGGTATTCGTAACGTTTATCTAGGCCAATACCTACAATCGGGTACCGATATCGTTCGTTTAGAAGATACCAGTGTCATGCGTCTGCGCTTCACAGTTTCTCAAACAGATATCTCTCGTATCAATGTTGGCCAGGCTATCGACATCTTTGTTGATGCTTACCCAGAGACACCGTTTGAAGGCTCTATCAGTGCAATTGAACCCGCAGTAAGCATCCAAAGTGGTCTTATCCAAGTTCAAGCAGACATTCCAAATAATGATGGCAAGCTTCGTAGCGGTATGTTCGCTCGCGCTAACATCATTCTGCCTAAACTAGAGAACCAAGTAACTCTGCCTCAAACGGCGATTACTTTCACTCTATACGGTGACAATGTTTACATCCTGACTGAAGAAGACGGCGTTCAACGTGTTGCTCAACATGTTGTAAAAGTAGGTGAGCGTACAGCTGATATTGCACACATCCTTGAAGGCGTTAAAGCCGGTGATACGGTTGTAACTTCTGGCCAAGTACGTCTAAGTAACGGTGCCAAAGTTAAGGTTGTTGAAAGTGATGCAATCACTCCACCATCTGAAACACCTAAGCTGTAACTGGAGGCACAATGCGCTTTACTGATGTTTTTATTAAACGTCCAGTTCTAGCGGTATCCATCAGCTTTTTGATTGCGCTGCTTGGCTTACAAGCAATCTTCAAAATGCAGGTGCGTGAATACCCTGAAATGACGAATACCGTCGTAACCGTAACCACGAGTTACTACGGTGCAAGTGCTGATCTTATCCAAGGCTTTATCACCCAGCCCCTCGAACAGGCTGTGGCTCAAGCGGATAACATCGACTATATGACTTCTTCTTCTGTGCTCGGTAGCTCTACTATTACCGTTAACATGAAGTTGAACACCGACCCGAATGCGGCGCTGTCTGACATACTGGCCAAGACTAACTCGGTACGTTCTCAGCTTCCTAAAGAAGCCGAAGATCCAACCGTAACTATGTCTACCGGTTCAACGACGGCGGTACTCTACATTGGTTTTACTAGTGATGAGTTGGTGTCGAGCCAAATTACCGACTACCTAGAGCGTGTAATCAACCCGCAACTATTCACGGTAAATGGTGTATCTAAAGTTGACCTATATGGTGGTATGAAATACGCACTGCGCGTGTGGCTAGATCCATCAAAAATGGCGGCGGTAAACCTAACTGCAACTGACGTGATGGCGGTATTGGATGCGAACAACTACCAATCAGCTACGGGTCAAGCAACGGGGGAATTTGTTCTTTATAACGGCAGTGCCGACACGCAAGTATCGAACACTGAAGAGTTAGAGAACTTAGTCGTTAGAAGTGGTGAAGGTGAGATTATTCGTCTGTCTGACATCGCTAAGGTTTCTCTAGAGAAAAGCCACGACGTTTACCGTGCAAGTGCGAACGGTCAGGAAGCGGTTGTTGCAGCAATTAATGCGGCACCAAGTGCGAACCCAATCAACATCGCTGCAGATGTACTTGAGCTTCTTCCTCAACTAGAGAAGAACCTACCAAGCAACATCTCTATGAACGTAATGTACGATTCAACCATTGCGATTAACGAATCAATTCAAGAGGTTATTAAGACCATTCTTGAAGCGGCATTAATCGTATTGATCGTAATTACCTTGTTCCTAGGTTCATTCCGAGCGGTACTGATCCCTATCGTTACTATCCCACTGTCTTTGATTGGTGTGGCAATGGTAATGCAGGCAATGGGCTTCTCTTGGAACCTGATGACGCTACTGGCAATGGTACTCGCCATCGGTCTGGTGGTAGATGATGCGATCGTAGTACTTGAGAACGTCGACAGGCATATCAAGCTCGGAGAGTCCCCTTTCCGCGCTGCGATCATCGGTACTCGTGAAATTGCGGTCCCTGTTATCGCAATGACACTAACGCTAGGTGCGGTATACGCTCCAATCGCAATGATGGGCGGTATCACGGGCTCACTATTTAAAGAGTTCGCATTAACCCTAGCCGGTTCTGTATTTGTATCAGGTATCGTGGCACTAACGCTGTCGCCAATGATGTGTTCAAAAATGCTGAAAGCTCACGCTGAGCCGAGCAAGTTTGAGCAGAAGGTTCATAGCGTTTTGGATGGTATGACTAACCGTTACGAGCGTATGCTTGGCGCGGTTATGAAGCACCGTCCAGTATTTATTGGCTTTGCTATCATCGTATTTGCAAGTTTGCCGATGTTGTTCAAGTTCATCCCTAGTGAATTAGCACCTTCAGAAGATAAAGGTGTAATCATGCTGATGGGTACGGCACCATCTAATGCGAACTTAGACTTCATGCAAAATACCATGAACGACGTAAACAAGATCCTGTCTGATCAGCCAGAAGTGGCTTACGCGCAAGTGTTCACTGGTGTTCCTAATGCAAACCAAGCGTTTGGTATTGCATCTATGGTTCCTTGGAGTGAGCGTGAAGCAAGCCAATCTGAGGTAGCAAACCGCGTTGGTGGTTTGGTGAAAGATGTGCCTGGAATGGCAGTAACAGCCTTCCAAATGCCAGAGCTACCAGGTGCGGGTTCAGGTCTTCCAATTCAGTTTGTTATTACAACACCAAACAGTTTTGAGAGCTTGTTTCAAATCACCACTGACATCTTGACTGATGTAGCGACCAACCCACTGTTCGTATACTCGGATCTCGATCTGAACTATGACTCAGCAACGATG
Source organism: Vibrio sp. 10N.247.311.51 (assembly GCF_041467855.1). Lineage (NCBI taxonomy): Bacteria > Pseudomonadati > Pseudomonadota > Gammaproteobacteria > Vibrionales > Vibrionaceae > Vibrio > Vibrio sp. 10N.247.311.51. The sequence goes on along the minus strand of NZ_JBFSVK010000053.1, from coordinate 4,363 downwards.
AAAGTACACATCGACAAGGATAAAGCGGGCGCTTACGGCGTGACCATGCAAGATATCGGTATCACGCTAGGTACCATGATGTCAGATGGCTACGTAAACCGTATCGACTTGAATGGTCGTTCTTACGAGGTTATCCCTCAGGTTGAACGTAAATTCCGTTTGAACCCAGAATCGATGAATAACTACTACGTACGTGCTGCGGACGGTAATGCTGTACCACTAGGCAGTCTGATTACGATAGATGTTGTGGCAGAGCCTCGTTCTCTTCCTCACTTCAACCAATTGAACTCAGCTACGATTGGTGCAGTACCAGCTCCAGGCGCTGCAATGGGTGATGCAATTGCATGGTTTGAAGACACGGCGGCGAATAAGCTTCCAAGTGGCTACAACCACGATTACATGGGTGAAGCGCGTCAATACGTAACTGAAGGTAGCGCACTTTACGCGACCTTTGGTCTAGCACTGGCTATCATCTTCTTGGTACTAGCGATTCAGTTTGAATCTCTGAAAGATCCACTGGTTATCATGGTATCTGTACCACTGGCGATCTGTGGTGCCCTAATCGCTCTGGCTTGGGGTGCGGCAACGATGAACATCTACTCGCAAGTAGGTTTGATCACCTTGGTCGGTCTGATTACCAAGCACGGTATCTTGATCTGTGAAGTTGCAAAAGAAGAACAGTTGCATCATCACAAGACTCGTATCGAAGCGGTAATGGAAGCTGCGAAGGTTCGTCTTCGCCCAATCCTGATGACAACAGCTGCGATGATCGCGGGTCTAATCCCACTGATGTACGCAAGTGGTGCGGGTGCAGCTCAGCGCTTTAGTATTGGTATCGTAATCGTTGCTGGTCTAGCGATTGGTACTATCTTTACGCTATTTGTACTGCCAGTGATTTACAGCTACTTGGCTGAAAAACACAAACCTCTACCTGTATTTGTTGAAGACAAAGATCTAGAAAAGCTAGCTCGTGTCGATGAAGCAAAAGCGGCACACAGAGAATTAGCTGATAATAAGTAATCGCTAAGTCGTATTAACAATAAAAAGGCTACTTCGGTGGCCTTTTTTTATACGCCATAGGCGACATCTCAAGTGTGATTAAATAGAATAGTGGTAAATATTCAGGAGTTTTAATTGATATGTTTGATCCAAAAAAACTAGAGCAGATTGCTAAGCAGATCCACGATTCTATGCCTCAACCAGTAAAAGAGCTTGGTTCAGACGTAGATCAAAAAGTTCGTCAGGTTATCCAAGGCCAACTGAACAAGCTAGACGTTGTGAGCCGTGAAGAGTTTGATGTTCAAACACAAGTACTGCTTCGCACTCGCCAAAAGCTGACTGAAATGGAACAAAAGTTAGCGGACTTAGAAGCAAAGATTGCTGATAAGTAAGCATAAAGCAAGAAAACTGAAAGGGTTGGTGTGAAAGCACCAACCCTTTTGTATTTCTGAAGATCAATCAAGAACTGAAAATAGACAAAGACCTATCAAGCAATATTCATTTGATTGATTTTTAAGACTTTGTTACTAAAAGCAAAAAGGCTTGGTCAACGGCGACCAAGCCTTTCTATTAGATGTTGTGTTGCTTATTTATAACTCCAACCTGTAAGGAGTTAGTGATACTGCTTCGCTTTTTCTGCAAATTTGTCAGTATCTAAGAGACTCATTAACCGCCTACAGCGATACGCTTCATGTCACTCATGTAGCTACGTAGCTCTTCACCAATGTACTCTACAGGGTGGTTACGGATAGCTTCGTTTACTTCAATTAGCTTAGCGTTATCAACTTGGTTAGATGTTTCACCTAGACCACGGCCGATTACGTCTGTCGCTACTGAAGGCATGAACTTCTCGCGTAGTAGCGGTGTTGCTACGTTAGCGAATAGGTAGTTACCGTACTCAGCAGTATCAGAGATTACAACGTTCATTTCGTAAAGACGCTTGCGAGCAACTGTGTTTGCAATTAGTGGAAGCTCATGTAGAGATTCGTAGTAAGCAGACTCGTCGATGATGCCTGATGCTGTCATAGCTTCGAATGCTAGCTCAACACCAGCACGAACCATAGCAACCATTAGGATACCGTTGTCGAAGTACTCTTGCTCTGAGATTTCTACGTCAGAAGCTGGGTAGTTTTCGAATGCCGTTTCGCCTGTCTCTTCACGCCAGCCTAGTAGGTTCACGTCATCGTTCGCCCAGTCAGCCATCATTGTGCTAGAGAAGTGACCAGAGATGATGTCATCCATGTGCTTGTTGTAAAGCGGACGCATTAGATCTTTAAGCTCTTCAGAAAGCTCAAACGCTTTAACTTTAGCTGGGTTAGATAGGCGATCCATCATGTGAGTTACGCCACCAAACTTAAGTGCTTCAGTGATCGTTTCCCAACCGTATTGTAGAAGCTTGCCTGCGTAGCCAGGTTCGATGCCATCAGCAATCATCTTCTCGTAAGATACGATAGAACCCGCTTGTAGCATGCCACAAAGGATAGTTTGCTCACCCATCAGGTCAGATTTAACTTCCGCTACGAAAGAAGACTCTAGGCAGCCGGCACGGTGACCACCAGTACCTGCGGCCCAAGCTTTAGCGATATCCCAACCTTCGCCTTTAGGATCATTTTCAGGGTGAACAGCGATAAGTGTTGGTACACCGAAGCCACGCTTGTACTCTTCGCGAACTTCAGAACCAGGACACTTAGGAGCAACCATTACTACAGTAAGGTCAGCACGTAATTGCATGCCTTCTTCCACAACGTTAAAGCCGTGAGAGTAACCAAGAGCAGCGCCTTGCTTCATTAGAGGCATTACTGTTTCAACAACGTTTGTGTGTTGCTTATCAGGAGTAAGGTTGATTACTAGGTCTGCTTGAGGGATTAGTGTTTCGTAGCTACCCACAACAAAGCCGTTTTCATCAGCATTTTTGAATGATTGACGCTTTTCATCAATTGCCGCTTGGCGTAGAGCGTAAGATACGTCTAGACCAGAATCACGCATATTTAGACCTTGGTTTAGGCCTTGAGCACCACAACCAACAATTACGATTTTCTTACCTTCAAGGTATTCAGCTTCTGTCGCGAATTCTTCACGATCCATAAAGCGGCAACGACCTAATTGGTCTAGTTGTTCACGAAGGTTTAATGTATTGAAATAGTTAGCCATTCTAGGGCACTCCTTTAAAAATAAGTCCGTAAGGTCGATATCTCTCTATCGAATGACTTCATACTAAAACAGACACTCCGTTGCTGAAAGTGATATATTCACAATTAGTTATTGCAATAAATGCAACATGGAAACGATCGCAGAACATGAACATAAAATCCCTACAATTATTTATACATTTATGCGACAGCAAGAGTTTCAGCAAAACCGCTGCTGCTATGCACGTCAGTCCTTCAGCGCTGAGCCGTCAGATACAAAAGCTTGAAGAGGAAACAGGACAAGAACTGCTAATCAGAGACAACCGCAGTGTTGATCTGACCCCAGCAGGAAAACACCTATTGCCTGTAGCATTGAGCATTGTGGGTGAATGGCAGCAATATAACCTTCATCTGAAGGGCGGAGAGCAAGAGCTTAAAGGTGAGATACGTATATTTTGTTCAGTAACAGCTAGCTACAGTCACCTACCTGAACTCATAACCGAATTTAGGGCTATTCATCCGTATATTGAATTTAAGCTCTCTACTGGCGATCCAGCACAATCCATCGACAAGATCTTAAACGATGAAGCAGATATCGCTATCTCAGCAAAGCCAGACATCCTTCCTTCAAGGTTAGAATTCGAGACCATCAGCGATATTCCACTGTCAGTCATCATTCCATCTGGCGTGAGTAGCTTTAGCCAACAGCTGCAATCTGATAAACCAAACTGGAATGAAGTGCCCTTTATCATCCCAGAAGCAGGAACTGCCCGAGAACGTGCCAATGCATGGTTCAAAAAGATGAAGATAAAACCCAATATTTACGCTCAGGTATCAGGGCATGAAGCGATCGTCAGTATGGTTGCTCTTGGTTGTGGGGTTGGTATTGCTCCAGATGTCGTCATCAACAACAGCCCGGTACGTGACAAAGTAGACCGTTTAAAGATAGAGCCAATCAAACCATTTGAACTAGGGGTGTGCTGTAAGCGTGCACAATTAGAAAACCCATTAATTAGAGCATTTTGGCAGGTCGCCGAAGGGAAATACCTGCAAGACTAGTTAATCTATTAGTGATAACAAGCAGGTATGGAGTCACAGGCAAAGAGCACGTTAGTGCTCTTTTTTGTTTTTCTAAACGACAAATATGAAAAAAGCCCGCTGATTTCTCAGCGGGCTTTTCAATGGTGGTGGAGGGATAGGGATTTGAACCCTAGAACCGCTATTAACGGTTGCCG
>NZ_JBFSVK010000052.1:0-12651 GCF_041467855.1 Vibrio sp. 10N.247.311.51 | reverse complement strand
AGTAAATGCCGAAAATCGGCTTAAGTCAGTGTCCGGAATTTGTTGACCACTACATAACAATGGCATAAAATGGTAAGTGGAAAGGAATCAATTACCCTAAAATAATAACTTCTAATCAAACTATTACAAAAAGACCCAGACTATGTTGTTAGACAGGCCAATTCAATACTTGACTTACCTAAATCAAGAACCGATTTGTATTTTTTCCCCCAACAGTTCTAGCACGTTACATACTCTCAGCATCTCTGAGTCGACAAACTCAATCATATTCATCCAGAGGGCTGGTAGAAAAATCGGTACCTGGAAATTTCTTAACAATGGTGAGTTACACCAAGCTATTGAAGTCATAAAACCTAAATTAGGAATTCACTAGAGCTATATATAAACAACTTCTTAACGTAAGAAGTGGTACCGCCAACCGGTTTATTAAACTCTCTTCTTAGTTAGCTATTTATAAAATTAACATTATCAAAAACTATAAAAGGAAATTACTACTCTATGAAAGTCAATACCACATGTAATATATTGATATCATTGTTCATACTGACAGGATGTAATGACAGCTCTTCGGACTCTCCCACCCCACCTCCAACAGATCCAGATATTTGTAGCACCCAAACTTCCCCTCAACCTTTTGACGCTTATCGTTTCTCGCAACAAGCAACACTAGGGGTAACTAGCGAGCAGCTTGATCAAATAAAGCAAAGCCAAAGCCTCTGCGATTGGATTGATTCACAAATAGCCATGGAGCAAGATTTTTCTTACTTCCAGGCAACGAAAGCTACAGCTCATCATAGCGACCCAAGTAATGCTATTTTCGACGAGAAACATCCTGAATATAACGGCTTTAACAATTTATCAACAACAGGTCAAGCCGGAGGTAGCTTCGATTTAACAAGATACCAAAGTTATGCTTGGTGGGAGGGTACACTGGAGTCTGAGACCTTGCTCAGAAACCGGGTCGCCTATGCATTAAGTCAATTACTAGTAGTTTCTCATACAGAAACACCTCTTCATCGTAGAGGTGAGTCTTTAGCTTATTACTATGACCTACTCTATACCAATGCCTTTGGTAACTATCGAGATATCTTAAAGGCAATCGCTATTTCACCAACAATGGGAGTATTCTTATCCCATGAAGGTAACCAAAAGTTAACGACATTGTCTGACGGTAGTATTGTAAGACCTGACGAAAACTTTGCTCGAGAAATTATGCAATTATTTTCTCTTGGTTTAAACCAATTAAATCAAGATGGATCACTAAAGACTGATTCGGAAGGTAACCCAATTCCTACTTACACTCTTGACGATATAATTGAAGTTAGTCGAGTGCTAACAGGCTGGTACATAGATAATGACAACTACAACGGAAAAGGTGAGAACTTTGGTCGCGCAAACTACAACAATGGTGAATATAGCTCACCTATGCTTACTGACGAGAGTTATCATGACAAACAAGCAAAGACAGTTCTTGGTACCACAATTCCTGCAGGTCAGACTATTGAAGAAGATTTAGATTCTCTTATCGATATTTTGATGGCTTCAAGCAACATCGCTCCGCATGTATCTAGCTTTCTCATATCTCAATTGGTTACAGCCAATCCTACTCAAGAGTACATAGCTGATATTGTCAAAGTCTTCGAAGACAATGGTACAGGTACAAAAGGAGATATGGCTTCTGTAGTTAAAGCTATCTTGCTCCACCCTGAAGCTCGGGATGCAAAGTACTATACTTTGGATAGTTATGGACGAACAAAAGAACCAGTATTTTTCATGGCTGACATAATGAAAAAGTTTGCTGTCCAAAAGGTACCTGGCATCTCCACGATAAGTGGTAATACATTCAAATCAAACGCAACTGAGGGCATTTATGCCATTATTAACCCTATCACTGTGTTTGGTTATGGCCCTCTACGTTCGCCTACGGTTTTTAACTTTTATCCAGCAGATAAAGAATACAATATTGAAGAAACATCATTACTAGCTCCTTCATTAGACCTTTACACTGACGCCTCGCTAGCCAAACTCACTTTTTATACAAGAGGCATAATCCAGAACTCGCCTTATGAACTAATTATGTCTCCGAGCGGAAGCATGTGTGGAGGGGGTTATTGTTCAAGCCTTTTTGAGTGGGGGCAAACTTGGGGGCCAAGTAATGAAGCAAAGTTAGTGCTGTCCTACGCTCAAGAAATTGAACTTTTGAAGTCTCACCTTGATGGTGACTTAACGAATATCACTAAGCATGAACTTCGAGAACCCGCGATTCGAGCGCTAATAGATCACCTACACTCAAAAGTAAATCACAATACTCTACCAGATGATATGATTGAAGAACTCATAGCGCACTTCGATGCTGCCGACCCATTTCCCATTAGGCAATGTCGAGAAGGGCAAGCTGTCGGAGAACAGCTAGCACTAGAATGTTCCATCAATACCATCGGAGATGCGATTCAAACGATGGTGTTTAACAGTTACAACCTACTACAAAGGTAATAAAATCATGAAAAGAAGAGACTTTATTAAGGGCCTTGTAGGTTCAGTTCCCGCAGCAGCGCTACCTATATCATTACTATCTCACCCCGCCAAAGCTGCGGCCGGTGACTACAAAGCTATGGTAGTAATAGAATTTGAGGGTGGCAACGACACATTAAGCATGTTTCCACCGATTAAGGCCTCAGAACCAATAACTAGTTTTGATCATGGCACGTATTCAGCAATGAGACCACGATTAGCTGTTAACAATTTACCACTAGGGTCGCCAGTTACGGATGGCTCAAATCCTTACTGGACTGGGACTGGAGGTGACATAACTCAGTGTTATACTAAGGGGTATTATGATGTGGGCAATGAACACATTGGTATAAATGGATTAATGCCAGAGTTAGCCGCAATGTATAAAAACGGCGATTTAGCTACGGTAAACAATATTGGTACGTTAGTTTCCCCGTACGTAAAAGGTGCCCCTATTTCAGAGCAGCCCCCTCAACTAATGGGCCATAATAATCAGCGTAAACTCCAACATAATGGTAATTCAAAACAACTATTCTCAGATGGCTGGGCGAGCCGTGTTCACCAAGCAATGGGAAGCAGCGCCTCGGGGCCTAATATTTCTCTTGATGGTTCAGCACAGATCATGCAGGGGGGAGCTGAATTTATGTCGTTAAACTCTGTAAAACCTGACAAGTTCAACCAAAATTCATCATTAAGTATTTCTCAAAAGTATAATGAGTCAAACGATAATAAGATAGCAAGACTCATAGGAACCAAGATATTTTCAAGTGTAGATAACACTACCGAATTAGTAAATTTATGGGATACCCTTCCACTCAATGGCTACAATGTATATGGTGGAGATCTCTTTGCTATTCCCGGAACGAACGATACGGGCCTAACGTCCTCCAATGGACGGAACACTAATGACGGAACCTTAAAAGGATCAATGCTCAATGGGTTAGCTTCAGTTGCGCGCTTAATAGAGCTAGCAACCGGCTCTCACCCCTACTACCCTAGTGCTCCAAATAGACAAATTTTTTTCGTAAAAGTAGGTGGGCTTGATCATCATACAGGCCAAGATATCAAGCATGCAGCTTATCTTCGAGAACTTTCACTAGCAATGTGGGATTTCAAAACTGCAATGGAAAGTAAAGGCTTATGGGGTAATGTCATGGTTATGTCACAAACCGACTTTGGGCGTACAGGACAAGAAAACAACGGAGGAACCGACCACGCTTGGTCTAGCCATCAGTTTATTGCTGGCGGAGCTGTATCAGGCAATCAAACCTATCACAGAGACAATACGCCAACAAGTTTATCACTTGGCGGCAAACATGATATTAGTGATCAGGGCCGTTATATACCAACAACAAGTATTGATCAATTATTTGCTACAGCAGCAAGCTGGTATGGTTTAGACCAAAACTTGTTAGATGCTGTTTTTCCCACCTTGTTAAACTTTAGGTCAAGTAGTGAACCCGTAACAAAATCACTTATACCAGGGCTAGTAAACGGTGTTGGTTAATTACGTTTAGTTTAATCTTTTATGCGTAATAAAGTGCTACATAAGAAAATAATTATGCTATTCCTAATATAAGCATGTAGCAATCAACTTTTATTACTTATCTCTAAATACTCTACCCCAACAAAACCGCCTTATAATAAGGCGGTTTTTCTTAATAACCCCAGAAAAAAGCTTCCACGCTACTAATTATTAAATTACCATAGTTGTTTGTTACTTCTACTCTGCGCCTAATATATCTTAACGTCTCATATATCTTCGATGTGACTACTTAATTTCCAGCTATCGTATGGAAGAACTGTCTCTAGATTAAAATAATTTCAAAAAAATTTGATTAAGTCGATCGACCATTTAATTCACATTTAGAGAAATAACTATTCAGACAACAGCTCATTATTGCTTTGGGGCATTTTATCGTCTTCTTTTTTGGCAAATTTTGACAGTTTTTCAAAATCCGCTTGGGTCCAAGTAGGCTTATTTTTTAGAGTACTAGGTAAGGATGCGAAAACAGATTCATTATCTGAGGAAACCAAGGTTAGTTCAGCCCATTGTTCAACTTTTTTAAGATGACGAATAGATAATGAATAAGGTTCATCCCCAAAGTCTGGCGTCATCTCTAAACTAAGTGTGTAGTCGCGGACTTTCACAACCCATTTTTCAGGTAAACGCTCTAAACTATCCCACCATTGGCCGTCGATGGCTTCTAACTCTTTTATGGTTTTCTCCTTACTTACCGCTCCCATTTTTTTTAATACCATTTGAAGTTGAGATGAGAATGCCTTTTCATACTCAGTAATCTTGATAGTTGGATTTTTCTGCAATATTTGAGTCGCAATAATTGCTCCGACTAAGTTTGAATAAAGATCTTCAGTAGAAAATGCAGAAGCGTACTCTTTAAATCCACCGACAGATTCAACACCAAACCATTGCGCAATTTCATGCCACTGAGCCAATCTAAAAGCCAATAATCCACTTAACTGATAGATAGCATCCATACGTTCTTTCTCTGTTTTGAACGTAATGTCTTGAGGGTGAATTTGGATGATACGTGAACGAAGTTCATCTGGTAGTACGATTTGATAATCTGTACCTAGATGTTTTCTCAGCTCTGTATTCAAATAATAGGTATAGTCAGCCGTATCACGAATATGTGCGGTATCGAGAAAACCACCACGTTCGGTATAGATAATGCCATTTTTCTCTTCCGCACCACCAAATAATCTGCTAGTAACACTTTCTGAGCCATCGTTGTATTTATGTTGATCTAACTCACTGACTTCGACGACGTTCTCAAGGGAAAAAAATGGCACAGGAACAGACCCTAACTCGGCCTTTAAGCCAGTTCCAAAGGCACAACACGGACGAACTCCTGTTGGTGGCTCTATGGCAAAGGCATTCATGCTTATTATTGATAAGAAAAAACTTAGTTTATATATTAGTTTCATAGTTAAAATGCTTCATTGATATTAAAGTAAACCGCAGATTCTTCGTTTCCGAACCCAAAATCTAAGCGAACATTCACGCGAGGTTTAAAGGCAAAGCGATAACCAACACCATAAGTGGGAAGCCACTTCGTATCAGTTAGTTCATCCATTTTTGAACTTATGTTTCCCGCACCTACCCATGTCACTATTCCATGACGGTTATTGAATCTATGTCTGTACTCAAGTTGTGCCGAAGCTTGAATACGATCGCGATATTGACCAGAGTAGTAGCCACGCATCCGTTCATCGCCTCCCATTTTGCTCATAGCAAACCAAGGTAAATTATCTTCGTCACTCAAGCCTTGTATGAAAAAATCAGCCGCGAGAATATTGCTTTTATTTACGTGGATAAACTCACGGTAATTTAGGGTTAGTTGCTGGTAATCATAATCCGATGACATTTTCTTGGAATAGGTTTTGTATTCTGCCAACACATATCGGCCTCTATAAGGGTTTGGGATAAAATCACGACTGTCATATTCCAAGCCGAAAATAAGGCCAACATTATTTTTATCTTCGAGATCTTTTTTTGTTAAAGAACTTCCGTTTGATTTCTGGTTTCTTAAGATGGTGTAATCAAGGCCCGTCAAAAAGTAGAAATTGGGCGCAAACTGAAACGATATAGATGGTTCAGCATTAAAATACAATGCTTCATGCTCTGTTTTGTTCGATGATTCTTCCGCTGCTTCTCGACCAATGCCCCAAAATTGACTTGGGGTTTGGCTTATCCAAGTTGTTAAATTTAGCTTAATACTGTCTTGATTAAGATAGGTGGAGTTTGTTAAACCGACCCCGTAAGTGCCTGCTGTCGATGCATAGCCCGAAATGTTAATCGTTGAGAGCTGATTTCCGGCATTTTCTCCCTGCGGGGCATACAGTCCCATAACAGCAACCCCGACCCCAAAACCTTGCTCTGGATTAGAAAATGGACCGGGTAGTACTCCCCAATCGATGTTCCCATCGGAAACATCAACGGATTCACTTGATCCTAGGTATTCCAGAGCAACTTCTGCCCAGTTGTTCTCCTCTTCTGCCAAAGTAAGTTGAATAGACAAGCTCCAAACGAAAGCAATGTAGAATATTAGTTTTAGATACATGAAGATGAGTCTCAATTTTCTTGATAACAAGATCGTTAATTTAGGTGTACGAATAGAATTTAAGGCTCATTTAAAAGCGAGTATCTAACGTAATAAATGCACTTCTACGCTCTCCAAAACTAAACTCACCAATGAGATTAAATGTTGAGTTGATAGTGTATTGGAAGCCCATTACTGGTGCCCAATCCGTTGCTAGGCTTTGCTCAACGTTAAAGTGCCCATCATTATCTTTATTTACAAGATCGAGAAGGTTATGTAATTCCGGAGGTAAATCTAAATCTGATATGTTACCTGATAGGCTTTGCTGAATATTTTGATATTGACCACCAACCCAAGCTCTAATTGGTACGCCACGAGAGGCAAAGTCATAACCAAACCTTGGTGTGACTACAATAGATTGGATTCCACCGTCAATGATAGTTAGATTGGTTTTAGTGTAACTACCATCAACTATCGTAAACCAGTTTTTGAAACCGCCTGCAATAACAACGCCCCCGCCATACATGTCACCTTCAAGATCTAATTGAAATGGCAAGTTTTGGGCTGATTTGATTGGTAGACCTTTAATATCAACACTGATATTAGTCTCTGAATACCCAGAAATTTTCCCACCAATGGCATAAAAATTAAGAAAGGGAAAAAGCCACATATCGGCTCTTAAGGTTAATACGTCGCTACTTTGTCGGCCTCCAGTTGTTTCGATACCTATTGAGTCTTGACCTATTGGCATGCTACCGAGTTTAAGTCCATCAAAGTTGATGGAGTCAACATTAATTCCTTGTTCTACATGCATATAGCCAACACTGATACCGAAAGCTTCGGGTAAAATATAGCCTTGTTCTTCTGCTTCGGACCTCCAAATAGGTAACTCAAGTGATTGTGCATTTACGCTAGTGGATAGCAATAGCATCGGAAGACTTATTAATGCTAATAAATTATTTTTATGCTTGAATGGTTGCCGAACAACGTTTGAGACAGCACTCATAATAGGATTTGTTGGGATTGATTTTTTCACGTGCTTTAAACATTATGTATTAATTCATATATTAAGAATAATAAAGCACTTAGTTTTACTTAATAGCCATTTTACGACATTAATTGAAGACACTTTTAATTAACACTTGGGTGATTTATTAGATTGTTATTGGTTTTTAATAAAATCAACATCTACTCTTATTCCTATGAATGATTTATCGACCTCTCCATTGACTTCTACTATGGATTGAGTGGTAGAAGCCTGCATCATCCAATTATCATATTCGATTTCAACATTAATATACCCTGTTTCATCTCGAAACGTATAAATATCATCACCATGATATTCCACAATCTTGCCTACCAAAGCTACCGGTAAGCCATCGATTAATAAGTCGCTATCGATAATGTCATTAGCAGTTGTTAAATAATACCTATATTCATTAGATCGACGATCTAGTTCGCTCATCATACTTTTAGCTATGAAAAACACTATAAAAATCAACATGATTACTAACTTAATACAATCACTCACTAACCTTGCCTATGTTGTTTCATGATCTTCGTAAACATAAAAACATTATTGAACCCCATATTCTAACGTCATCTTCCTTCGGCAAAATTCATATCGACTTATGCACCAAGCCTTATTTTCTTTTGAACTAGAAACTCTTGCCGCCCTGAACCATTCTGCCGACGCTTCAAAATAATAGCCTCTTCTTTCTAATTCTGCTGCATATTCACTTAGCAAAACCGATTCATCATATTGCATGTTATTAACCATAAAACAATAACTCTATTTATAGTGAATTATCAAAAAAAAGATATAGTATCAAATCACATAAACCTATATTTACCATCTTACGACAAGCGTATAAATTAAACTATTTATCCGAACCACTATGACCATATGTTATTTTAATTTTACTATGCGACATGTTAAAAATTCGTATATTTATGTAGATTGCAAGTTAGGTCGTAGTTCATCCCGAGTAGAAAACACAACTCCTTCTTAGAAGACGGTTTTGCTTTCCCTCCCCTAGAAGGGGGCGTCCGCAATATTAGTTCTTCAATAACTGCAATTGTTGTTCATATTCTATGTCCTGTTTATCTTGCTTCCGTATCTAAAAAACACCCTCGAGCGAGTAAGTGATTTCCCTGCCGTATCTCTCCAAGTCTCATGCCTGTACTTGTGAGTCCAAACGATATGGTATTTTCTACGCCAATAGACATGTTATGAACTTCTGAAATCGCCCATGTCATTGTTTCCTCTTGCTGGTGGTGAATAAGAGGTTACTTCTAACATTAGAACTTCTTGAGGCTATTTTAGCCTCAAGGAACCATCACCACTGCCCTAGATGGTGGTATTGAGGAGTCAATAGAAATTAAGTTCTTAAAATATGCCGTAGATTTACTAAAGTACACATTTTTTTTGATTTAGAATTGAGATTGAACTTTGACATAGAAAAATATAGCATTTATGATGTGCTTAATTTTACGTTCCGATGTGACTATAATATTTCCACCAATATCCGATGTAGTTAACTATGATATTTAGTGAAAGAGTGAATTTATAATACCTACAGCCTACAACAACATCAGGCCGCTAGCATTCTAATATTTTTTATCCGTTGGATATAATCATCAAACGGAACAATGCTACGCCTATTATTCAGTTAATACGCTCACATAACGTAAATGATGGTTTCTTTAGGGTCTTTTTTATTTTATAAAAAAACTCAGCACTAATTGCTGAGTTTTCATAAATACAGTCCAGGTTGGACATGGCTATTTTGCTAGAGTCAAATAGTCTACTTCAATATAGGTACTACCCCAATCACTATCCACTTCACCAACAATGGTCAACAATGTAGTTTCATCCGCAATAATACCCTCCCACTCTTCAAGGTCAACCTCAAGTTCAATAGTGTCATCACTATCATTAGTTTTGAACAAGTACATTTCATAGCCCAAAGCTTTAATTATATAACCAGTGAGAGACACAACACTACCATCTGACATCTGCTTAACCTCTGCGACAGTGATCGTTGCATTTTCAGAGAGCTCGTATTTTACACCAGGTCCTATATAGCCACCTCGAGCATGAGTAAACCAAGGTACTACTAATATTAGTATGATTATCAATCTCTTCATAATGTTCCGGAAATAGAATATACTCGGTTATTGTACCAATTTAAGAAACTCTACTTCAATATAATTGCTACCCCATTCGCTATCGACTTCACCTACGATCTTCAACAACGTCTTGTCATCTGCGGTTATATTTCTCCACTCTTCGGCTTCGATTTCTACCTCAATAGTGTCGCTACTGTCAGCGGTCTTAAACAAGTACATTTCCTTTCCTAAAGATTCAACAATGTAGCCTGTTAAGGTCACCATACTATCTTCTGACATCCTTTTAGCCTGTGCAACAGATATTGTAGATCTTTCGGAATTAGCTTGCTCGGAAGCTGGGCCAGTGAACCCACCTTGAGCATATGTAAATGAAGAAACCGTTAGAAGTGCAGCCGTTGATAATAACTTTTTCATGCTTGTATACCTTTTACTTTGAGAACTAATCTTTGTTACAGGTATACTAATGACAAGAATGTGAAGAAGGAGTGAAGGGAAATATGAAAATTTTACTTGTTGACGATAGTTTCCAAATTTCAGAAACAATCGCCGACTACCTAGAATTACGAAACTGTATCGTTGATTTTGCCTATAACGGCCAAGACGCTCTTTCCATTATTGAGGAGCAGTCTTTCGATGTTGTAGTAATGGACATTATGATGCCTAAGATGGATGGCATTAGTGCAGTCAAAAAAATACGTAATGAACTGCACAAGACAGTCCCAATCATATACCTCAGTGCAAAAGATAAGCTAGAAGATCGCTTAGAAGGTTTTGATTCCGGTGCCGATGACTATCTCGTTAAGCCTTTTTCCTTAGAAGAGCTATATGCTCGGATTACCGCTTTATACAATCGTACGAACAAGATGGTCTCTGCTATCGTAACTTTTAAAGACATTCAAATAAACACCGAACAAAAGCAGGTCAATTTTGGCAGTAACCAGCTAAAACTTCCTCCTATTCAATACAAAATACTACTACTGCTTATCAAAAAAGCGCCAAATCTAGTCACTAAGTCAGACATTATTGAACACATTTGGGGAGATAGTGAACCCAATAGTGACGCTCTACGCAGCCATATTTACGGAGTAAGAAACACAATAAGTAAACAAGGCTCCCAGACTCAACTGGAAACCGTATTTGGTAAAGGGTTCAAGCTGTCATGAGACCAACACCTAGCCTATTCACTAGTGTAAGAATAACGCTAGCGCTTTTGATACTGACGCTGTGTGGCAGTTTTTGGGGCGTAGTCTACGTAGGAGAGACCAAACTAGAAAAATTAAGCTTGCACCAATGGCTCAAAAGTGAAGCTAAGCGAGTCACTATTGAAACTATCGAAGGCAACCCTGATTATCAGCCCGCTCCTGAAGTATTTGACTATTATAAGCTAACCCAACCCAATGTTTTACCCGCTTGGCTGGCCGAATATAAAAAAATAGGTCTATACGAACATATGCTCGGCGCTGAAGACAAACACTTTATTATCAGCCGAATGCCTAATAGCAATATTTTGTTCTATATCGTATTCAAAGACAATGAAGATGATTTTCTAGATCCGTATGAGTCCGAGATTTATAAAAATTCAATGACTATAGTGATCGGTGCAACATTAATCATCTTCTTATACTGCTACTTACTTTCATTATGGTTGTCTCACCCACTTTCAATTTTACAAGCTCAAGCAAGATCTGTTGGTCTTCGGAATAAAAAAATAAAGATCGAAACTAAATACAAAGAGACTCAAAACATTGAAGAATCTCTAATTAAGAGCCAGGACGATTTAGAGCATTTCCTACAACGAGAAAATGAGTTCAATCGCTTTGCCTCCCATGAACTGCGTACCCCTATAGCTGTCATTGCTGGGTCAGTGGAACTATTGAAAGATGTGAATTTTGATCCAGCGAGTCGAATCGGTGAAAAAACGGTCGAACGTATGCAAAGCGCCTCGAAAGAGATGCAACTGCTAACTGACGCATTTCTGCTCCTTGGTAAAGAGCATATCGCAGAGGATCGAATAGACAAATGCGACCTCGGTCTGATAGTTGAAAATCAAATTGATAAATTATCAACTCTATTTAGACACCAGAAAGTAAAGGTATCTTATGAAGAGCATGACCCTGAAAGTGTGGAATCCCCTGTAAGTTTTGTTACGATTGCCATCAACAACTTACTTAGAAATGCATTTAGCTATGGCGAAGAGACTATTCATATCCAATTAAATCAAACTCGCTTGATTGTTAACAATCAATATGGCGCAAATAAAGAAGATCTTGCAGGTTATGGTGTCGGACTTGTGATTGTAGAAAGAGTAAGCCAAAAAATGGGATGGTCTTTTTCGATTGACAAGAATCAAAACCACTTTATCAGCCAGATTGACTTTAGTAACACTACTAAAGCCCTAGAAAATACTCACTTAGGTACATAATTATGCGTAGTAAGTTCTTATTGGACCTCCAAACAAATAGTTTAATTATATGTTGATTTCGTCCGCCTTTTTGTAACCTTACTTAAGAAAAGTCAACTTGCTTCACGTCGTGCTACCAATAGTTCCGCTACGCACGACGTGAATTCATTGTAAACAATAATAGGGCAAATATTAGATAGGCACAAAATGTGCTGAGTTACATTATTTTTACTAGTTCAAACAGAAACCAAACCGCCTAAGGTTTGAGTCATTCTTAAACAACATACACTGGATTTTAGATAGCCAAAACCTTGTAAGCTTGCTCAGCGATTTCGTTCAGGCTAAAAATCAGGCACTAGCAACCATAACTTCCAAGAGGTAACTTTTAGCCGCTGCTTTTTTTGTATAAGATTCCGGCTGCTGATGCACCTTCCTGGCAGTTTTCTAATGTCAGAACTAAACATCTCCTAAATCAATATACTTGAAGCGGCTTTGTTGCGTAATTAGATTTAAAAATAGAGCTACCCCGTTTCGGGCGTTTCT
>NZ_JBFSVK010000051.1:0-13318 GCF_041467855.1 Vibrio sp. 10N.247.311.51 | reverse complement strand
CGCGGTTAGAAAACTGGAGCTCCGAGCTAACAAAAGTTCAGAGAAGCTGGATTTCAGCAGTTAAGCGTATTTGCTTGGGGAATGTATCCATCGATTGTCAGTGTGGACGTTATCAATACTGGTATAGGTATGTTGCAACAGCTGGAGGGTTTGCTTTACGTCCTCATGAAAAAGACTTTCCGAAGATCCGAAACCCTAAACTAACTGGATGCTGCTGTAAGCATCAATTGAAAGCACTGGCCGCACTAAAATCCCCAACCGTACAAGCTCAGCTTGCTAAACACTTACAAACACAAGCAGAAAGTACTGGGTTCTCATCTGATAAAGACAAATTTCTTTCGAAGGATGATAGGGAGAGGCTAGAAAGAGCAAAACCGAGAAAGATAGATCAATCCGAGGCAGAAAAATTTAT
The DNA here is from genome assembly GCF_041467855.1 of Vibrio sp. 10N.247.311.51. Taxonomy (NCBI): domain Bacteria; kingdom Pseudomonadati; phylum Pseudomonadota; class Gammaproteobacteria; order Vibrionales; family Vibrionaceae; genus Vibrio; species Vibrio sp. 10N.247.311.51. The sequence continues at coordinate 12,906 of NZ_JBFSVK010000051.1, read as the reverse complement.
TAAGAAGCAGGAGCAAGCAATGAAGACATTTAAGCGACAGTTGAAAGATGCTAGTTATCTTAAGAAACTCGAAAAGGAAGCCGCTGCGTTAAGAGCTAAGCTTAAATCTGTAAGTAGAGAAGCTGCTCGTGCCGAGAAGGATGAGCTGAAAGCTCAATTACGGTTAGAGCTAGACCGCGCAAAAATGTACGGAAAGAGCAAGACTGACGCTATCAAAGTTTTTGCGTTTGTGAAGAAATTTAAGATAAAGGATGTGCAGAACTTGGCAAAAGGGCTCTAGTTTTATTAAGTAACAGTTTCTTCAAACCGTAACTTAGATTGCTTACTCGATAAAAAGCCCCCATTAATGGGGGCTTTAATTAAGGCTGAATTGCCATTTTCTTTAGTCCGTCCCAAGAGTCATTACGCGCTCTCCAAATGGACAATCTCTTTTGAGCTTGAGATAAGCACCTTTTAACGTAGGTTTCTACATCGCACATATCTTCTAACTGTATTTCCATGAAGTCAGAGATAAATTCACTATCGAGATCACCAAGGAATAATGATGATTTTTCCCTTAACATTTCTGCTGGTATTGTTGTGTAACCTTGGTGAGCTGCATTGATAGATATTTCTTCAAAAGCTAATGGGTTTGCTGTTTGGCAAAACTTAAATAAGGCACTTCGCATAGCTTGATCTGTTTTATCGCAGAGGACTGATGCGTCGTGGATTCTTGCTCCAAGCAAAATTGATTTCACTGCGTATATCGTGTCTTTATCAAAATTCTTCATAATCCGTACCAAAAACTAAAACTGTGATGATCAATAATTTAGGCATAGCGTGACCATGTAACGCCAGTTCACGATAATGTTGGTGTTTGTATATCCGCGAGTTTTTGACTTATTTCGGTAAGCCTTCTTTCTGAGCGGTCAAGGTAGCGTTGAGTTGTCGCTATATCCCCGCTTCCGTTACCGTGACCAATGAAAAGAGAAGCGCTCATGATATCCAGCGCATTAGCTATTCGCTGAACTGCAGACTTTCGAGCTGAGTGCAGCCCTAAACGAATACCTTCCAGTAGTTCTTTAAACTTATTAGCTTTGGTTTCCAGTTTGTTCCTGATGACCATGATTACCCTGTAAACAGATTGACGCGTTACTGGTGAAAAGCTGCTGGCTCGATTGGATTTGAGCTCACAAGCAGGAAATAAGAAGCCTCCTAGGTTTTCATATTTATCACAACGAGCTTGAAGCATCTTTTTGATTGCAGGATAGCGGCTAAAATCAATTCTACGGGCTTTTGGCGCATTCTTTAGGGCTAAGGATTGATAATTCTTTAAATTTGACTCTCTGTGTTGTTGGCGAGCTTTCTTGTACTCAACTAATAGGTCGTATTCATCTGCCAGAGCTTCAAGCTGATTCAGGTCTGTACACATTCTGACTAAAAGTGGTGCTAAGTCGTTATTGATCGCAGCTCGTAGAAACTTTCGGCCCTCAGTTAGCCAGTTCACATCAATCATTTTATTTGTGGCTTTGGTTACGTGTGCTCGCAGTTGCTTTGAGTCGGTGAGAATTATCATATTAGATTTTAAATCGATATGACTAGCCTGTAATTCTCGGGCTTCGCTGTTCCGTAAACCAAAAGTAAGGCAGAGCTGGAACATGTCATGCCAGAACGAACCTAGAAGTGAGGCTTCATGCATGAAGCTTTTTTCTAACTCTTGTGGGATTGCATCAACGCTTAAGCTTTTCATGACTTAGACCTACCCAAGTTTAGCGATAAGGTTTCGCAACTGTCGGTTAGTCAGGTATGGCGCAATGCGTGGTATGTCTGATAAGGTAATGCTGTTAATCATTAGGGTGTACTCCTAGTGGTTGATATGAGCCGGTGGAAGGTAGAAGAGTCACCGGCTTTCTTATGTGCCAATTATAATAGTATATACTAATCTGATTTACAAATAGTAATACCGTTATTTGCTAGCTATTAGGCCTTTGCACATCTTAATGTACTGCTCACGACTAGATTTTGCGCCAGTAAGCTCAAGTGCTTTCTTGATAATCGCTTGTTCGTAAGCATTAACTTTCATCGTATGGATGCCAACTCGAATCGCTAGGGCTTGCTCATTGTCAGATAGATATTCTGTCAATTCATCAGGTGACATAGCATCGACTTTTGACTTTTCATCGTTGTAAGCATCAAGATTCTTTTTGCGGTGTTCTTTTTGATAAGCTCGGGTTTCTACACGCTGCTTTTCAATGACGGCTGCCTCTGTGGTCAACTCACCACGCTGCTCAACTGGCTGTGATAGTTCTTCTAGTTTGGCTGCTTTCTTCTTCAATAGACTCATGCGATCACCTCATGGATAAATTCTGAAATTTCGTTTCTTGTCCTGGCTGTATCTCGCTGTTCTGAGAAGTCTTCAAGTTGAGGCATTATCCATTTAACCGAAGTCATATCATGCTGCTCTAATGTCTCTCGTCTAGCTGCCAATGATTTACTATTAGCTCGGGTCTTGGTGAAGACGAACTGTGATTTATCTTTGATGCCATATTCATTTAGCCTACCCAGTAAAAAGCCCAATTCTTTTAAATCGTTCTTGCCGGTGTTCATTGGAATAATGACCTTTGCATCTTCACCGCTTGCCGCTTTTAGTAGTTCCACGTTATCAGCTGTAAATGCTCCTGCTGTGTCGTAAAGGAAGAAGTCAGCCTCTTCATTGTCGATTAACGTAACGTGTTGCTGTTGGTCTGTGTTGTCCACATGGACGCTATGCCCTAGACGTTGAAGTTCTCGGGCTGTGTACTCGCATAAGGTGGACTTACTCACACCGCCTTTTGTGTTGAAGAATATAATGTGCATCGTACTTACTCTTAGTATTTACTAATCGGATTAACTAATAGTAATAACTTATCCAACCAATGCCAATGAATTAAAGAGATTTTTTGAAGTGGGCGCAATCTGTATAAATGATCATTCGTGAGAATATTTAATGCGAAAGGTTTGATTTAGTTTCCAATCTTTACAGTTTGGAAATAAAACCGCATTCACTAGCCTTTTTGGATACATCGCAAAAAACGAAACAGTGATCGTGTGATACAGTGCAGTTCATCGAGATAAAGCCACTGACACTAATGACAAAGAAACGCCCCCAACTTGATAAGCCCGTACACTGGCAACCGTTTAGACTGGATGATGTAACTTATGACCTATCACATTTAGATTCTCATGTAGTGGAACTGGTACACACTGCTCAAGGTAACAAGGCTGCAATCACCTACCGTTTTCATGTGACCTATTCGTTTCATTGCTTTGCTAAAGCCTATCCAGAACAAAGCGAAGAAGATCGCAAGCGTTTGGAGTACGTCACGCACAAAGAGGCTCGACCATTTTGCTTTAAGCGGTATGAACTAAGTAAAAATTTACCTGAGATTGTCGAAAACCTAGATAGTGCGAAGTTAATTTTCCATGCTGGGTATGAGAGCTTTGCTGTCTGCGAAGTGAAGAACTTAGACGGTGATGACGTAGATTATTTCGTAAACTTTGTGGCGTATCGAGAGAAAAAGAAACTAAGGCTACACATAAAAAGCGCATACCCTTTAGGTGAAAAATTGGGTAAGGTGAAGAAAGTAAACATCTTTGCTATCGCTCGGGCGGTTCTTCAAAACAAGCCATTACCCAAACCCCAGAAATAACAAAACCCCCTATATATGAGGGGGTTTCGCCTGAATAAATCAGGTATCCAGAACGCCATTACCGGGCAAGGCCTCGACCGTTAGACGGTTGCGGAGTGTCACACCGAAGTGTCTCTGTTGCACTCTATGATGTAAGTTTTGATCACACGTGACCTTTAGTCAATATTTAGTTTTTCTGGGAAATGCCTTTTTGATAAAAATAAAGGGAAGAGGTCGAATTCTGCCCTGTATCTGTTCTATATACGAAGGATTTTACATTTCTTCGTGTATAGAATTATTCTCAACAAGAGCAAATGAAAGGTTGTTCGTGTTGAGAATAACTCCTAATGATAGCAAATTACGATTTGTTGTCATTGGGAACTTATCTCACTACAAGGAGCATTATGTCTCAACAATTTCTTCCTTCGTTTGATGGAAAGACACTCACTAAGGAACAGTGCGACATCCTGGATAAAGCATTATTAGGCCAAAGCCTTATAATAAATGCGTTTGCCGGAACAGGGAAAACTTTCACGCTCCGCGCACTGGCATCCAAGCCACTATCTGATAAGAAAGGTCTTTATCTCGCTTTCAACAGAAAGATTGTTGACGATGCTACAACTGCATTTCCTGAGAGCATTGAGTGTAGAACAATTCACTCGCTTGCATACAGAGATGTTGGTGTGAAGTACGCGAGGGCTGGCCGTATGAAGCAATTCCTTAATGCATCGATATTGTGCGATAAGATATTAAAAGGCAGCCCAGATTTATTCGGTGTTCCGCCTATCCGTGTATGCAGCATGATTCTTTCGGGAATAGAAGCATACTGCCACTCTGCCGATACAGAAATCACACACCAACACCTGAACAGCATTAATTTCGCAGGTGTATCTGCAGAGCTTGTCTATGAATTCAGAGAAACCCTGTTGTACTTTGTAAATTCAGTGTGGGAACTTCTCAACAATTCTGCCAGCGACCTCCCGATCACCCCTTCTGTCTACCTGAAACTTTGGGCACTGAAAGAACCTCAGCTGAAGTACGACTATATCCTTATAGATGAAGCTCAGGATCAAAACCTCGTTGTCATCGATTTGCTATCCAAGCAGTCTCATTTACAGCAGATTTGGGTAGGCGATAAATATCAGCAGATTTATGGATTCAGAGGAGCCCATAATGCACTAGAGTCCATTGATATTGAGACCCGTTGCTCTCTAACGCAGTCCTACAGGTATGGTGAAGATATTGCGAAGTATTGCAACAGCCTTCTCAGCGTTCATTTCGGGGATAATACAGATATAAAAGGTTTTCCGGGAATAAAGTCAGCTCTTTCTGATGAGTTTGAACCTGATGCAATTATTTGTCGGTCGAATTTTGCAGTTATCGCCGAGGTAGCATACCAAACCTATATCGAGAAGAAGAAAGTAGCTGTCAACGCAGATGTACGAGCCTTGAGTAGTGACCTGAAAGAGGCACAGAAACTCTTCGATGGTCAGCGTTCAAAGCATCCGGACTTCATTCTATTCAAGGATTGGCTTGAGGTTGTCAATTTCTCCAAGACAGATGAGGGTGTCCACCTAAGGACAATGGTAAATCTCGTAGAGCAATACTCTATTCCTTTGCTCCTAGATCTCCTGTACCGGGTGCAGTCTATCAAAGAAGTACACGCAGATATCGTAGTGACGACTGCGCACCAAGCGAAAGGAAGGGAGTGGGATATTGTCAGGCTAGCGGACGATTTCAGAGGCCAGGGGCACCGTAAATACAGTGAAGAAGAAGGCCGCTTATTGTATGTAGCGGCAACACGAGCAAGGAGTGTTCTCGATATATCTGATTGCTTGGCTGCGGCACTACCCACACCAGAAGTCTTAACCCCAGAATGCATCGCGGAGTAAGTAGGATATGCCATTCATCGGACATGACAATGAAAACAACAGGCGGGTAAACATTCTGGATTATGACTCCCCGAGAGAGTCATTCAAGAGAGGGCAGATAATCTGCCGCTACTGTAAAGAAGAAATGGTCATTCGGGGAAACTCGCAGTCCAGTGTCCCGAAAATTCACTTTATGCACCTATCCAATGAATGCAAGAGTGAATATAAGCATCACCCAGAGAGCCCTGAACACCTGTACTTTAAAGAGCTACTGGCTACAGACTTAGCCAAAGATCTGAAAGAGTACCAAAGTGCAAAAGTAGAGATTGAGTGTCCTGTTGACTCAATCAAAAGGATCATTGACGTGGCTTTCATTTTCCCCAATGGCTGGGTTGTGGCCCACGAAGTCCAGTTAAGTGCAATCACGCCTGAAGAGTTAGAGGAAAGAACGAATGACTATCGACGTGCAGGAATCGATGTTTCTTGGTGGCTTGGCAAAAAAGCAAATACCAGCAAGAATCGGCAGTGGTGCTACGAGAACCTTGGCGAATGCCACTCCATTGATTACGAGAAATTGGTTCAGCATACGTCCGAAAGATAAAATGGTTAAGTATGGCTCTAGGGAGCCCCTGCCGTGCAGCTCACTTTGGTGGAGTACCTCGTCGGACTGGTCAGGTGAACTCTCATACCCGATTATTCCGGCAGATAAAGAAAGGGCTCCCAATCAAGTAATGCTTCCACATACGCTGGCTCATAGGCTACTTTTTAATACACTCCTTTGCTGGGCATTATATACGCCCCTGCCCAAATCTAGGCTCTTAAAAGGAATAGGCTCCCCGATCCATCAATCTCAGGCGGCGGCTCTTCTGGGGGCATGGGAGGATGTTGGGGTTCTGATCAAAACAGGAAAAGGAAAAACAGCAGCATATAAGATCATTGATGGCTATCGATACGGCAGTTGGCCAACAGCTACGAATGAGCAAAGAAAGCACTGTTATCAAAGAGTATTAAGGTACTTTCCATCCGAAATCAACCTAGACGCAGTTAAAGAAAGAGCTACCAACCAAAGAAAGCTCTGCACTGATAGCCCTGATTTTTCTCTTTAAAAATAGTTAGTTAAACTCTTGATGTGCAATATTCCCCCAATTTTAGCGTGACCACTTATACGGAGAATGAACTTTTCGGGGAAATGTGCGTAAATACCCCTACAACCATCGATAATAACAATTATGGATGGTTATCATACAGGCTCGATGGAGCTTAATAGTTACGTTAATGGTTATTAACGTAACCTAAAGTGAGCCTGTAACAGGTTCTAGCCAACGCAATTGAATACGATTATGGTTATCGCGATAGTATTCAGCATGCCCCATTGCTACATGGGATTCATTAATCTCCATAAACATTGCATTAGCAGCCTCTTTTGCTTGTTCTGGAGTTCCTCCAAAGGCATTTATCTCTAAATCTTGAATATCTTTAGCCTTGTTGTGCTCTCTTGCAATTACATAGTTTAGATAGCGTTTGAACGACTTCGCTATTTCAACCCCTGCTTTAGTGTGAATACCGATAAGTTTGCGAGCACCACTGGCAGTAATGTGCCCTTTTCTCGCGGCTAGTTGCAGAGATTTAGCATCATTAGCGAGAGTACCAAAAAATTTCATAAAGAAAGAATCAGATGGGAATCCATTATATTTATTACTCTCTTTAGAGAGATCTTTTGATCTTACACTGCACTTTTTGTTAGTGTTAATTTCTTCTGAAGCATTGGTATTACTAGGCTTAGGAGTGTTTTCCACATCTGACCGACTCAACTGCACTTTTTGGCGGTTAACATAGGCATTAGCTGCTTTGGTCGCCCAGTTTATAGCGCCTGAGAATGCATCTTTAACGGTGGATAGGTTGATTTGTATGTGTCGTTTGGTTTGCCAAGCAGCATCATTTCTGGTGTGTGTACGAGAAATAAAGCCTTTTATCTCAATGACGTTGAGCAGGTTAAACATTGCTCGCTCTTTTATAGGCTTTACACCGTAACGAGGGGCTGCGTTGTTATACATATTTAATAGGCGCGTTGTAGATGCAAAGCAATCATTGCCGTGCTTCATGATGTGCGCAGCTATGACTTCCAAAAGGCACGCAAGCTTACACTCGCCTTTACTGCGAGTTTGGCTGATGTTTTTTGCCTGTGTTTTGAATCCGGCTTGAATGTAACGAGGGTTTAGTTCTAGATTTACGTTCACACCAACCCGCACTTATGGCGGTTTTGGGTTTGTGGTTTTTTAAGCATTTGGTTATACTCTCTTCAGGATTTATTCCTAGACCCAGATTTCGTATACCTTCCGCCAAGTTGATAGTACGAATCTGGGTTTTGTTTTTTCTGCGGAACAATCTTAATCTTAAAAATCAATTAGCTCAATGATCTATCAGGATCATTTTGGAAAAATGGCGGCTAGGCTAGTTTTACGCGTCGTGGATCGTAAGGCTTGGCGTACTTCCCTACTTTTAATTCCAGCGTCAAATTGAGCATGGCGCACAACTCTGCTGGCGAGACAAAAAGCATGACTGCCTGACTGAACTCATCAGTAATTGATGCGTTATCTTGCCCTCGCATTTTTGATAGGTAGTACGTACTGTACAAAAAGCCTCTGTTATTAGCCCTCACCAGAATGTCGCTGATGAAATCAATTCCGACCTCTTTGAAGTTTGTGGTTTCATTGGCAAACCCACGCTCAAGAGCCCACCCCCAAAGCGTACTACTCACCCAAACAGTTTCAAAGACACCGGCACAGCTTAAACGCCAATGCTTTCGGCGTTCCGAGATGCGGTTGTGATCTGCCAGTCGTTCAGCTGACTCATCTGGTTGAATAAGGTTTGGGTCAAAAGCCTCTTTAATCGCTCCGACAGAAAACAAATCTTTTGTTGGTTTCATTTTTTGTGATTCACCCAGCGACCAGATAGTTTGAGTGCCAAATCCTCCATGCAAATCGTCTCTGAACTCAGATGCTATAGGTGGCTTCCCTAGAGTTGTTTTGCCGGCTAAAACGAAGTGGCATTCTACGGGAGAGACAAAATCGAACATCGTCTCGAGATGCCCTTTCATATCAAGCCAAGCTTCTGCGCTTGAAATGCACGGTAAGAACTGATGACCAAAGTTATAACCTCTGCTGTGTGCCAGCTCGATTAGCGTCCAGATTTTCTCTTCTTTTGCTGTCTTGAGGAGATCAAAAATTGTGGTCATGTATTCATGTCGAACACTGAGAACCTTTTGGATGACATTTTCACTCATGCGTGAGTTTCCTTATTACGATCGTTTTGTAGGGAGTTTACTGAGATGGTTGTAGTCACGCCTCGACAAAAAAATGTTGTTTAAAGCGATCGTAATTTAGTGAGAGCAGACTTAACCTCTGCTAAAGTGTATGCTTAATGAAATGCTTTTTTACGATCTTTTCAAAGTAAGCATTTAAAAACAATGAGTTAAATATTAAAGTAAAACTCTTCATTAGTGTTTTACTTTGATTTTCGACTAGCATTCGTTGAAAGGTCTTCCTCTTCACCAGTGAGAGCTTGAATAAAGGAGCTGTAACGTGCCGAATTTAACAGCAAAGCAAGTGGCAAGCGCTAAACCAAAGGACAAAGCCTATCGACTTGGTGATGGAGGTGGGCTGTATTTTTATGTGCGAAAATCGGGGGCTAAATCGTGGGAGTGTCGTTACATTCAGCCTAGAACGGGAAAGCCTACTTTTCTTGGGTTGGGTGGATACCCTGAAATTTCTCTCGCAGAAGCTAGGAAAAAAGCACAAGAAGTTAGGCACTATTTGAGTGATGGAATCGATCCAAAGCTCAAGAAAGCAGAACAGAGAGCGAAGTTACTTAGCGATCAGAAAAACACACTAAAAGCTGTCGCTAAGCTTTGGCTTGATGCCAAAAGCAACGCTATCAAAAAGGAAACAGAGACGAAAATATGGCGTAGTTTGGAGAATTACGTGTTGCCAAGTTTGGGTAGTATACCTGTATCCAAAATTACTGCGCCCATGGCCATTTCTGCTTTAAAGCCGGCAGAGGCACAAGGTAAGCTTGAGGCTGTCAAAAGAACCTCCCAGCAATTAAATGAAATTATGACCTATGCCGTGAATTATGGACTGATACAAGCAAATCCATTAACCGGTATTAGGGAGGTTTTTAAGAAATCCCAAACGGTGCATTTTAATGCTTTAAGTCCACAGGGTTTGTCTGAGTTGGTGATGACAATTGGCGCTGCAGAGCTTCCTACATCGATGGAAAGCTTGATTCTTTGGCAGTTGCACACAATGGTTAGGCCTAGTGAGGCTGCAGGAGCTATGTGGTGTGAAATTAATTTCGAAAGCAAGCTTTGGACTATTCCTCCTGAGCGTATGAAAATGAACAGAGAACACCAGGTCCCATTAACGAAGCAAACTCTAGATGTTCTTGAAAAAATGTATCAGATTAGCTCTCATAGGAAGCATATCTTCCCTTCTATTCGAGACCCTAAAAAGCCGATCGGTGCAATATCTGTTAATCGAGCCTTAGGTGAGCTTGGCTTTTCTGGTAAAACAACGGCACATGGATTCCGTTCTTTGGCATCAACGACTTTAAATGAACAGGGTTTTGATGCTGATTTAATAGAAGCGTCATTGTCACACCAAGATAAAAATGCGGTTAGAAAAGCCTATAACCGGTCTCAATATTTGGAGCAAAGGAGAGTGGTAATGAGCTGGTGGAGTGAGCATATAGAGAATGCTAAAAGTGGTAATATACAACTTAATGGAACTAAAGCATTAAGAGCGATTTAATGAATAAAAAAAACGATTTATCTAATCCTGAATTGGCTGAAATATACATCATCACTCTATTTGCAAGACTATATGAGTGCTGGCCTACAAATACACCAGTAACAGCTCAAGATATAACAGGGATAGAGTTTGATATGGAAAGTTTATTCTATCCAAACGCTCCTGATATCCCGAATGAGTGGGATGTTTGTAAGAGCCTGCTTAACTGGCTAGAGATGGAGGGGTATATTTTTGGTGATCGTTCTGGTGGAGATGCGTTCACGTGGAGAAGTTGCCAGCTAACACAAAAAGCCATAGAAGCAATGAAAAGCTTACCCGATCCTTTAAACCCTGAATCGAAAAGAACTCTAGCTGATGGTATTTTGGATGCAGCCAAGGATATGTCTAAGCAATCCATCCATGATCTGATAAAAATAGGAATGAGCTCCCTTTATCAGCAAATATCAGGCTAACTAAGTTGAACCAGGTTATCCATTCTCAATGTTTGAGTACCAGCTTTATAGATAACGGCGTTACCCATAAAGCTGGGAGGAAATTGAGAGCGCTTGAAAGAAATGGCATTCAATAGAACTAAGGTATTAAAGATCATTTAAGGTAAAGTTAATATGAAAAGCTACAAATTTAAAATCGTGGTTGGTGGTGTAGAAATCAAATCTCATGACGACCTCTTATTTATCTCTGATGCCTTATATGAGGCTGGATGTACAGACTCACACCCAGAATCACACGGAAAAAGTTTGCATGTCAGGTTTGATAGACTGGCGGACTCTTATGATGCAGCGGTTTCCTCTGCTGTCCGTCAGATTGAATCAATAGCAAAATTGAGCTGCGCCTCTATTCAGAAATCATAGCGAATATTATTTCGTTATCACCAAGGTAATAATTACTTTCCTTTAGAGGTGCAACTTTCGGCTTTTAAGGGTGTACTCTAATTGGGGTTTATACTTCAGACTCATGCGATAGTGCTGAAATTTAAGCGGAGTTACCCAATTAGAATACACTTTGATGTGGTCATATATACTTGATGTAGTTGAACAGGGTAAAACATACTTGAAACGGACGGTTTTACCCAATTAAAGTACACTCACATTTCGGAACTGTCCTGTATGGCTGCTGGTTCCCTCTTTGACTACATGTATATTCACTGTCGCCTTTTTCATGAAAGAGGAGGGACAATCTTTGATTGTCATTTAAATGTTTAACGTCTTCTCACCACGGCGAGCCCGCCAGTAATTCAATAATTTTAATGCAGCATCTTTAGAGTTATTTTTTAACTTGTAAACAGTTACCGTTTTATTCCGGACCCTATCCTTGTTTGACTCTATCTCTATCCCGTCCATCCTTCTTAACGCATGTATTGGTTGAGATAAATGAGCTATGTCAACGCCAGCATCCTGAACTGAGTAACGATGACAATCTCCTTCAACTAACATTTGCTGCAATACTGTTTCTAAAGCGCTTGGTTTTTTAGGTTTACTTCTTTTACGCTGTTTTTTTTGTGATTTTTTCTCTAAAGCCTTAACTCTGAGGGTAAGTTCATCAATCATAATCATTAACTCTTTACTCATAAGTGTGCACCTTTGTTGCGATCGTTATCTTGACAAGATTTAAACGCGCCCACACTTACAAGTCCGCAACACATTTCTGTTAAACCGGTTAATTGAGGAGCCTTACTTTGTTTGGTTCTATCCATTAAGTGAGATAGCAACGAGATTGTAGATAAAAACAGCAAACCTGTAAGACTGCGCTGCACTTAGACAGTTAAAGGTTTAGCGAATCTATCAGGTAAGAGGATACAAAGAAGTGGCGTTTTTTTGAATAAACTCGATCACTAAGCCGTGTTTTGGGTCGTTAGTGATCGGCTTGTGATCGCTTTAAAGACCAACCTTTTCCTATGCGTTTTTAGTTGATTTTAAATAAAAACAATACCTTAATAAATGTAAACGGGGGGCGCTTGCCTTTGCCTGCAGCGCTTGGTGGGAATTTTGGCGCGAAACAAATGGGTTTCGATCACCAAACACCAAGTGGTAGGGCATTTAAATTTTTCTGTTAGCGACAATCGATCTTATGTGGCGTTAACTTCGATAGAAATTAACGAGGATTTAAGACGATGCTTAAGAATGTCAGGCTACAGGACAAGCTATTTAATCAAAGACGAAAAGCTCAAAAATTAGAAAGAGGCCAGGCTACTCAAACCCTTTCTCCCTCGATGCTCCAGCAAGCGATAAAGAAAGGTGATATCCCTAGTCACTTCTCGGTGTTACTTGGAAGCAATTCCAATGGTCAACCCTTTGAAATTGAAGATTTAAAGGGGTTTGATAAGGCGAGAAAATCACTCGATAAGAAATGGAAAAGCGATAAGGGTGCACCATTAAACCAACTCATTGCAGCTTCTAGGCCCGTAGATGTTCAAAGGGCAAATACAGAAATCAAAGTAGCGCGACTCTATAAGGTTCGCGGTGACCTGCTGCACTTTAATGTCACCGCCTCGGGCAAGCACGGCGAAGGGAGCTATCAAGTTCGTGCGCGGTTAGAAAACTGGAGCTCCGAGCTAACAAAAGTTCAGAGAAGCTGGATTTC
>NZ_JBFSVK010000050.1:0-13463 GCF_041467855.1 Vibrio sp. 10N.247.311.51 | reverse complement strand
CGAATCTCGAATCTCGAATCTCGAATCTCGAATCTCGAATCTCGAATCTCGAATCCGCTTTAGTATCCCATCAACTGCAGCAAGTTTTCCGCTGTGCTGATTGCTTCTTTACGGTTAGCAATGTTGAGCTTTTGGTAAAGGTTACGGATGTGAGTCTTGATCGTGGTACCCGCTACATCGAGTTCTTGAGCGATCTGCTCATTACTGAATCCTGAATAGATCAGACCAAGCACTTGCCATTCACGCTGGGTGAGTGGGCTAGTACGCACCAGCTCAGGAATATTCGGGTGATTAACCAAGTTCTCAACAAAGTCTTCATCGAAGTGAACCGAACGACTGCGCTGGGTGGTGGAAATATCTTTCATGATCTGTTGTGCGCGGTGACGTTCTAAATCACCTAAGCCTGGCTTGTTGCTTAACTTATCTAGGATATGCCCGATAGTCCCACCGTCGACTAAGAAGTTACCGACCATACCGGTTTGGTTAGTCATATGAAGCGCTTCTTCGAGTAGTACTCGTGCGCTGTCTTCATCATTAATTTGTGTGCGTAACACGGCTTCAACGATCAAGTTGCGGTTGGTGTCTGTAATCAGGTGCGAACGCTGGGCTTCACTCTTAAGGAAGGTCAGCGCTTCTTCGGCTTCTTCGTATTGCTCAAGGATGATGTGTGCACGAACGATGTTTCGCCACTGAAGTTGGCAGAAGTGGTTGCTTGCCGATTCAGGTCGAACAGCCACACTCAGCCAATCACGTATCGCTTCTTTATCGCCTTTTACTTGCCAGAACAGAATCAAAGAAAGAGAAGCATTTGCCGTCCAATCTACGTGGTAAGTCGATTGACGCAAAAGGTGCTGAATCTGGTCAATAAATTTCGACGCTTTATCTATCTCGCCGCGGCTCAATGAAATACGAGCCAACATGGAATAACTGTGTAGGTGTTTACTCGGAGAGTGGTGACCAAGGATATCTAATCCTTTGTAGCAACACTCTTCCGCTTCATCTAGTCGGTTCCAACACCAGAAGATCTGAGCGCGAACACGCAGCAAGAATTCGTGCAGAGGTACGTATTGCAGCTGATGTTCTTCAATCAATTTGAATGCACTGTCTTGTAGCTCAAATGCAGCTTGAACATAACCTTGAGCAATCAAGATTTCGCTTTGTTGCAGAATCGCCCACAGAGCCTGATGATAAACCTGATACTGACGTGCCAGTTTTTCTGTTTGTTGCATCATCGGTAGCGCACGGCTTAGGTTACCCATTACGTGATTCACTTCGCCCACAACCGAGGTTGCAACAATGCGGCTGCGATAAACTGTGGTGTTCAGTTGGCTCAACGAAAGCTCAGCCAATTCCAATGCTTTCTCAGGCTCATTGCTGTTAATGGCAACTTGGGCGCGTAAGGCGTTGTATTGGCCTTGCTGCTGAGTATCGAGTTCAATGTTTCGAGCTTGATATTGAGTCTCAGCCTCTTCCAACAAAGTACCCACTTGGTCATAACGGTGCTGACTTTGTGCCAACCACGCGCGTAGCATCGAAAGCTTTGGCTCGCTGTACAGTTGATCGGTAGTCAGTTGCTTGATCGCCATCTCTAGTGACGACAGCTCACCTTGGTTGAACATAGGCCAACCGTGCTCAGTCAGGATTTGAATGATCAGTTCTGGATCTTCAGCGCGCTGTGCGTGACGTAGTGCTTGGTGCGGTGTGTTTTGCTTGATCCACGCTTTTGCAGCACTTCGATGCAGTTCTGCTTCTTGCTGAGGAATTCGAGCTTGGCGCTCATGTGCGAGGAATTCACCAAACAAGTTATGGAAGCGATACCAGTTCTTTTCACCTTCAAGCGGGTAGATGAACAAACCAAAACGGTTGAGTGATTCGATCATTCCTAACGCATCTTCACGCTGTGTAAGTGCACACACAAGTTCATCGTTGAAGTGATCAAGCACAGAACATTGCATCAAGAACTGTCGGGTTTCTTTGTCTAGCAGGTCGAATACTTCTTCAACCAAGTAGTCCCAAAGATGGGCGTGGTTAAAGTGAGAGAATGACTCTGCGGACTGTGCAAGAGTGCGTTTTTGGTGTTGTGCTTGCAGCGCGATAAGTTGCAGCGCAGAAGGCCAACCTTCTACATAACTACAAATACTGTCTGCCGTGGTGTCATCAATGCCGTCGGCTACGCGTTGGTTGAAAAAGCGTGTGGTTTCTTCGGTATCAAACGCCAACGAGTCATTACCTAATTCGATCATTAAGTCACGAACGCGCAGGTTTGCTGTACCAAGTGGTGGCGTACCACGACTGGTGACAACCAACGTTAGGTTATCGGGCATGTGTTTGAGGAAGAAGCGCATGGCTTCGTGGATGTCGTCATTGTTGACCAAGTGATAGTCATCCAACACCAGAAAACACTCGTGATGGAATTCAGACATCTCGGCAAATACTTCACTCAATAAAGAATGCAGCGACGAAAACTGTCGCTTTTCTGCCAGCTTTTGGGCATTCGGACAGGCATTTTGAGTCGCTTTATTAAGTGATTGAAGTAGGTAGTTGATAAAGCGGAAGGCATCGTTGTCGCTATCATCAATGCTGTACCAACCAACATTAGGTTTATCTACCAACCATTGTGCAGCCATGGTGGTTTTACCGTAGCCCGCTGGAGAGCGGAACAATACAAGCTTATAGCAATCTGCATTGTGAAGCAGATCGAGAACCCTAGGTCGTAGGATTGCATTATGTAAGCGGCCGGGACGAGTCAGTTTCGAAGGGATCCACATATCGAAGTTTTACACCTATTCCGTGGCTATGTTCTGGAATATCCCAATCTATCGTTGAGTGCACTCCAATGACATTAGCCTAATTACTTAAGTCTTTACTCATATTACGTGAAGCAAAACGTTACCGACTACGATCCTCCTCAGAAACCTTGCACTCCTGCATGTTTTTGGGTGTCTACGCCCTTTATTTGAGACTTTGCTCACGTTGCGGGTTGGTTTTCGAATGTGACTTCGTTCATCCCTACACTGGAATCTATGCAAAAGATGAGAGCTGGAAATTATTTTCGTGATCTGAATATCAGATTTGACAATGACTTTAATCTGGTTAAATAAAAGTCACATCAATTGAAGTTAAGTTATCGAACGGGAGCTTGTGATCTTAGTCACTCCAAGTTTTTGTTCGCAGTCAGAACATGAGAGTCAGATCACTAACCCTAAGTCGGTACGCCCCCTACGCCCTCCCATCTACTCCTAGTCAGTTGCATTAGCGGGAGGATGTTTAGTTTATGGTGACCATGCACGATATGTCACAGATGAATTAGAACTATTAAAAGCGAGATTTCTGAAATGAAACCAACTCAGCAAAAAACTTTCGATAAAGTGTCATTCCAAGAGAGTGTTAAGAAACATTTATCTGCAACCTACGCAACAACCGTTGAAACAGCAGACAGCCGTTCATGGTATCTAGCAATGGGTCGTGCTCTTGCAGAGCTAACGACTTTTGACCTGCTAGAAACTGAAAATGATGAAAAAATTAAGAACGCTAAGAGCGTTAACTACCTATCATTAGAGTTTTTGATTGGTCGTCTAACAGGTAACAATCTGATCAGCATGGGTCTTTACGAACAGATCACTCATGCAATGGAAGAGCTAGGTCAAAACCTAACTGACCTTCTAGAAGAAGAACGCGACCCATCACTAGGTAATGGTGGTCTTGGTCGTCTAGCTGCTTGTTTCATGGATTCTTGTGCCGCTCAAGAATACCCAACAGTAGGCTACGGTCTTCACTACGAGTACGGTCTATTCAAACAATCTTTCCAAGACGGTCGTCAACAAGAAGCACCTGACGCATGGCGTGGTGTTGAAGGTTACCCATGGGAAGTGGCTCGTCCAGAACTAGCACAACACATTGGTTTTTACGGTCATGTAGACGTTGAATTCGTTGACGGTAAAGAAGTTCGTACTTGGGTTCCAGGTATGGAAGTAAAAGCAATGCCTTGGGATCTACCTATCGTAGGTTACGAGTCAAACACGGTTTACCCGCTGCGTCTTTGGGAATGTCAGGCAATTGCACCATTCTCACTAGCAAGCTTTAACAACGGTGATTACTTCGAGGCGCAACACTCGCTAATCGATGCAGGTAACATCACTAAAGTACTTTACCCGAACGACAACCACGAGAAAGGTAAGACTCTGCGCCTAATGCAGCAGTACTTCCACTCAGCAGCGTCTGTTCGCGATATTCTACGTCGTCACGAAGCAGCAGGTTTCTCTCTAGAAGATCTGCCTAAGCAAGAAACGATTCAGCTTAACGATACGCACCCAACGATTGCGATTCCTGAGCTAATGCGCATCTTGATTGACGAGAAAGGTCTATCTTGGGATCAAGCATGGGAAATCAGTGCTCATACGTTCGCATACACGAACCACACACTACTTCCTGAAGCACTAGAGACTTGGTCTGAATCACTGATCAACCGTCTTCTTCCACGTCACATGGAAATCATTTTTGAAATCAACCACCGCTTCATGCAAGAAGTTCGCAAGATGTGGCCTGGAGACGGTGAGAAGCAAGCGAAGCTTTCTATCATCCAAGAAGGTTTCCACCGCATGGTTCGCATGGCAAACCTATGTGTGATTGGTTCTTACAAAGTGAACGGTGTAGCTGCACTTCACTCACAACTGGTTAAGAAAGACTTGTTCCCTGAGTTCAACGAAATCTTCCCAGGTAAACTGACTAACGTAACGAACGGCATCACGCCACGTCGTTGGTTGAAGTTCTGTAACCCAGGTCTATCTACGCTAATCACTGGTAAGATCGGTACTGAATGGCCAGCAAAACTTGAGCAGCTAGAAGGCATCGCTAAGTTTGCAACAGACGCGAAATTCCAAAAAGAATTCATGGCTGTTAAGAAAGAAAACAAACAGCGCCTAGCTGATTGGGTTCAAGAGAACATGGGTATCGAGCTAGATACTAACGCTATCTTTGACGTTCAAATCAAGCGTCTACACGAATACAAGCGTCAGCACCTAGATTTGCTACACATTCTATCTCTGTACCACCGTATTCTTAACGAACCAGGTTTCGAGTGTGAGCCACGCGTATGTTTCTTCGCAGCGAAAGCAGCACCGGGTTACCACCTAGCGAAAGAGATCATCTTCGCAGTTAACAAGATTGCAGAGAAGATCAACAACGACCCTCGCATTGGTAACAAACTGAAAGTGGTATTCATCCCTGACTACCGTGTAAGCATGGCTGAAATCATCATCCCTGCAGCAGACGTTTCTCAGCAAATCTCACTAGCGGGTAAAGAAGCATCTGGTACGGGCAACATGAAGATGGCTCTAAACGGCGCGCTAACTATCGGTACGATGGATGGTGCAAACGTTGAGATTCGTGAAGAGGTGGGTGATGAAAACATCTACATCTTCGGCCTAGACGTTGATGGTGTTCAAGCACTGAAAGCTCAGGGCTATAACCCATACGACTACTACAATGCAGACCCACTACTGAAAGCATCTCTAGACCTACTGACTGGCGACGAGTTCACTCCAGGTCAACCAGGTCTTCTACGTGCAACGTTTGATAGCCTGCTAGACGGTGGTGACCCTTACCTATGTCTTGCTGACTTCGCCTCTTACGTGAAAGCGCACGAAGACATGGGCACGCAATACAAAGACCAAGCAGGTTGGGCTAAGAAAGCAATTCTTAACACAGCATTGGTTGGTAAGTTCACATCAGACCGCTCTATCCGCGACTACGTGAACAACATCTGGAAACTTGAAGCGGTTAACCGTTAATACTTCCAAAGTAGCCAAGGCAGTTTCTGCCTTGGCTCAATTAGCTTGTGAGCAAACGAAAGGCTTAAAGGTTTGTCGTTTATAAACAAGCTGCTTACAAACCGATTGTCACAAGCTAATTGATTAGTAAAAAATTAAATTAATAACCCTACAAAATAGAAAGCGTCAGAACGTTTTCGGAGAGAGCGATGAAAGAACAAACCGTATTAAAACAAGTCGCAGAAATGGCAAACATTGCCGACAGTTACGTTAGTGCGTGGGGCGATGAAGCACAAGTATCAGACGAGACGATCACGTCTCTATTGGCTTCGTTGGGCTACGATACAAGTAGCGATGATGCACTGCTTAAGTCAGCAGAAAGAAAACACAAAAAAGATGTACTAGACCCAGTTCTTGTCTTGCGTGACGGTGAGCCAGTAGAAGTGGCGCTTAATCTAGGTGTAAGTGCTCGTGAAAGTGAGTTCAGCTGGCGCTTAGAAACCGAGCAAGGAGAGGTACTTGAAGGCTATCTTCAATCTCAAGTCGTTCGTGACGAGCGTGCCGAGGGTGGCCCTTTAGTGTTTGCATTGCCAAGTGATTTGGCATGGGGTTATCACAAGCTGATTGTGAGCCGTAAGCGCCGTAAGAAGCCTTACGAGATGACACTGATTATTACGCCAAAAGCGTGTTTCAAGCAGTCACCAATCGAGCAAGGCAAAAAGCTTTGGGGACCAAGTGTTCAACTTTACACACTAAGAACTCAGCACAACTGGGGTATTGGTGATTTCGGTGACCTCAAACAGCTTGTTGCGGATATCGCTTCTCGCGGCGGTGACTTCGTTGGTCTAAACCCGATTCACTCATTGTTCCCTGCGAACCCTGAAGGTGCGAGCCCATATAGCCCGTCTTCTCGTCGCTGGTTGAACATCCTATACATTGATGTGAGTTCAGTTCCTGAATTTGCACTAAGTGCAGAAGCACAACAAACAGTCGGCAGCGCAGAGTTCCAACAGCGTCTACAAAAAGCGCGTGAAGCACACTGGGTAAACTACACCGAAGTGTCTGAGCTTAAGATGAGCATCTTGCCTCTGTTATTCGCAGAATTTAAGACTCGTCATCTAGACAAAAACAGCGACCGTGCACAAGCGTTCTTAGCCTTCGTAGAAGAGGGTGGCGATAGCCTGATGCATCAAGCGGCGTTTGATGCTCTGCATGGTGAACTGCATGCAGAAGATTCTGGCATGTGGGGATGGCCAGTATTCCCTGAGAAGTACCGTACATTCGACAGCCCAGCGACACAAAAGTACATCAAAGAGAACCTAGAAAACGTTCATCTGTACATGTACCTGCAATGGCTAGCAGATTGCCAGATCAACGATGCACAGTCTCTTGCTGAAGAGAAGGGCATGGCTGTTGGCCTGTACCGTGACTTAGCAGTAGGTGTTGCAGATTCAGGCAGCGAGACTTGGGCTGACGAAGGCAACCTAGTGATGGATGCGAGCATTGGTGCTCCACCTGATATTCTTGGTCCTTTGGGTCAGAACTGGGGTCTACCTCCGTTAAACCCAGAAGTGCTTCAAGAAACAAGCTACGACGCTTACATCAAGCTACTTCGTGCAAACATGAAGCACTGTGGTGCACTGCGTATTGACCACGTTTTAGGTCTACTGCGTTTGTGGTGGATTCCAAAGGGTGAGAACGCAACTAAGGGCGCGTACATCTACTACCCAGTACAAGATATGCTGTCTATTCTGGCGCTTGAATCTCACCGTTACCAATGTAGCGTTATCGGTGAAGATTTAGGTACGGTGCCGGATGAAATCGTCGACATCCTTGCAGATGCTGGCGTGCATTCTTACAAAGTGTTCTTCTTCGAAACATCAGAAGACGACGGTGGTTTCATCTCACCAAAACACTATGCATCACAATCGATGGCGGCACTGTGTACCCACGATATGCCAACGCTTCGTGGCTTCTGGCACTGTGATGACCTGAAAATGGGCCAAGAGATTGGCTTATACCCAGATGCAGAACAACTAGAAACCTTGTTCGATGACCGTCTAGAGTGCAAGCAAGGTATCTTAGATTCTGTAGCGTGGCATGGTTTCCTACCAGAAGGTGTGGGCCGCGATGCGAGCCAAGTACCGATGGACTCTTACCTTGCTGAGGCACTTCAACTGCACGTGGCGGCTGGTGGTTCAACACTACTGAGCGTTCAGCTAGAAGATTGGCTAGAGATGGATAAGCCAGTAAACATTCCTGGCACGGTTGATGAGTACCCTAACTGGCGTCGTAAACTATCAATGAACTTGGACGAAATATTTGCTCACGAAGGCGTTAATCGTATCGCTTCTAAGCTGACTGACGTTCGAGAAAAAGCAGGTAAGTAATGACGTTGAGTGACTTGAAATTAGGTGGTTTTTTGCTTACGCCGTACGAAACTACAACCTCGGTCACTCAATAATGAATGCTCATCTGGTAGAATAAACCGTCGTTATATTGCCCGCACTAATAGCGGGCATTTTTGTATTATGTTTTTTGGATGTTTGGTTAGGGAGAAACGTTTTGGAACTAAGTTCGATTTCAAAGCAAAAACAAATATATACCCAACTATCACAGGCTTGTTTCACAGACCCATTTGCGTTTTTAGGGCCATACCTACCTTCTGAACAAGGTGCATTACGTGTGTGGATTCCTGGGGCAGATAAAGTCGAGTTGATTGTTGGAAAGGAACCTCGTATTGAGTTAGTGCGAGAGGGTGAAAGTGGTTTCATTCTTAAGCAAGAGAGAGACTTACGTTTCACTCACTATAAGCTTGCGGTTGATTGGGCTGGCGTAGAACAGATCATCGATGATCCGTACCAGTACCACGATCTGTACGCGAGTTATGAAGATCTTCATACACCGAAAGATATGTTTCATCACATGGGGGCTCAGTTTATTACGCTAGAGCGTGATGGACAGATGATTTCAGGTACGCGTTTCTTGGTGTACGCACCGCATGCAACTGCGGCAAGCTTGGTGGGTAACTTCAACGCTTGGGATGGCCGCCGCCATCCAATGCAACGCCTAGATTACGGTATGTGGGGCCTATTCATTCCTGAACTGGAAGAAGGCGCTCAATACAAGTTTGAATTAAAAGGACCAAATGGCGAAGGCTTACCACACAAAGCTGACCCATGGGGTTTCTACTCTGAGCAATACCCATCGTTCTCATCCGTGACTTACGATCACGCTCGTTACGAGTGGCAAGATACTCAATGGCAGAATCGCCCTGTAACACAAAAGCGTAAAGAAGCGCTTTCGTTCTACGAACTTCACGCAGGTTCTTGGAAGCGTAACGCTGAAGGTGAGTTCTTAAATTATCGCGAGCTGGCAGCTGAGCTGATCCCATACTTAACGGACCTTGGCTACACGCACGTTGAGCTAATGCCAGTTTCAGAGCACCCATTCTACGGTTCTTGGGGTTATCAACCTGTTGGTCTATTTGCACCGACTAGCCGTTTTGGCTCTCCAGATGATTTCAAATACTTCGTCGATCAATGTCACCAAGCGGGTCTTGGCGTTGTTCTGGACTGGGTTCCTGCTCACTTCCCAAGTGATGATCACGGCCTAGCAAACTTCGATGGTACGCCATTGTTCCATGATCCAGATCCGCGTCGCGGTTGGCATCAAGATTGGAACTCGTACATTTACGATTTAGGCAAAGAGCATGTTCGTCGTTTCTTAGTTTCTAATGCACTCTACTGGTTCGAGCAATTCCACATTGATGGCATTCGTGTTGATGCAGTCGCTTCGATGCTGTACCTCGATTATTCGCGCAGCCATGATCAATGGATTCCGAACGCGGACGGTGGCAATGAAAACTACGACGCCATCGCAACTCTTAAGTGGATGAACGAAGAAGTGTACAAGCACTTCCCGAATGCGATGACGATTGCCGAAGAATCGACGGCTTTCCCAGGTGTTTCTGCACCGACCTTTATGGGCGGACTAGGCTTCGGCTTTAAGTGGAACATGGGTTGGATGCACGATAGCTTGTCTTACATCCAAGAAGATCCAATCAACCGTAAATATCACCACGATACGATTACCTTCCCACTGGTTTACGCACACAGTGAGAACTACGTATTGTCTCTGTCTCACGATGAGGTGGTTTACGGTAAGGGCTCTATCCACAACAAGATGCCGGGTGATGAGTGGCAGCAAACGGCAAATCTACGTGCTTATATGGGTTACATGTATGCGCAGCCGGGTAAGAAACTGAACTTCATGGGTGCAGAATTTGGTCAGACGGCCGAATGGAATCATGACGACCAACTGCAATGGTTCTTGCTGGATTACGAACGTCATCAAGGTGTTCAGCGTTTGACGAAAGACCTGAATAATCTGTACCGCTCTGAAGCTGCAATGCACGATCTTGATTTTGACCCGAAAGGCTTTGAATGGCGTCTACAAGACTCTGCTGAAGCGAGTATTTTAGCGCACGAACGTATCAGTGAATCTGGTGAGCGCGTATTAGTTGTCTCTAACTTTACGCCAGTGCCTCACGAGCATTTCCGCTTAGGTGTTCCTGCAAAAGGTGAGTACTCACTGCTGTTGAATACAGACTCTGTGGACTATGCAGGCAGCGGTTTTGAAGTGAAGCAGACAGCTGAGATTGAATCAGTAGAAAGCGAAGGGTTAGACACTTCGATTGAGCTACGCTTACCGCCATTATCGACCGTTTTTTACAAGCTAAATTAGGTCTAGAAGTTGAGCAAGCCATCGCTGCTCACTTTTTTAAAGTCTAAAAAAGGGAACCCTAGGGTTCCCTTTTTCTATTTCAGTAAGCTGGTGAGTGTTACTTGAAGTTGGTGAGATAGAACATTGAGCGTCCGACTACCATTTCAAGGATTCGAACTGAGTCGTCGCCAAAACTATCCAACATCTTTTCACGAAATTCGCCGCTTGAGCTGAGGTTAAATTGCTCAGGGTTCTTTATTTGCGAAGCATGGAAAAACATCAATTTAATCACGTATCGAAACTGCTCATCATCGAGAGCGTTTTGCCAAGACTGGATAAAAAGCGCTTCCGATGAAAAGTCTAGACTGTCTATAACGATCGATAGCATGTGTTCGTGAAGTACTGAACGAATAGCGCGGGTCGACGGATAATAGCCCTGAAGCGTCGTTAAACTAATGCCAATTTCTTGAGCAATCCTTGCATAAGTTAGTGCTTCATGTCCTTCAGCCAGAAAAAGGTTTAGTACGATGTTATCGTAGTTTTTTTGATTTTCTAATTTCTGTACTTGAGTTATTCGAGCCATTACAAATCTCTATTGAGTGTAACATTCTGTAAACACAGTATATTAAGAGCTTCTGAATTAAATCTCAAACTCCAAGGGTAAATAACTGGTCAATTTATCGTTAAATATAGTCAGTATTGTGTCATTGGTTCAATTATCAATCAGATTTTGGCATAAACAAAAACACCGCCCTATTGAGCGGTGTGTTATTTAAAGTCTTTGTTTATCTTTGCTAATTCAGATGACTAGAACGGATACCAAAATAACTGCGGCTCTAGAATGCGTTTCGCAATGGCTAACACCACGATAAAAGCGATGACACTTAAACAAACAAAATCGATACGTTTCAAAGGTGCATAGCTATACCAAGTGCGTGCTTTGTGTCGACCAAAACCTCGTAATGTCATTGCGTTAGAGATCTCGTCTGCGCGGTCCAAACTAGAGAAAATGAGCGGGCCTAGAACCTTAGCTACATTTTTGATTCGAGTAATTAGGGGCGCTTTCTTTGAAAGCTCTACACCACGAGCCTGTTGAGCATGCATGATATTGATGAAGTCTTTTTTAACTTCTGGCAAGTAACGCAGTGTTAAGCTGACTGCATAGGCGATCTTGTAGGGAACACCGATACGGTTGAGGCTAGCTGCAAACTCAGTTGGATGCGTAGTGAAGACAAAAATCAACGCTATCGGGAACATGCTCATGTACTTGAGCGTCACAGTGACTAAGTAAAACAGAGTCTCTTGGCTCAACGAGTAGTTACCCGGTAATGTCAGCAATAAGGTCTCGCTGCCGATGAGCTCAGTACCTTGCTGTGGAGCCAGTAGATACATGAACAGAGCATTTAGGCTTAATACACTCGCCGTTCCTAATAACAAAGGCTTATACACGCGTACAGGCACATTGGTCAGCTTTAGCAGGTATAAACCAGTCACAATAAGCAGTGCAATCAATCTTAGGTCGAACGTAGTTAAGACCACGGTTACCCAAGCTAAGAAGAGCGCAAATTTGGTGATGCCGTTGAGTGCATGAAGCGGTGATTTTGTATCAATGTAATTGATGCCGAATTTTACTTTTGATGCGTTCATTGAGCGCTTCTCTCGTAGTCGATGAAGTACTGCATAAACGCATTGGTGTCGTCGATTTTCATCATAGTCGCGAGTTCATAAATGCTGGTGGTACAAAGATTTGCACGTTCTAGAAGTGATGGTTGACTAAATACTTCCGTCATCGCTGCATTCGCAATCAACTTGCTGTCTGCGATTACGATCGAACGTGTGGTGTACTCGAGAACGAGGTGCATGTCGTGTGAGATAATCACAACGGTAATACCCAAATCACGGTTAAGCTTTTGGATGAATGCCAGCATGGATGTGTAGTTACGGTAGTCTTGACCTGCAGTCGGTTCATCCAAGATAAGAAGCTCAGGCTCCAGCACCAAGATAGATGCGATCGTTACACGTTTTTTCTGGCCGTAGCTCAGGGCTTCGATCGGCCAGTGGCGGAACTTGCTCAGCCCACATAGCTCAAGAACATGCTCTACTTTTTCTGTGATCAGCTCTTCTGCAATATTGCGGTTACGAAGACCAAAAGCAATCTCGTCAAAAATCATATGATGCGAGATCATATGATTTGGGTTCTGCATCACGACGCCGACTTTCTGGCTTCTTTCAAAGATAGAAAGCTCAGATAGGTCTTCACCATTTAGATAGGAAGATCCAGAATCGGCATCGATCACACCCATGATGAGTTTAGTGATGGTAGATTTGCCTGAACCGTTTTTGCCTAGAATCGAAACAAACTCACCTTTGCCAATCTTGAAGCTGACATCTTCGAGTGCGTTCTTCTCGCCGTCGTAAGAATAAGTTAGACCATGAACTTCGAGTAAAGGTGGGTACTGCTTCTCTGCTATCGGGGCAGGGCGCTCAGCAAACCATGCTTGAACAGCAGGGCGGAACCTTTTGTAGTTTAAAGCCTTGAGGTTTGACAGCTTGTCTTCGCTGCTTAGTGGGGCTTTCGCCGCCTTAAGCGCCGACAAGTAAAGCGGTTCACGAATACCGTGTGTATCAAGTAATTCAGAAGCCAAGATTTCATCGGGTGTCGTATCAGCAACGATTTCACCACGTTCCATTAAGATCACGCGGTCGATATCGCGATGTAGGACATCCTCGAGGCGGTGCTCGATAATCACGATGGTCTTATTGGTTTCTTTATGTAGCTGATCAATGATCTCAATCGTTGCCTTACCCGTTTTCGGGTCAAGGCTTGCTAGAGGCTCATCAAACAGCAAGATATCAACGTCATCAACTAAGATGCCCGCTAACGATACTCGCTGTTTTTGACCACCAGAAAGGTCATGAGGTGAACGCTCAAGCATGTCCGCTAGGTCGACCATTTTTGCCGTCGACTTA
>NZ_JBFSVK010000049.1:0-15396 GCF_041467855.1 Vibrio sp. 10N.247.311.51 | reverse complement strand
GAGATACGAGATACGAGATACGAGATACGAGATACGAGATACGAGATACGAGATATTTTTGAAAAATAGAGCAGATAAGACAAGCAAAAAGTGCCAAACATCATGGTGCAATTTCTATTATCTTTTCCTTGTTCTACAGACACAAAAAAGCCGAGCTAATGCTCGGCTTTTGTATTAAGAATCTAGTATAGATTACTCAGCAGCTTCTTCAGCAGCTGGGCGGTCTACAAGCTCAATGTAAGCCATTGGAGCTTTATCACCAGTACGGAAACCACATTTAAGAATGCGAGTGTAACCACCTTGGCGAGCCGCAAAACGCGGGCCTAGTTCATTAAATAGTTTTGCCACAACTTCGTTATCACGAGTGCGAGCAAATGCAAGACGACGGTTAGCAACACTGTCTGTCTTAGCTAGGGTAATCAATGGCTCAATTACGCGACGTAGTTCTTTTGCTTTAGGCACGGTAGTTTTAATAACTTCGTGACGAACAAGAGAGCTAGCCATGTTGCTGAACATCGCTTTGCGATGACTGCTGTTGCGGTTGAGTTGACGACCACTTTTACGATGGCGCATGACCTAATCCTTCTAACTTTTCGATTAATCTTCAGCGATTGACGCTGGTGGCCAGTTTTCTAGACGCATGCCTAGAGAAAGACCACGTGAAGCAAGCACATCTTTAATCTCTGTAAGAGATTTCTTACCAAGGTTTGGCGTTTTAAGTAGCTCAACCTCAGTGCGCTGTACAAGATCACCGATGTAGTGAATCGCTTCTGCTTTCAAACAGTTAGCAGAGCGAACTGTTAGTTCAAGATCGTCTACAGGACGTAGTAGGATAGGATCGAATTCTGGCTTCTCTTCCTTCTCCTCAGGTACACGTACATCACGAAGATCTACGAACGCATCCAGTTGTTCAGCTAAAATAGTAGCTGCACGACGGATTGCTTCCTCAGGTTCTAGAGTACCGTTCGTTTCCATATCGATAACAAGCTTGTCTAAATCAGTACGTTGTTCTACACGTGCCGCTTCTACAGCGTAAGCGATTTTATCAACCGGGCTGTAAGTAGCGTCAACTAATAGACGACCGATAGGACGCTCATCTTCTTCAGTATGGATACGAGCTGAAGCTGGAACGTAACCACGACCACGTTCTACTTTGATACGCATAGCGATCTCAGCGTTGTCATCCGTTAGGTGACAAATTACGTGCTCAGGGTTAGCGATCTCTACATCACCATCGTGGGTGATGTCACCTGCAACAACAGGGCCTGAGCCTGATTTGTTCAGTGTAATAAACACTTCATCTTTGCCTTCAGCAACGCGTACAGCCAAACCTTTAAGGTTTAGAAGGATTTCCAGGATATCTTCCTGAACGCCTTCTTTAGTGCTGTATTCGTGTAGCACACCTTCAATTTCAACTTCTGTTACGGCACAACCCGGCATAGAAGATAGAAGAATGCGGCGAAGAGCATTACCTAGAGTGTGGCCGAAACCGCGCTCTAATGGCTCAAGAGTTACTTTCGCGTGTGTCGTATTGATCTGTTCAATGTCAACAAGACGCGGCTTAAGAAATTCTGTTACAGAACCCTGCATTGTGTCCTCTCTTTTTTTAACCTTACTTAGAGTAAAGTTCGACGATCAAGTGTTCATTGATGTCAGCTGATAGGTCAGAACGCTCAGGCATACGCTTGAATGTACCTTCCATTTTGCCAGCATCTACTTCAATCCAAGTTGGCTTTTCACGTTGTTCAGCAACTTCTAGAGCCGCTTTAATACGAGATTGCTGTTTAGCTTTCTCGCGGATAGAAACAACGTCGTTTGCCGCTACTTTGAAAGAAGGAACGTTTACAACTTTACCGTTAACTAGAATAGACTTGTGGCTAACTAGTTGACGAGATTCAGCACGAGTAGCGCCAAAGCCCATACGGTAAACTACGTTATCAAGACGACCTTCAAGAAGCTGAAGCAGGTTTGCACCTGTGTTGCCTTTAAGACGTGCAGCTTCTTTGTAGTAGTTGCGGAATTGTTTTTCTAGAACGCCGTAGATACGACGAACTTTTTGCTTCTCACGAAGCTGAACGCCATACTCAGATAGACGACCGCGACGAGCGCCGTGTACACCTGGTGCGTTATCAATTTTACACTTGGTATCGATCGCACGGACACCAGACTTAAGGAATAAGTCAGTACCTTCGCGACGGCTAAGCTTCAGCTTAGGACCCAAATATCTTGCCATGATCTTTCTCCAATATTCCTAGAAACGAAACTTAAACGCGACGTTTCTTAGGTGGACGACAACCGTTATGAGGGATTGGTGTCGCATCAACAATGTTAGTGATACGGAAACCAGCAGCGTTCAGTGCACGAACAGTAGATTCGCGACCTGGACCTGGACCCTTAACCATAACTTCCAAGTTCTTTAGGCCATATTCTTTAGCCATTTCACCACAACGCTCAGCTGCAACTTGTGCTGCGAACGGAGTAGATTTACGAGAACCACGGAAACCTGAACCACCTGCTGTAGCCCATGCAAGAGCGTTGCCTTGACGGTCAGTGATAGTTACGATTGTGTTGTTGAAAGAAGCATGAATGTGCGCTACGCCATCAGCTACTTGCTTGCGTACGCGCTTACGCGCGCGAGTTGGTTGTTTTGCCATTGTACTCTACCTTATCCGACTATTTCTTGATCGGCTTGCGCGGACCCTTACGGGTGCGAGCGTTGGTTTTAGTACGCTGTCCACGTAGTGGTAGACTGCGACGATGACGAAGACCGCGGTAACAGCCAAGGTCCATAAGACGCTTGATGTTCATCGATACTTCACGACGTAGATCACCTTCTACAGTGTACTTAGCTACACCATCACGCAGTTGATCGATCTGCTCTTCAGTTAGTTCACTGATCTTAGCATCTTCAGCAATACCCACTTCAGCTAGAATAGCTTGAGAGCGAGTTTTACCGATACCGTAGATTGCAGTAAGTGCAATTACAGAATGCTTATGATCAGGAATGTTAATGCCGGCTATACGGGCCATTATTCACTCCTAAGGGGTTCATAAAAGAATTATCCGCAGCAAAGCCCGTTATGGATACGCTGCGGCATACTACTTCTTTTGCACGCAAAAGGTAGGCCGAGGAATATACTCGACTCTACCTTGTATTTCAAGTAAAAATTTCTGCTAATTAGCCTTGGCGTTGCTTATGCTTTGGCTCACTGCAAATCACGCGAACGACACCGTTACGCTTGATAACTTTACAGTTACGGCAGATTTTTTTAACGGAAGCACGAACTTTCATTGCTAAACTCCGTAAATGGAATCGAAATTGTTACCACCGAATTAACGGCCGTAACCCTTCAGATTCGCTTTCTTTAACACAGAATCATACTGTTGTGACATCAGATGAGTCTGTACCTGTGCCATGAAATCCATGATAACTACCACTACGATTAGTAGTGATGTGCCGCCGAAGTAGAAACGAACGTTCCACGCGACCATCATGAACTCAGGAATCAGACATATAAAAGTAATGTATAGAGCGCCCGCAAGGGTTAGTCTAGTCATCACTTTATCGATATATTTCGCTGTCTGCTCACCTGGGCGGATACCGGGTACGAATGCACCAGACTTCTTCAAGTTATCAGCTGTTTCACGTGGGTTAAACACCAACGCTGTATAGAAGAAACAGAAGAAGATTATAGCTGCTGCATAAAGCATTACATACAAAGGTTGACCTGGGCTAAGAGCTAATGACACGTCAGTTAACCAACCGAACGCGCTGCTTTCACCATTTTGACCAAACCACTGCGCTAATGTTCCTGGGAACAAAATAATACTTGATGCGAAAATCGCTGGAATAACACCTGCCATATTAATCTTAAGAGGCAAGTGAGAGCTTTGTGCTGCAAAAACTTTACGACCTTGTTGACGTTTCGCATAGTTAACGACGATACGACGTTGACCACGTTCCATGAAAACTACGAAGTAAATAACAGCAAAAGACAATACAGCAATCAACAGCAGAAGAAGCACATGCAATTCACCTTGACGCGCTTGCTCGATTGTTTGACCGATTGCAGAAGGCAATCCAGCAACAATACCTGCAAAAATCAGAATGGAAATACCATTACCGATTCCTCGCTCAGTGATTTGTTCACCTAACCACATTAAGAACATGGTACCAGTTACTAAACTCACGGTAGCAATAAGCGTAAACATGGTTTGGTTGATAACAACCAGATTGTCGACCATGTTTGGTAAGCCTGTTGCGATACCAATAGCTTGGAATGTTGCAAGTACAAGCGTGCCGTAGCGTGTATATTGGCTTATCTTACGACGGCCTGCTTCACCCTCTTTCTTGAGTTCCGCTAACGCTGGATGAACTACAGTTAGCAATTGGACTACGATCGATGCCGAAATGTACGGCATGATCCCCAATGCTAATATAGATGCACGCTCAAGAGCACCACCGGAGAACATGTTAAACATTTCTACGATGGTACCTTTTTGCTGATCGAACAAATCGGCAAGTACAGCTGCGTCAATACCAGGGATCGGCACAAAAGAGCCGGCTCGGAATACTAAAAGTGCACCAATTACGAATAATAAGCGCGACTTTAGTTCACTTAAGCCGCTCTGAGCACTACGAAAATCTTGTCCTGGTTTCTTAGCCATCTGTACCTCGTTCCTCGAGATTATTCCTCGATTTTACCGCCTGCAGCTTCGATTGCAGCTTTAGCGCCTTTAGTCACGCGTAGACCTTTAACAGTCACAGCTTTGCTTAGGTCACCAGAAAGAACGATCTTAACAAACTCGATGTTCTTAGTGATAACGTTAGCAGCTTTAAGGCTGTTAAGATCAACTACGTCACCTGTTACTTTCGCTAGCTCAGCTAGACGAACTTCAGCAGACACTAGGCTCTTACGAGAAGTGAAACCGAATTTAGGTAGACGTTGTTTTAGAGGCATTTGACCGCCTTCAAAACCTGGACGAACAGAGCCGCCAGAACGTGACTTTTGACCTTTGTGACCGCGGCCACCTGTTTTACCAAGGCCAGAACCGATACCACGACCTACACGCTTCTTAGAAGGTTTAGAGCCAGCAGCCGGTGATAGAGTATTCAAACGCATTCTGATTACTCCTCAATCTTAACCATGTAGTAAACCTTGTTGATCATACCGCGTACGCACGGTGTATCTTCAAGTTCTACTGTATGGTTGATGCGACGAAGACCTAGACCTTTAAGACACGCTTTGTGCTTAGGTAGGCGACCAATTGAGCTTTTAGTTTGAGTTACTTTAATAGTTGCCATCGTGTGCTTACTCCGAAATAGATTCAACAGTTAGACCACGTTTAGCAGCAACCATTTCTGGTGACTTAACGTCTACTAGAGCACCAATCGTTGCGCGAACAACGTTGATAGGGTTCGTTGAACCGTATGCTTTAGAAAGTACGTTATGTACGCCTGCAACTTCAAGTACGGCACGCATTGCACCACCGGCAATAACACCTGTACCTTCAGCAGCTGGCTGCATGTAAACTTTAGAGCCCGAATGACGACCTTTCACCGGGTGGTGAAGAGTGCCTTCGTTAAGCGCAACAGTAACCATGTTACGACGCGCTTTTTCCATTGCTTTTTGAATCGCAGCAGGTACTTCACGAGCTTTGCCGTAACCGAAACCTACACGACCATTACCGTCACCAACTACTGTTAGTGCAGTGAAGCTCATGATTCGACCACCTTTAACCGTCTTAGATACACGGTTAACTGCGATCAGCTTTTCTTGCAAATCATTAGCTTGTTGTTGTTCTTTAGCCATCTTCCAACCCTACCTTAGAATTTCAGACCAGCTTCGCGAGCAGAATCTGCTAGCGCCGCTACTCGACCGTGGTATTGGAAACCAGAACGATCGAATGCAACTGAAGCTACGCCTTTTTCAAGAGCGCGCTCAGCAACAGCTTTACCAACTGCTTTAGCTGCATCAACGTTACCAGTGTTCTTAACTTGCTCACGGATCGCTTTTTCTACAGTAGAAGCAGCTGCGATAACCTCAGAGCCGTTTGCCGCGATAACTTGTGCGTAAACATGGCGAGGAGTACGGTGTACTACCAGGCGAGTTGCACCAAGTTCTGCAATCTTACGACGTGCACGTGTAGCACGACGGATGCGAGATGCTTTCTTATCCATAGTGATACCTTACTTCTTCTTAGCTTCTTTAGTACGCACATTTTCATCTGCGTAACGAACACCTTTGCCTTTGTAAGGCTCAGGAGCACGGTAAGAACGAATGTCAGCCGCAACTTGACCTACTACTTGCTTATCGCAACCAGTAATGATGATCTCAGTTTGGCTAGGGCACTCAGCTTTAATACCTTCAGGTAGAGCGTGCTCTACTGGGTGAGAAAAACCAAGTGTTAGAGCTACAGAGTTGCCTTTCATAGCAGCACGGTAACCAACACCCTTAAGAGTTAGCTTCTTAGTGAAGCCCTCAGTAACACCCACAACCATGTTATTAACTAGAGCGCGAGCTGTACCAGCTTGTGCCCATGCGTTAGTAACACCTTCTTTCGGACCGAAAGTTAGGTTGGTTTCTTCCTGTGCAATAACTACGGCGCTGTTAAGAACGCGAGTAAGCTCACCTTTGCTACCTTTTACAGTAACTTCTTGGCCGTTTAGTTTCACCTCTACGCCAGCTGGAATAGCGACAGGTGCTTTAGCAACACGAGACATAATCTACTCCTTAAGCTACGTAACAGATGATTTCACCGCCAAGACCTGCTTTACGAGCAGCACGGTCAGACATCAGACCCTTGGAAGTAGAAACAACTGCAATACCAAGACCACCCATCACTGTAGGTAAAGAGTCTTTATTTTTATAAACTCTTAGACCAGGACGTGATACACGCTTGATTTGCTCGATTACAGGTTTAGCTTGGAAGTACTTAAGAGTAACTTCTAGCTCAGGTTTTGCTTCGCTGTTAACAGCGAAGTCTACGATGTAACCTTCAGCTTTAAGTAATGCAGCAATTGCAACTTTAAGCTTTGAAGAAGGCATTTTTACAGCAACTTTGTTTGCTGCCTGACCGTTACGAACTCGGGTCAGCATATCCGAAATCGGATCTTGCATGCTCATAAGATTTACTCCAAATGATTAAGTGGCAATTACCAGCTAGCCTTACGAAGACCCGGAATCTCGCCTTTCATGCAAGCTTCACGAACCTTAATGCGGCTTAGACCGAATTTACGTAGGTAACCGTGTGGACGACCAGTTTGGTTGCAACGGTTGCGCTGACGTGATGCACTTGAATCACGTGGAAGAGATTGCAGTTTAAGAACCGCATTCCAACGATCTTCTTCAGATGCGTTTACATCGCTAATGATAACTTTTAGCGCAGAACGCTTTTCAGCGAACTTAGCTACTAGTTTTGCACGTTTAGCTTCACGTGCTTTCATTGATTGTTTAGCCATAACAGTAACCCTACCCTTACTTACGGAATGGGAAGTTAAAGGCAGCCAGCAGAGCTCGGCCTTCCTCATCGGAACCCGCAGAAGTCGTGATAGTGATATCAAGACCGCGGACGCGATCGACTTTATCGTAGTCGATTTCCGGAAAGATGATTTGCTCGCGAACGCCCATGCTGTAGTTACCGCGACCGTCAAAAGACTTAGCGCTAACACCACGGAAATCACGTACACGTGGAAGTGCGATAGAGATTAAACGCTCTAAAAATTCCCACATGCGCTCACCACGCAAGGTTACTTTACAACCAATTGGGTAGCCTTCACGAATTTTGAAACCAGCTACAGATTTACGCGCTTTAGTGATAAGTGGCTTTTGACCAGAGATCGTTGCCATATCAGCTGCTGCGTTTTCTAGCAGTTTCTTATCGTTGATTGCTTCACCAACGCCCATGTTTAGGGTGATTTTCTCAATCCTAGGGACTTGCATGACGCTTGTGTAGCTGAACTCTTTGGTAAGCTCAGCGACTACAGACGACTTGTAGTAATCATGCAGTTTCGCCATAGTAGAACTCCAAATTACTTCTAATTAGTTAGAAACAGTTTCGCCGTTAGATTTGAAGAAACGAACTTTCTTGCCATCTTCGATACGGAAACCGATACGGTCTGCTTTACCAGTAGCCGCGTTAAAAACAGCAACGTTAGAAGCATCAATAGCTGCTTCTTGTTCAACGATGCCACCTTGTTGACCTAGAGCCGGAACCGGCTTTTGGTGTTTCTTAACAAGGTTGATGCCTTCAACGATAACTTTACCAGTTGTCAGAACCTTAGTTACTTTACCTTTCTTGCCTTTATCTTTACCAGCAAGAATGATTACTTCGTCATTACGACGGATTTTAGCTGCCATATTGCCGCTCCTTACAGAACTTCAGGTGCTAGTGATACAATCTTCATGAATTTCGCGTTACGAAGTTCACGAGTCACAGGACCAAAGATACGTGTGCCGACTGGTTGCTCAGTAGTGTCATTTAACAATACACAAGCATTACTGTCGAAGCGAATGACAGAACCGTCTGGGCGACGAACGCCTTTACGGGTGCGCACTACTACCGCCTTCAGAACATCACCTTTCTTTACTTTACCGCGAGGAATCGCTTCCTTCACTGTAACCTTGATGACGTCACCGATATGTGCATAACGGCGGTGAGAGCCACCCAGAACCTTAATACACATTACCTTGCGCGCGCCAGAGTTATCTGCTGCGTCAAGTGTACTTTGCATCTGGATCATTGTTAGTGCTCCGCTAAATATTAAAACTAGACCCTCTCGGGTCGGGCTGCCTCTTTAAAAGGGACGCGAATTGTACCACCCTTTTTTTAAATTGGGTAGACAAAAAACAAGCGGCTCCAAAAAATTATTTGGAGCCGCTTATAAGTTATAGAATTACAAAGATTAAATCTTCGCTTTTTCTAGAACTTTAACCAATGTCCAAGACTTAGTCTTAGACAGAGGACGACACTCAGCGATTTCAACTTTGTCGCCTAGGCCACAAGTGTTGTCTTCGTCGTGTGCGTGTACTTTAGTCGTGCGTTTGATGAACTTACCGTAAATTGGGTGTTTTACAGTGCGCTCAATAGCAACAACGATAGACTTGTCCATCTTGTCACTTACTACACGGCCTTGCTGGATGCGGTTAGTTTCGCTCATTATGCGCCTGCCTTTTCAGTCAAAACAGTTTTCACACGTGCGATGTCACGGCGTACAGCTTTTAGAGTATGAGTTTGCTGTAGTTGACCAGTTGCAGCTTGCATGCGCAAGTTGAACTGTTCACGTAGCAAATTCAATAGCTCAGCGTTAAGCTCTTCAACGTTCTTTTCGCGTAGATCTTGTGCTTTCATCACATCACCTGCTTAGTTACAAAAGTAGTTTTAACAGGCAGTTTACGTGCCGCTAGGCGGAACGCTTCACGTGCCAACTCTTCAGGTACGCCATTCATCTCGTACATAACTTTGCCTGGTTGGATTTGAGCAACCCAGTACGCAACTGAACCTTTACCTTTACCTTGACGAACTTCAAGAGGCTTTTCAGTAATCGGCTTGTCTGGGAATACACGGATCCAGATTTGACCTTGACGCTTAATGTGACGTGTCATAGCACGACGTGCCGCTTCGATTTGACGTGCAGTCAGACGACCACGGCCAACAGCTTTAAGACCGAATTCGCCGAAGCTTACTTCAGTACCTTTAGCTAGACCACGGTTACGACCAGTCATAACCTTGCGGAACTTAGTACGTTTTGGTTGTAGCATCGTTCGACTCCTTACTTACGGCCTTTACGCTGCTTCTTAGGCTTATCGCCTTTTGGCTCTACTGCGTTAGCAGCTGGCATACCGCCTAGAATCTCACCTTTGAAGATCCAAACTTTAATGCCGATCACACCGTATTGAGTGTGAGCCGAAGAAGTTGCGTAATCAATGTCTGCACGTAGAGTGTGTAGAGGCACACGGCCTTCACGGTACCACTCAGAACGTGCGATTTCAGCACCGCCAAGACGGCCGCCTACTTGTACTTTGATGCCTTTAGCGCCTAGACGCATAGCATTTTGTACCGCACGCTTCATTGCACGACGGAACATAACACGACGCTCTAGTTGAGACGCGATGCTATCAGCTACAAGCTGACCATCTAGCTCAGGCTTACGTACTTCAGCGATGTTAATTTGCGCTGGTACACCTGCGATTTTAGCTACAGCTGCGCGTAGCTTCTCTACGTCTTCACCTTTCTTACCGATAACAACGCCAGGACGAGCAGTGTGAATAGTCACACGGATGCTCTTAGCTGGACGCTCGATAACGATACGAGATAATGATGCTTTTTGTAGTTCCTTTGTAAGGAACTGACGTACCTTGAAGTCGCCGTCTAGGTTGTCAGCGAATTCGTTGGTATTAGCAAACCATGTAGCATTCCAAGGCTTAACGATGCCAAGACGAATACCATTAGGATGTACTTTCTGACCCATTGCTTACTCTCCTAGTCTTTAGCGATCTGCTACAACAATAGTGATGTGGCTTGAACGCTTCAAGATACGATCCGCACGACCTTTAGCACGAGGCATAATACGCTTCATGATAGGGCCCTCATCTACGAAGATTTTAGCGACATTTAGATCGTCGATATCTGCACCTTCGTTATGTTCCGCGTTAGCGATAGCTGACTCAAGAACCTTCTTAACTAATACAGCAGCTTTTTTGTTGCTGAAAGTTAGAATTTCTAGAGCTTGGTCTACCGACTTACCGCGAATTTGGTCTGCAACTAAGCGAGCTTTCTGTGGAGAAATACGAGCAAAGTTATGTTTAGCTAAAGCTTCCATCATCTACTCCTTATTTCTTCTTAGCTTTCTTATCTGCAGCATGACCGCGATAAGTACGAGTTGGTGCAAATTCGCCCAGTTTGTGACCGATCATTTCTTCGGTAACGAAAACTGGAACGTGCTGACGACCATTATGGACAGCGATGGTCAAACCAATCATTGTTGGGATGATCATTGAGCGACGGGACCAAGTCTTAATAGGCTTTTTGTCTCCGCTTTCCACCGCTTTCTCTACCTTCTTCAGCAAGTGTAGGTCAATAAAAGGACCTTTCTTGAGAGAACGTGGCATGGCGATTCCTCTTTATAAATTATTTAGTGCGACGACGTACGATGTACTTGTCAGTGCGCTTGTTCTTACGAGTCTTGAAGCCCTTAGTAGGAACGCCCCAAGGAGAAACTGGGTGACGACCACCAGATGTGCGGCCTTCACCACCACCATGTGGGTGATCCACCGGGTTCATTACTACACCACGTACGGTTGGACGTACGCCGCGCCAGCGTGAAGCACCAGCTTTACCAAGTTCACGTAGCATATGCTCAGAGTTACCAACTTCACCGATCGTTGCACGACCTTCAGAAAGAACTTTGCGCATCTCACCAGAACGTAGACGGATAGTTACGTATGCACCATCGCGAGCGATGATTTGAGCATAAGCACCAGCCGAACGAGCTAGTTGAGCACCTTTACCAGGCTTAAGTTCAACACAGTGTACAGTAGAACCTACTGGGATGTTGCGCATCGGCAGAGTGTTACCTGCTTTGATTGCAGCATCTACGCCAGATTGAATCTGGTCGCCTGCGTTAACACCTTTAGGTGCAATGATGTAACGACGCTCACCGTCTGCGTACAGAACTAGAGCGATGTTAGCACTACGGTTTGGATCGTATTCTAGACGCTCAACTTTCGCTGGGATGCCATCTTTAGTACGTTTGAAGTCAATCAGACGGTAATGGTGCTTATGACCACCACCGATGTGACGTACTGTAATACGACCGTTGTTGTTACGACCACCGTTCTTAGAGTTTTTCTCTAGAAGTGGTGCGTATGGCTTACCCTTGTGTAGGTCAGCGTTAACAACTTTAACGACGTGACGACGACCAGGGGAAGTCGGCTTACATTTAACAATAGCCATTTTTACTACTCCTGTTATTCCGCGCCGCCAACGAAGTCAAGATCTTGACCTTCTTTCAAAGTAACGTAGGCTTTCTTAACGTCTGAACGACGGCCTTCACGCATACCTTGACGTTTGGTCTTACCCTTTAATACAAGAGTATTTACAGACTTAACTTCAACTTCAAATAGCTTTTCTACAGCTGCTTTGATCTCTTTCTTAGTTGCATCTTTAGCTACTTTGAAAACGATAGTGTTCGCTTTCTCAGCTGCCATAGTTGCTTTTTCAGAGATGTGCGGAGCACGTAGAACTTTTAAGATACGCTCTTCAGTGATCATGCTAGCATCTCCTCAACTTGCTTAACTGCGTCAGCAGTCATTAGAACCTTGTCGAAAGCGATTAGTGATACTGGATCAACACCAGCAACATCACGTGCATCTACTTTGTATAGGTTACGAGCAGCTAAGAATAGATTTTCATCTACTTCGCCAGTCACAATCAGAACGTCGCTTAGCTCAAGCTCTTTCAGCTTAGCTACAAGTTCTTTTGTTTTTGGTGCTTCTACAGAGAAGTTATCAACAACGATTAAACGCTCTTGACGAACTAGCTCAGAAAGAATGCTCTTCATAGCACCGCGGTACATTTTTTTGTTTACTTTTTGGCTGTGATCTTGTGGTTTCGCAGCAAAAGTAACACCACCTGTACGCCAGATTGGGCTACGAATTGTACCAGCACGTGCGCGGCCAGTACCTTTTTGACGCCATGGCTTAGCGCCACCGCCAGATACTTCAGAACGAGTCTTTTGAGCACGAGTACCTTGACGAGCACCTGCTGCATATGCAACAACTACTTGGTGTACAAGAGCTTCGTTGAAGTCACGTCCGAAAGTAGTCTCGGAAACAGTTAGTGCATCAGCACCTTTAACCATCAATTCCATTACTTACTCCTAGACGTTATGCTTTAACAGCAGGTTTTACGATCACGTTTCCGCCTGTTGAGCCCGGTACTGCACCTTTAATAAGGAGTAGATTGCGCTCAGCGTCAACACGTACGATCTCTAGGTTTTGAGTCGTTACACGCTCAGCACCCATGTGACCTGCCATTTTCTTGCCTTTAAACACGCGGCCTGGAGTTTGACATTGGCCAATTGAACCCGGTGCGCGGTGAGACAAAGAGTTACCGTGAGTCATATCTTGAGTAGAGAAGTTCCAACGCTTGATAGCGCCTTGGAAGCCTTTACCTTTAGATGTACCAGTAACGTCTACTTTTTTAATTTCGTTGAAAAGTTCTACGTTTAGCTCAGCGCCAACTTCAAACTCTTCGCCGTTTTCTAAACGGAATTCCCAAAGACCGCGACCTGCTTCTACACCCGCTTTCGCGAAGTGACCAGCTTCAGGTTTAGTTACACGGTTAGCTTTCTTAGCACCAGTAGTTACTTGGATTGCTGCGTAGCCATCAGTCTCAAGAGTTTTAACTTGAGAAATACGGTTCGCTTCAACCTCAACAACAGTTACTGGGATAGAAACGCCTTCTTCAGTAAATACGCGGGTCATACCCACTTTACGTCCGACTAGACCAATCATTATTCTTATCTCCCTTAACCTAGGCTGATTTGAACATCAACGCCAGCTGCAAGATCAAGACGCATTAGAGCATCAACAGTTTTATCTGTTGGCTCAACGATGTCGATCAAACGCTTGTGAGTACGAATTTCGTACTGGTCACGTGCATCTTTGTTGACGTGTGGAGAGGTAAGAACAGTGAAACGCTCTTTACGAGTAGGTAGTGGAATAGGACCACGAACCTGTGCGCCAGTACGTTTTGCTGTTTCAACGATTTCCGCAGTTGAAGCATCGATTAGCTTGTAATCAAACGCTTTAAGGCGGATACGAATACGTTGGTTCTGCATGAGACAGAGCTCCAATTATTAAAAATTACACAAACAATATCGCCACTCAAACCCGATAAAACGAGAGAATGCCGATTGATTTATGTGAAACCGTAGCATCCAAAATTAGGACGCATTGTCAGTTAACTTTTGAAGCAAACAAGAAGTTTACTATTTTTATTAACCGCGAACATAAGCTGAGTATACATTACTAGGTAAGACCTACTCCTCAGTGCTCATTGGTTCACAACCAGCGTTAGCCAGTGCGATGCATTATACAGATCACACTTTAAGTTGCAAGCGGTGTTTGAAAAATAAACGCAGAATCTATTTACGGGGATAACTGGAGAGTTTGTATTGTACGGTAGTGCCCTACCGCTGGAAATTGAAAGCAAGGTAACAGCTCGGTTAAGCCTCAGCTGTTACCTCTTTTATTTATGGTATTTTAACCGTCATCTTCATCCACATATTGAGCTTGTAGATAATTTTGGATCCCAGTCATTTTGATTAAACCAAGTTGGGTTTCTAACCAATCGACGTGATCTTCCTCGTCTTCTAAGATGTCTTGAAATAAATCTCGCGATACATAGTCGTGAATATCTTCTGCGTACGCGATGGCATTTTTCAAATCAGGTATAGCTTCCATCTCAAGAGATAAATCACACTGAAGCATCTCTTCAGTATCTTCACCAATTTTCAACTTACCCAAATCTTGAAGGTTTGGGAGACCTTCTAAAAATAGTATGCGTTCAATTAAATGGTCAGCATGTTTCATTTCGTCGATAGATTCGTGGTATTCCTTATCGGCCAGGTGCTTTAAACCCCAATCTTTGTACATGCGAGCATGCAAGAAGTATTGGTTTATCGCGACGAGTTCGTTACCAAGAATTTTATTGAGATGTTGAATGATGATTGGATCGCCTTTCATGACATAGCCCTCCTCTTTGGCTCTTCTAACTGTAGAACCAAATCGAGAAGTGTCAAAAAAGCTAATGCCCTTGGGGCAAAACTAGCTTGCCTGTTTGAACAGGTCTTTCGCAGTATCGTTAATGACTTCTTTTGCTGAACGTACACACTTGCCGCATTGACTGCCAAGTGCTGTACATTTTTTAATTCCTTTGATGTCAGTAATGCCCTCTTCTATCACGAGCTTGCGGATTTTTTTATCCGAAACCCCATGGCATAAACAAATGTACATACTAAAACCTAAACCTTTAACTTAGGCTTAAATATAAAAAGGAATCATTCTTATTACTAGTCATATTTACTGTTTGGTTATATCGATTGGTTATAGTGTTTTGCGAGTAATTGGAAAAATTGGCTGTGAAGGTTGTATAACGGAAATGCGTGATCAAGGTGGGTCAGTAAATAACTGTATTTAAATTGGAATATAGTTAACTGTTCTAAAGTGCGATGAATTTCCCTTATAACCAAAATAAAAAAGGGAAGCCGAAGCTCCCCTTTTCAGATGCGTGCTCTTCTAATGAAGAGAGTGCAAAAATCTAAATGCTATTAAGCGAAGATTTTAGCTACAACACCAGCACCAACTGTACGGCCACCTTCGCGGATTGCGA
>NZ_JBFSVK010000048.1:0-16811 GCF_041467855.1 Vibrio sp. 10N.247.311.51 | reverse complement strand
TCAAACTGAACATGCGCATTGATAAGTACCTTCAAGAGTTTATCTTTGGGCAAGCTGAAGTGCTCTTAAGTGAGAATTAAGTGGGATGAATACTAAAGCACTCCCTTTCAGTATCCCCCTTATGGATGCGATCAGACATGATTATGAACGATTTCGTTTTGATACCCACCAGTATTCTCATCAAGGGCTTTTTACCGATGGTGAGAAGCTGTATGCGGTTATATTGGATGTGGAGAATAATGATGCACTTCTTGATGAACTCAGGGAGCATTATGATAAGTATCATACCGTTGGTATACCACCAGCGAAGATCGTGGGTGAGATAACACAAGGGTTTCGTTTAATAGAGTCTCGCAGCAAGCTGGAAAAAACACTCACGCATGGTCAGCCCATGACTATCGATGAAACCATTAATTTGTTCGTATTGCATATTCCTAAAAAGTATCACCCATTTCATGTGGATTTCCTATTCAACACAAACGAGTTTAATCTGACCTTCAAATCTGAGTTGACTCGTAGTGAACAAGAAGAGGTGCAGCTAATTTGCGAGGCTTTAGGCTATCAAGGTTATGATTTTGTTTTTAATATCGACCTTACAATGCCTGACTTTCCGGGAAAAGTTGAACACGAACCCAATACTCGCAACAATCTAGTACTGACAGCTAGTGGTTTAATGCAAAAGCAGTTCTCCAAACCTTTGCTAACTAGATATGAAGAGGATGAAGATTTTTGGGCTCAAAATAGGCAATCAGTATTTAGTGGAGATGAGGTTGACCAAAAAGGCCAATATCTTTTACCCAAGTTTGAAGAGCCAAAGTCTCGCTGCTTTGTGGATGCGTCTGTCTTTCCGCGTCAAAACTTGAGGGTTTATTTAACCTTATATGAACAGGTCATCATTGCACTACCACTCAATAAAGACTCTGAATACTTTTATAAGATGTTTCAGTTGGGGAAATATGAATTTCGAGAGCTGGTGGCACGTGGACGGTTGTTGTTTGTGGCACCACAAAACCTTGAGCGATATTCTCAAGAGTTACTGTCTGATATCCTTATGGTTGATCCTTGCTCTATCATTTTCTCAAGGCGGCTCGCGGCCTCAACCATTCGAGGTATACAAGGTAAATCAGGAATAATTGGTACAACCTTCTCAAGTGATGAGCAATACCACTTCCTTCATCAATGCTCTCGTATTGAAAGCCCTTCAATACAAAGCCTTGTTCAAACACTCTCAGAGCAATGGCAATGCGGCGAATATATGGTCAATAGAGAGGGGGCTGTATCAACACATCGACTCGGGCTATCCAGTATTGCAGCTAAAGGTTTTGAGCTGAGAGGGCGAGATATTTATCTTGAATTATCAACAGCGGCTATGGCGTATGAATATGCTCAAGGACTTAGCGCACATCATTTTCCTTTTGACGGGGAGCAATATTCCGAAGTATCAGCGTGTCAGGTGATTAGTGGGTTTTACAATGGTGTTCGTACTGACTCGAAGCAGATTCATGAATCTGAATTGGGTATGTTACTTCATGAGATATTTGCTATTGATAACGATATGGATATTCTTGAACTTGATTCTGCGCTTTCAAATAGCCTGATTCGCTCTTTACCTAGTATCGTTAACCAGTTCGCCAATATGGATGAAAGTGAGCGATTCCATAAATTGAGAGCGCTTAAGGATGAGGTAACTAGAATTGAAAGCAATAAAACCCGAATGTCGCGACTCAACATATCAGGATTTCCTTCGGTGGCTGCGGGGGCTGGAATGGAGCTAGTGGGAATTAAAGGCGGTGGTGTCGTTGCGCTTGGAGGTTGGTTACTCAATGCACTCAATGTATATGCCGATGAACTCCAGTTAACGAATAGCCCGATATTCACCAAACTTTCAAGCTTAAATCATTTCACCAGCCATGATGCTGTTATTATACAGCGCGTAAGGAAGAGGATTTCGACGTCATATAATGCTTCGCTTCAATGA
Organism: Vibrio sp. 10N.247.311.51; assembly: GCF_041467855.1. Taxonomy (NCBI): domain Bacteria; kingdom Pseudomonadati; phylum Pseudomonadota; class Gammaproteobacteria; order Vibrionales; family Vibrionaceae; genus Vibrio; species Vibrio sp. 10N.247.311.51. The sequence goes on along the minus strand of NZ_JBFSVK010000048.1, from coordinate 14,833 downwards.
TGTGGTGAGTAAACTTACCGAACAGGTTGCTAATCTTTACGAATGAGCATCTAAAACCTCAAATAAAATCACTGTCTTAAAATACAGCTATGGTTTACACTATTTTCGTTGCATCGACTGAAAAATGTAAACCTTTTAGACGAAATTGGATAAATAAAATGAAAACTTATCATACCTACAACGCTGTAGATGTTGCATTGAGCTTGCTTAAGCACGCGAAAGAGCAAGGTAAATGTTTCTCCAATTTGCAGCTACAGAAACTCACTTACGTATGCCATGGCTTGTCTTTAGCGCATTTTCAACGTCCTCTAGTGGTTGATGACGTATTTGCATGGAAGTTTGGCCCAGTTGTGCCATCTGTGTATTTCCGTTTTAAATCGTACGGAGCGAACGTCATTACTGAACATGGCGATCTAGTTCTAGATGCTGAAAGCGAATCTATTGTGAAGGATGTTGTATCTAAATTAGGCGATTTAAGTGGACCACAGTTGGTGGACTTAACACACCGTGATGGTAGCCCATGGCATCAAGTATGGGACGGGACACACCAGAAAGTGATACCAGATCATCTAATTCAATCCCACTACACGCAAATCAAACAGTCAGGGCGTACTGCCAGCCTGTGAGTGACAAAGAAAAAAGTGTCGTCAGTTTCCTCATTGACGACACTCCATCGGCTGAGCAAGCATCCAAGACCTTCCATGATGACTACGAGCTGAACTTTCAAGACTTCCTTGAACGTACGGTAGATGAACGTGCTGCTGAAGACTTTTTTTATTCCAATAATGGAGTGAAAAAAGCAGGTAGACGACTTCGTAAAAAAGAAGGTGACCTTAAGTCAGCCACCGCTACTATCCAACAGTTTCGCGCTGCTCATGAAAAGCCACTCAATACTATTGCCTATCTTGTTGGGCGTTGTTGTCGTGAACTTGGTATCGATGTTAAGCCTGTAACTCGGTTAAAGCGTTTAGATACTATAATCGATAAGCTTCAACGCAAATCACTTGATGGCAACACAGCGAACGCAACATGTGTCACCAATATGAATGATATTGGTGGCTGTCGAGCGATATTCCCTGATTTGATGTCATTGGAGTTAGCAATATCTCAATTGCAAGGCACTGTTGAGAAAGTAGGTCGAGTGAGAATTAAAGATATTGATAATTATATTTCTAATCCAAAGCCAAATGACTGTGGTTACAGAAGCTTACATGTAATTTATCGATATGATCATACGAGTGGCAAGAGCTTTAACATAGAAGCTCAATTGCGGACTAGGCTTCAGCACCTTTGGGCGACCACCGTTGAAATAGTGGATATCTTGGAAGGAACTAAGATAAAGACTCATTCTCATAGTGCCAATGAAGATAAAGACGACCTACAAATTAAATGGGAAGAGCTTCTCTCAATCATGAGTCGTTATATAGCGGATGCTGAAGGGGCTATAGAGTTAGGTCAAGAAGATAAAGATCAATTCTCAATCAGGCTGCGTGAGCTAAATGACGAGATTAATGCGCTAGGTAGGCTTAAAACTTTTAGGATCCTATCTGAAAAAGTAGAAGCTTGTTGCGATGATGCAACTGAACATGTTTTGTTAATGGTCAATGAGAACTCATTGGAGCTTATCTTTAGTGAGGAGTTCGATAATTACAGCAAAGCCATTTCGGTTTACAATGCTGCGGAAAAGATGACTCGTAGTCATTCTGGAGTAAATACCCTTCTAATATCCACTAAGAATATGGGACAACTATCAGAAGCTTACCCAAACTATTTAGGTGACTGTGCTTCATTTATGTTATTGCTTCAAGAGGCTATGCAGTTCAGTGGTAGTTAAAAGAGATCCCTTCTCCCAATGGTTATTGTATCTATAAGTAAGCTAGCGTTAGACACAAGCTATAGCCAATGAAGTTAGTATTTTGATTCAAGGAACACTGGCCAGAGGTCCTTGCTCGACCCGAATAGTATTACTAGAGATTACTATGCTCACTAATCAGACAAGTAATATTTTACATGATCAGGCTGACGCTATCATCAATACCGTAAATACGGTAGGCGTGATGGGGAAAGGCTTAGCTCTGCAATTTAAAAAAGCATTTCCTGATAACTTTAAAGCTTATAAGAAAGCATGTGATGATAAATCTCTCGTAATCGGGCAAGTATTATCCGTACCTCTAAACTCAATCAGTGCACCATTTTATGTGATTAATTTTCCAACAAAAGCACATTGGAAAGGCCGCTCTAAGCTTGAATTTATAGAGCAAGGTTTAAATAACTTAAAAGCAGAAGTAAAGCGCTTAGAACTTAAATCGGTCGCTATCCCAGCATTAGGTAGTGGCTTGGGAGGATTACCTTGGCAACAAGTCGAGTTACTCATTAAAGAACATTTAGCTGATATGCCTGATGTTGAATGGCGGATCTACCCACCACAAGCAGCACCACAAGCAGCACCTAAAGCAGAAGCTATGCTAAATAAAACTAAACGACCTGCTATGACAACGGGCCGAGCGGCTGTGCTTGGCTTGATAGAGCGCTATGTGTCAACGGGATTTAGTTATCGCTTATCTTTACTTGAAGTGCAGAAGCTCGTGTACTTTCTAACAGCGGTTGGTGAGCCATTAAACAAGGTTGTCTTTCAAAAGCATCACTATGGTCCTTATGCTGACGTACTTCGTCATGTGCTTGATAAAATGGAAGGCCATTTTATATCAGGTTATGCCGATGGTCTAAATAAGCCCGAAACACCGATTGAGCTTAAAGGCGATGCTGTAATTGAGGCTCTTAATTACCTTGAGCAGCATACAGAGACCAAACAGCGCTTTGATAAGGTAGCTAAGCTAATTGAAGGGTTTGAGTCTCAAAATGGTATGGAGTTACTATCAACTGTTCATTGGGTAGCAACTCAGGAATATGGTGATAAAGTTCTAACGAGTGAAGATGTGATTAATGGTGTTCATGGATGGAGTGCGAGAAAAGCAAATATGAAATCAGCTCATATTTTGGCTGCTTGGAATCGATTGAGTGAACAAGGGTGGTTAGACAGTAAAGCGCCTACGTTGTGATGTGAAACCTTATGCTCTCTTTTGTATTTCGGTGAGCAATTTATTATGCGGGTTATGTTCTTAGCTAATGAAAAAGCCCTTTCAGTCATATTGGTTGGAAGGGTTTCATTTTTTAGCGATAGATAATGCGGCAAGGAGTTGGCGGCGTCATCCAAAATGTTTTAGATATATGTCATTACCGTGAACATCAATATTCAGGTAAGGCATGACATGAATAAAATTAAGTTAATAAAATTAGAAGCTGTGATTGAAATGACGACTTTGAGTCGCTCTGCTATCTACAGGGGCATAAGAGAATGTCGGTTCCCAAAGCAAGTACGTTTGAGCCGTCGCTCAGTTGCTTGGGTTGAAAGTGATATTCAGAACTGGATAAAAGCACAAGTCGCGGAAAGGCAGAACATATAGATTTGAGAGGGGGAGATTAAGGCCCTCTTTTTTTGTTTCGAGGATATAGGATGCCACGGTTTTAGGTTTGTAGAATACTTTAGTTTGTAACTTGAAATTTTGCAGATGCATACAAAAAGCAACTAATTGGAATTCGAGGTAGAGAACTAAGGTTTCTTTTCTATCAATGAGTTAGCTTTTTTGGTTAGTGTAGGTAAAAGTATGGTTTTTTAATGTGTTTTGTTTTAAGTTGTTGTTTTTAATGTAATTACACACTAATGCATCAGGAGTATGTTTTTGATCGGCTTTCACAGTTAACTTCTTTCGTTTATTTCTATTGCGGCTTAGGATACGTGAAAGCGTTTCGTGCGAAAAGCGGCTCAAGCGAAAAGATGCAAAAGCCCTAACAAAAAACACCTCGTTAGAGGTGTTTTGTTTTTGTGCTGTCTGATTTTATCGGCTTATTTTACATGTATGTTCGCCATATATTCATCTTCAGCCCAGTACATTCGTTGTGCTACTTTTGCTTCTGGATTCAATTCAACACCGTCTAATACGCGTTCTTTGAATCTTAGGTAGCCACCTTGGTCAATGAGGTGACCCATATGTAAATACTTAGGAATACCTTTCAGCATTTCTTTCTCAAACTCAAATAGATTTTCAATAACCTGATGAATCACTTCTTCGGTTACCCAATTTAAGAATAATTTACCCACACGTGGGGTTTTCTTCGACGTACGTCCACCTAGCTTAACCATGTACAACTGTTTTGGATTACGTTGCCATGCCAAAGTTGGGCAGGCAAGAACACACTCACCGCAACCGATGCACTTGCTTTCTTCTTTGGTTGCTTTGCCATCGACAATAGATAGGCAGTTCACAGCATGGTGGGAGCAAGCGTCAACACAAGCACCACAACCAATACAACGCTCTGATGTGAAATCAATCTTTGCTATGCCTAATATACCGAAGTCAGCCATGTTGGCTTTAGCGCAATCATTAGGGCAGCCCGCAGCGACAATCTTCAAGTGATATTTGCTTGGGTATACGTGATGTTCTAAGCGCTGTGCTAGCCCTGTTGTATCTGTATTGGCTTTTTGACAAATTTGGCTGCCTTGGCAAGCAACAATATTTCGTCCACCAATTGATTGGTAACCAGCCTCAAGATCTTCCACTTCAATGCCACAAATATCTTGAGTAATGTCTTCAATAAATGGGCGCAGTGCTTTATTTACTTCTGGAATATCTTCGTAGCGGATACCTGGCATCGCCAATTTTTGGCGAGTTGTGAGGTGGATAACACCGTTACCCCATTTCTCGGCAATTTCTTGCGCTGTTGCAAGTAGGTGAGCGGGCATGATGCCACCAGGGATTCGAACACTGATCATGCATTCGCCACGAACTTTCGATAGACGGTAGTCCGCATCAGCACGCATCTTGATAATATCTACATCTAAACTCATCGTCGTCTCCCTAATCAACCATTGACTGTGCTTCGTCGTATTGGAATACAGGCCCGTCAACACACACGTACTTTTCACCAATACGGCAGTGCCCACATTTACCTACAGCACAAGCCATTTTTCGCTCGTAATCTACCCAGATTTGTTCTTCTTTAAGACCAAGCTCTAGAAAAGCTTTTACAACGAACTTGATCATAATTGGAGGGCCAACAACAATCAGTTGCACGTCGTGAATATCTGATAGATCAAGCGTTTCGATGTATTTAGTCACAAGACCAGTTTGATAAAACTCGTTGTTGGACTCTTCATCCAGCGTACAAATCAGGTTGATTGTGTCGTTCCAATGCTTCATTTCTTCTTTGTAAAGAACGGCTTGATCGTTTTTGTAACCGACAACCACGTCCATTGATTTTACTAACTGAGTCTCGTGACTGAAGTGGTTGATCAAACCTTTTACAGGCGCGACACCAGTGCCACCAGCAATCACGATTAAGTGTTTGCCATGGTATTTTTCCATTGGGTAACCATTTCCATGAACACCACGCATCCATACCATGTCACCAACATGTTTAGTAAATAGCTCATCGGTAACCTTACCGACTCTACGGATCAGTAGGTCGATATAGCCTTCACCAAAGTCTGAAATGGAGATAGGTGCTTCACCGAATAATGGTAATGAAACTTCAACAAATTGGCCGAACTTCACATCGAAGTCACACTCGACACGAAAGTTCCATTCGATCTCAGTATGCTTAGTGATGTCCAAGATCTTGTACGGTTGAGGTACTAATTGATTTTTACACTGGCACATTTTCGGCCTCATTCTTCAAAGTTAATTCAATTTGATCAGACATTTTATTGATGATGTTGCTGAACGAGATGTAATGCGGACAGCGGTCATCACAGCGACCACAGCCAACACACATATGGTGCTCACCTTGGCGTGCTTTGAAGTCATTAACTTTGTGCAGAGCGCGGTAACGAAGTCGTTCGCCCGTCTTCTGTCTGAATTGGTGTCCACCAGCCATATCGGTAAAGTTCCCTGTCATACAGCTCGCATGCTGACGACGGCGCTCACCCACTTTAGCTTCTTGGTTGTAAACCACATCAAATACGCTGTAGCAGCTACAGGTAGGGCATGATGTTGTACATCGACCACAGCCAATGCAGCGGCTGTCGTATTCATTCCAAACCGGGTTGCCTGTTAGGATCTCGCGAACCTTAATTGGGTCACCACATATTTGGTCAGGTGTGCGTACTTTTACGTGGTTTTCTTGAACAAAACCTGTTTTATGATTTGATTCAATGCCGACTTCAGCTAAGTATTTAGCTAAGACTTCATCTTGAGTTACCACATCAGCGCCGCCACCAGAATAGAAGCGAATAGAGGCTGAAAAGTTAGTGGTCGTATTGGCATTCATTGATACGCAGAAGCAATTTTCAAAGCTTGATTCGCACTCAATTAAAACTAATTTGAGCTTTTCGCGTAGACGTTTGTAGTAGAAATCTTCATTTCCACCATTTTTTAAGAACATGTGATCCAAGCTTTTTAGGGCATTGATATCACAAGCTCGCAAAAATAAAACAACAGGTCGAGGGTCGACTTTTGACTCTCTGAGTTCGTTTCCATCTAACCAAAACAGAGTTTCAGTGATAGGAAAAACCACTTCTTTTGGAGAGAAATGAGACTTTTCCTTCCAGACGATATCGCTAAAAGACTCTATTTCGTCGTAGATTAGGTTATCAGTATGAGCAAACCGGCCGCCCATACGTTCGTACATCGGTGACATCACTCGGTAGGTTTCTTTCAAATCTGAAATGACACCTTGGAGTTCATCATTAGTTAAAAATTTAGACATGTTCTGCCTCTGGCATTTTTGTGAAAAATCTGCGTACGTAACCATCGAACGTTTCACGCTTGGTGAACCAGTCAATGGTTTCTGAAAGTTTGACGACGTGGCCTACGACGATGACGGCAGGCATGGGTGGATTGCAGATATCGACAGCATCGGGGAGTTCACTTAACGAGCACCGAATGACGCGTTGGTCATGTCGCGTACCGTTGCTAATAATGGCTGTCGGAGTCTCTTTTCTTAGCCCATGGTCAATGAGGTTCTTTGAAATGTTGCCCGCTTTGTGTAGACCCATATAAAACACAATGGTGTGATTTACATTCGCGAGACCTTTCCAGTTAATGTGGTCTGAATCATGTTGGTCGCGTGCAGTGACAATCGTGACGCCGTTAGATATGCCGCGATGAGTGACGGGGATTCCAGCGTAACTGCAACAACCAACTGCAGCTGTGATCCCGGGGACTATGTCAAATGCTATGCCTGCATAGTCGAGAAAAAGCGCTTCTTCGCCACCACGCCCAAATACGAATGGGTCTCCACCTTTAAGGCGGCAAACTGTCTTGCCTAGCTCTGCGTGTTTTAGGATCTTCTGGTTGATCTCAGATTGAAGTATGCACTTTGAATTGAAAACTTTGCCGACGTAGATTTTTTCAGTCTCTTCGGGGATAAATGCAAGAATGTCAGCGGATATCAGATTGTCGTAAATAACTACATCGGCTGTTGAAATGATGCGTAATGCCTTAACCGTAAGAAGGTCAGGGTCACCGGTTCCAGCACCAACAATATACACATGCCCGTTTTGTTTAATACTTGGGGTTAGTTTCATTTCATTACTCAAATTGTGGTTATATGAGAATGGTAAATGACGGAAGTGTTCAGGAAAATTAAGTTCTAATTAACATGCGTTAATCATTATTGAATATTTAGAGATAAAAGATGTTGCGTGTGAATTAAGCAATAGCGACAACATTGAGTTGGAATTCGTGGAAGTTATGAGAGGCTGTTTGTTATCGAGTTTAGGTTTTGCTCTTTCGTTTACTGTGGTTGAGTAATACGATGTCGTAAATCAATTTTAATGATCATTTCCATCGTTAGTCGTTAAACATGAGAAGGAGTATCGTTGTGCAAATAGAAAAGACACTATGTGAGAAGTTAGGTGTATTACTAGTGAAACACAAACACGTGTTAGTGACGGCTGAATCTTGCACTGGCGGCGGTGTAGCAACAGCTGTCACCGATATTGCGGGCAGCTCTGGGTGGTTTGATCGCGCTTTTGTTACGTACAGCAATGAAGCCAAGCAAGAGATGATAGGTGTACAGCTCAAAACCTTAATGGAGTTCGGTGCTGTGAGTGAGCCTGTCGTAATAGAAATGGCGAGCGGGGCATTGCAACATTCAAACGGGACTATCTCTGTATCGATCAGTGGTATTGCCGGGCCAGGTGGCGCGACCGAAGATAAGCCTGTTGGTACAGTATGCTTCGCGTGGAAAGCGCTAAATGGCTGGGATAAAGTAGAAACGCATGTATTTACAGGCGACAGATCACAAGTACGCCAACAAGCCACGCACCATGCCCTGCAAGTTATTTATGATTACCTATCAATGGAAGGTAAGTAACATTTGTACAAATTATTTTCATACAGGTATAGACACTGTATGAATCAACAGTATAATGAAAGCCAATTAGTCACCCCTATGTGGGTTAGAAATAGATTCTAGATCGCTTGTTGAGACAACCGATTATGTGGAGATAGAAATGGACGAGAATAAACAAAAAGCGTTAGCCGCAGCCCTTGGTCAGATTGAAAAGCAATTTGGTAAAGGTTCTATCATGCGTCTTGGTGATAACCGCACAATGGACGTAGAAACTATTTCTACAGGTTCTCTATCTCTAGATATCGCACTAGGTGCTGGTGGCCTACCGATGGGACGTATCGTAGAAGTTTACGGTCCAGAATCATCAGGTAAAACAACGCTAACGCTTGAGCTTATTGCTGCAGCACAGAAAGTGGGCAAGACGTGTGCATTCGTTGATGCGGAGCACGCACTAGACCCTATCTACGCTCAAAAGCTTGGTGTCGATATCGATGCACTTCTTGTTTCTCAACCAGATACGGGTGAGCAAGCGCTTGAAATCTGTGATGCACTGGCTCGTTCAGGTGCAATCGACGTTCTTGTTATTGACTCAGTAGCAGCACTAACACCAAAAGCAGAAATTGAAGGCGAAATGGGCGACAGCCACATGGGTCTTCAGGCTCGTATGCTTTCTCAAGCGATGCGTAAGCTAACGGGTAACCTTAAGCAGTCTAACTGTATGGCTATCTTCATTAACCAAATTCGTATGAAAATTGGTGTGATGTTCGGTAACCCAGAAACAACAACAGGTGGTAACGCACTTAAGTTCTACGCATCTGTTCGTCTTGATATTCGCCGTACTGGTGCGATTAAAGATGGTGATGAAGTTGTTGGTAACGAAACTCGTATCAAGGTCGTTAAGAACAAGATTGCTGCACCATTCAAACAAGCTGAGACTCAAATCCTTTACGGTAAAGGCTTCAACCGCGAAGGTGAGCTTATCGACTTAGGTGTTAAGAATAAGCTAGTAGAAAAAGCAGGCGCTTGGTACAGCTACAAAGGCGATAAGATCGGCCAAGGTAAAGCTAACGCTGGTAAATACCTACGTGAAAACCCAGAAGTTGCTCTAGAGATCGATACTAAACTTCGTGAGTTACTACTGACACCTGCTGTTCTTGAAGAGAAAGACGCAGAGAAAGAAGAAGAAAACGAAGAGCTATAAGCTAACGTTTTGTAGAGTGGGTGTTTGAAAGAAGCATCCGCTTTGAAAGAACTTAAAGCCTCGTATATTTTATGCGGGGCTTTTTTATTGGAGCAGCTCCGTCGAGCATGTCTTTGGTCAACTCTCTTTCGTTGACTGAGTTTCTTCAGTACTAGGTCGTCAATTTAGTTCTGTTTTTCCACGGCTAGATATAGTGGAATATTCTTCATTTTATCGAATTCCCACTAAAATCCTGCCCAAGGGTGTCTTTTCTACAAGAAAACTAGTCGAAGCCTTAACCATGATCTACAATACGGCAAAATTCTAACTCGACTATTTTCAGGAAGAGCTGCATGTACATGAGCACTGATGAGGTTCGCAACGCGTTCCTTAAGTTCTTTGAGAGCAAAGAACACCAAATCGTAGACAGTTCATCGTTAGTTCCACATAACGATCCAACCCTGCTATTTACTAATGCAGGTATGAACCAATTCAAAGATTGCTTCTTAGGCGCCGAAAAGCGTGCCTACACTCGAGCAACTACGGCTCAGCGTTGTGTACGTGCGGGTGGTAAACACAATGACCTTGAAAACGTAGGTTTCACGGCTCGTCACCACACGTTCTTTGAAATGCTAGGCAACTTCAGCTTTGGCGACTACTTCAAAGAAGAAGCGATTGGATTTGCTTGGGAATTCCTGACAGAAACTCTTCAACTGCCAAAAGATCGTCTACTGGTAACAGTATACGAGACAGATGATGAAGCATTCGATATCTGGAACAAGAAAGTAGGTGTACCTGCTGACCGTATCGTTCGCATTGGCGACAAAGAAGGCGGTAAACAGTTCGAGTCTGATAACTTCTGGACGATGGGTGACACAGGTCCTTGTGGTCCATGTACTGAAATCTTCTACGATCACGGTGAGCACATCTGGGGCGGCCGTCCTGGCACACCTGAAGAAGATGGTGACCGTTTCATCGAGATCTGGAACAACGTATTCATGCAGTTCAACCGTCACGCTGACGGCACAATGGAACCGCTACCTAAGCCTGCTGTAGATACAGGTATGGGTATTGAGCGTATTTCTGCAATTATGCAGGGCGTTCACTCTAACTACGAAATTGATGTATTCCAAAAGCTAATCAAAGCGACTGCGGAAGTTGTTGGTCATGACGATCTGTCTAACCAATCGCTACGCGTTATTGCTGACCACATCCGTTCTTGTTCATTCCTAATCGCTGACGGCGTTATGCCTTCAAACGAAGGTCGTGGTTACGTTCTACGTCGTATTATTCGTCGTGCAGTTCGTCACGGTAACAAGCTTGGCGCACAAGGCGTGTTCTTCCACAAACTTGTGGGTGTACTGGCTGAAGTGATGGGCTCTGCGGCAGATGAGCTTAAGAAACAGCAAGAGCTTGTTGAAAAAGTACTTCGCATTGAAGAAGAGAACTTTGGTCGTACTCTAGAGCGCGGCATGGTTATTCTTAATGACGCACTAGATGCACTTGAAGGCAAAGAGCTTGACGGCGAAACAGTTTTCAAACTTTACGATACATACGGCTTCCCAGCTGACCTTACTAACGATGTAGCTCGTGAACGCGACTTTACTATCGATGAAGAAGGCTTTGAGAAGGCGATGGAAGCGCAGCGTAAGCGTGCACGTGAAGCTGGCCAATTCGGCACGGATTACAACGCGACAATCAAAGTAGACACCAACACTGAGTTCTGTGGTTACACAGCAACTGAAGGTGCTGGTGAAATCTCTGCGCTATTTGTTGACGGCGAAGAAGTATCTTCACTATCGGCTGGCGACAAAGCAATCATCATCCTTGAAGAGACGCCATTCTACGCTGAGTCAGGCGGTCAATGTGGTGATGCTGGTACACTAAAAACAGCGTCGGGTCTTTTCAAAGTACAAGATACTCAGAAGCTAGGTAACGCATTTGCGCACCACGGTGAGCTAGTTGAAGGTGTATTTGCTAAGGGCGATAAAGTAGAAGCTACCGTTGACGCTGAGCGTCGTGCTGCTATCTCACTAAACCACTCTGCAACGCACTTACTTCACTCTGCACTGCGCGAAGTGCTAGGTGAGCACGTTGCTCAAAAAGGTTCTTTAGTTAAGCCAGACAACCTACGTTTTGACTTCTCTAACCTTGAAGCGGTAACACCGGCACAGATTAAAGAAGTAGAGCGTTTGGTTAACGCACAAGTTCGTAAGAACCACGTGATTGAAACCAACATCATGGACATCGAGTCAGCGAAAGAAAAAGGTGCAATGGCACTGTTTGGCGAGAAGTACGATGATGAAGTTCGCGTTCTATCTATGGGCGATTTCTCTACTGAACTTTGTGGCGGTATCCACGCAAGCAACACGGGTGATATCGGCCTATTCAAGATCACTTCTGAAGGTGGTATTGCTGCGGGTATTCGTCGTATTGAAGCGGTAACGGGTGAAGCTGCTCTAGATGCAGTAGAAGCTCAGGCTAACGCTTACGAAGAGAAACTTGCTGAATCAGCTAAGAAAGCGAAATCGCTAGAGAAAGAAATTCAACTGCTTAAAGAAAAGATGGCTGCTGCAGAAAGCGCAAACATCATGGGCAAAGTAGAAGACATCTCGGGTACTAAAGTTTTGGTTGCTGCAATTGAAGGCGCAGACAACAAGAACCTACGTACTATGGTTGATAACGCTAAAAACCAAGTAGGTAGCGGCATCATCCTGATCGCAAACGTAGCAGACGGTAAAGTTGGCTTGATTGCTGGTGTAACCAAAGACCTAATCGGCAAAGTAAAAGCGGGTGACCTTGTTAAGATGGTTGCTGAGCAAGTTGGCGGTAAAGGCGGCGGTCGTCCAGATATGGCTCAAGCGGGCGGTACAGATGTTGAAGCACTGCCAGAAGCGCTTAAATCTGTACGTACTTGGCTAGAAGAACGTCTTTAAGCTTAAGTAATTGATACAAAGATGCCCAATCAGTTGATTGGGCATCTTTTATTTTGCTTATTGGAAGTGTGTTTAAACAAGGTTTGATTGAGATTAACCAAGAAGTCTAATGGTGGCGTTAGACTCCTTGGTTAATTTTTTATTGCTTCGCCCTGACGCGGAGTATGTGTTTTTTTGTCATATATAGACATTGGTCTTGGGAAGGTGAGGACGGGTGAAAATGCCTCTTATCGTGCAGAAATTTGGTGGAACGTCGGTGGGTTCAATTGAACGAATCCATCATGTAGCAGAAAAAATCATTGAAGCGAAAAATGAAGGGAACCAGATTGTGGTTGTCGTTTCTGCTATGTCTGGTGAAACAAATCGGTTAGTTAACTTAGCCACGCAAGTTGATAGCGTTCCAAACGCTAGAGAACTGGATGTGTTGTTAACGGCTGGCGAGCAAGTTTCCATGGCCTTGTTAGCAATGACGTTACACAAGTTAGGTTATGAAGCGACATCGATGACTGGCTACCAAGCCAAGATACACACGGATTCTAATCATAATAATGCAGCGATTGAGCGTATTGATACTGCTCCGATTCAAGCTCTGCTAGATGACAACCAGATTGTCATTGTTGCAGGCTTTCAAGGATTCAATGCGAAAGGTGATATCACAACATTAGGCCGCGGTGGTTCAGATACTACAGCGGTAGCGCTTGCAGGTGCCTTGCAGGCGAAAGAATGCCAGATCTATACTGATGTAGATGGTGTTTACTCTTGTGACCCTAGAGTCGTAAAACAATCTCAGAAATTAGATACTTTAGACTTCCCTTCTATGGAAGAGATGGCCCGCCGAGGCGCTAAGGTATTGCACCTTCCTTGTGTTCAATATGCATGGCAGCACAACGTGCCATTGCGAGTGCTTTCAAGCTTTGAACAAGGCGAGGGCACGTTGATCGCGGGTAATCAGTGTTTGAATGACATTGCTGGCATCGCCATCCAAAGAGATATGGTACGTATCGAGTGTTTGAATGAAGATTTACCGTCTTTCATTTCACATTGCCAACTGTTGGGGATCGAAGTCTGTAGTGTGATCGAGGAAACAGAACGGGCAGCACTCATTATTAAACAAGACATAAGTGCCAAATTAAAACTAGTTTTTGCTGAGAAAATCCGTAATAGTGAACAGGTTAGTTTGTTAACTGTGGTAGGAAGCCGAACACAAGAAATTGTGGTCAGTTCACATGGATTGTTGTCTGAAGGCGAAATTGATGTACAGCATCACTTATTGCAGCAGCAGTCTTTAACTTTGGTGATATCACCAACGCAAGTCGATATGGCTGCTAACATATTACACAATGCATACATCGTAGCGCGTGAAACACAGGGTTATCCTAAAAAAGAAGTGCATTTTGGTTAAATAAACTCAATCGATAGTTTACGAAAATATAACTTTTGTTGGATAATGCTCTCGTAGCTAGATAAATTTAGAGATTACTCAAGGAGCAAAGAATGCTAATTTTGACTCGCCGCGTTGGCGAAACACTGATGATTGGTGATGAAGTAACAGTTACTGTACTAGGCGTTAAAGGTAACCAAGTACGTATCGGTGTTAACGCACCTAAAGAAGTATCTGTTCACCGTGAAGAGATCTACATGCGCATTCAAGCTGAAAAAGGTAATGGTAACGTTGCATCTGGCAACTACTAATACTTTTGCGTAGAGAAGAGGCTAGCATTGTTGCTAGCCTTTTTTGATCTTGGGGAACCGAAACACTCATTGGGACATAGATGGGTTGGATAACGGATCGGTCTCAAAGTGGTGAAGTGAATGCTTTGTGATACTGCGAGATACAGACAAGGTTGAACAGAACGGTTGCTCTGTATTTTGTTTGGCAAAACTCAAGATTTATTCGCTTCCCCTATGGCGAAAATACGCATCCCGTAGTATTGTGCCATCAGCGGTAGCACTTGCTGCTGGAGAAATTAGATAATTGTTTTCGGCTGTTTATTATTGCCAATCTTTCACCTTAATTTTTAAGGGAAAAAGCGCGATTTGAATCTTATAAGTTCAATTTGCAAGCGCTTTGATTAAATAGCAAACGGTTGAGTGTTTTTGTCCAATTTTTTTCAATAAAGTGTTTGACATATTTTCGGTAAAACGTAATATGTGCCTCCGCAAGACGGTGAGGTGGCCGAGAGGCCGAAGGCGCTCCCCTGCTAAGGGAGTATGTGGTTTGTAGCTGCATCGAGGGTTCGAATCCCTCCCTCACCGCCATTTCTTGCGAGTCTAAAATTAGCAATTTAGACAATGTAAATGTGCGTCCTTAGCTCAGCTGGATAGAGTACCTGGCTACGAACCAGGCGGTCGGAGGTTCGAA
>NZ_JBFSVK010000047.1:0-23935 GCF_041467855.1 Vibrio sp. 10N.247.311.51 | reverse complement strand
AATGCCCCAAGATAATGCCGGTATGGTGAAATTGGTATACACGACGGATTCAAAAATTCCTAAGTTGCTAATTTATAAAGAATTTCAATGAAAAGCCTCGATTTTTATCGAGGCTTTTCTACATTCAGTATATGTGAAAATTAACATCTCATCACACTACAAACTATCCCTTCCTAGATCCTTCTATCTTTCTTTTACTGACAACTTTCTGTCCAACTTCAACATAGAACAGCAAAACCAGAACCTAAGCTTTACTGGTCACTGCGGTCAAAGCGGTAAACCGAAAAGCGTTACTGTGTCTCCAATTTAGAATATCTTCAAAGCTTGATGGTTAGATGCTCAAGACAGCAAAACCGAAAAGGTACTGTCGCGCTACTGTCGTATGCCGAGAAAAGACAGCCGAGGAGTTCCCATGTTAGTCGGAGAGAGCTACTTACCTTAAAATATACCGGATGGTGATGCCTTCAGGTGGTCTAGCACGTTTCTGTACATAACCTTTTTAGAGTTGATCCACCATAATCCCGCTTTCAGATAACTTCTAAGGTGCCAAAACGTCAAAGACCACCTTTGTCTGCAGTGACCGATTTGCACGGAACTGGACATAAACGTTCACCCTCGACACTGTGGTGTCAGATTTACTTTGTGCAAAATTTATTAATGAACACGCAAAGCACCAAATGCATTCTGCCTCCCAAACCTCATTAGAAATCCAGACTAAACATTTAAAACACAAAAATATCAATAAATATTGTAAACGATTACACATTTACATTGTTGATTTTATATGAAAAAATTCCAAAAAACGGCAATTTCAAGGTGTAAATTTGTAAACGTTAACACATTGTGGTGCTCGTTTGCGGGACGGCCTTAGTTGGTCACTTAATTCGAAATATACAACATATTGGCTAAGTAATAATGAACGAAAAAAACAAAGCAACAAACTTCCTATTGATTGGTTTTGGTCCACACTCCAAACGCATCTTTCACCCCATATTTGAGCTGGTTGCCAGCGATTCAACATTGATTTTGAAAGCTGCAGTAGATCTGCAATCTAAACAAGGACGAATTGAGAAGTACCTTGATAGAAAAGTAGTACAGCCCGAAATGTACTATCTAAACAACGATGAGCCGATAGAAGATCAGCTAAATGACTCCACTATTGAACTGCTAGACTCAATCGTAGAAAAACACGCTATCAGTGCAATTATCATTGCCACCGAACCATTAGTACACAGAGCCTACGCAACTTGGGCGTTAAGAGCGGGGCTTTCAGTTCTAATGGATAAACCTATTTCCGCGAACATGAATGTATCTTCGGAACTCAGCAGCGCAGAAAAGATTGCAGAAGATTACTACTTCTTAAACGATGAATACGAGAAGGCCAAGGAAAAAAATCCAACATTAATTTTCTCATTGCTTGCTCAGAGAAGATACCAAACGACGATCGATCTCATCCGCAATGAAATAAGAAACTGCTTTGAAAAAACGAACTGCCCTGTAACAAATATCCAAACTTTTCACTCTGACGGTCAATGGAGAACACCTACTGAGTGTGTAGAGGAAATCTATCATGGATACAATCAAGGATATGGTAAGTGTTCTCATACCGGATATCACTTCTTTGATATCGTTCCTTATATTCTTTCTTCAGGTCTCAGTGAGTCAAAATCTTATGAGCATATTGAAGTGTTCTCGCATGCAGTTAGGCCGTTAGACGTATTATCTCAGTTTAATCTGGATGATTATGAAAAGCTGTTCGGAGCAGAAGAGTTCACTAAAAACAATACGCACAGTGAAGCAGAACTTCATGATCTAATGCAGAATTTAGGAGAAGTAGATTGTCAGAGTAGTATCGCATTCAAAAAAGGCAACAGTGTAGTCACAACCGCACTCTTAAACCTAACTCATAATGGCTTTTCTCGCAGGAGCTGGCCTTCTATCGAAGGCATAGAGTTGTACAAAGGTAATGGCCGGGTTTCTCACGAATCACATATTATTCAACAAGGACCTTTCCAAACTATCCACTTGCACTCATACAAATCAGATGACCCTAATGAAAAAGCAGATAACAATTCAGAGGTAGTAGGAACAAAAAGACACATCGCTATTTTCATTTTCAGAAACAACAAATTGATCGTCGGTAAGGCGACAGAAGTTATCAGACTCGATGACATTGAAAAGTTAGAGGGTGAGTCTATTGGGTTGCTTGGTAAACCAAAGAGCAAGTGCTTCTTTGAATTTGTGGATGCTTTACGTGGGGAAATAACTAGAGATGAAATGAAGTCAGACTTTAGCCAACATGAACACGGTGCCGTCTTAGTTTCTGCTGTGTATCAATCTATGTGTAATCAGCTGACAGAGAAATCTCCATTAATCAAGATGCCTCTGAAAATGACAGGGGATAATACATCGACAGTTAATGCTCTGGTTGTGTAAGGCTTGCCAATGATTAAAAATCTATCATATTCTATTTGGCTGTTCCCCATCGTAGCCGTTTCGTCATTAGGGCTGGAT
Source organism: Vibrio sp. 10N.247.311.51 (assembly GCF_041467855.1). NCBI lineage: Bacteria > Pseudomonadati > Pseudomonadota > Gammaproteobacteria > Vibrionales > Vibrionaceae > Vibrio > Vibrio sp. 10N.247.311.51. The sequence goes on along the minus strand of NZ_JBFSVK010000047.1, from coordinate 21,421 downwards.
ATATTTATCCCGGCCTTACCTGCAATAAACGAAGCATTTGATGTAAGCCAGCAATCAACACAATTACTCATAAGTGTCTATGTGTTTGCCTTGAGTATCGGACAACTAATATTCGGACCGTACATCGATAGACATGGTTGTCAAAAAGCATTCAACATAGGAGCTACGCTTTGTACATCCGCTTCTGTTGGTATTGTTTTTAGCGAGTCTATAAGTCTATTGGTAATTCTGCGCTTTGTTCACGGCATGGGTGCCGGTGCAGTCGCTGTATCAGTTTTCTCTAGTGTGTCAATGATATTTAAAAAAGAAATAAACGGTAAAGTGTTTAGCCTCTTTAGTAGTGTGCTCAGTGTTGTGCCAGTTTTGGCTCCAATTTTAGGAAGCTTTCTTACGGCGGCGTATCATTGGGAAGCATGCTTTTCGTTTTTAGCTGTTTACATGATATTTTGCATATTAGTTAATAGACTCAAACCTCTTCCTTCAAAAGCCGATGTTAACCAGAATACTTCTTATACCGACAAGAACTTGTATGCAAATATACTAACTACTCGGAGTTTTATTATTGGCTGTATGGCCTGTTCATTGGGTTTCTCTACGCAATTGGTATTCTTTTCAAGTTCACCAATAGTAATCATTGAGCAGTTTGGTATCGACACAGAGTATTTTGGATTGCTTTTCGCTATTAATGCTTTCTCAATCACTGTTGGGAGTTTATTGGTAGTAAAACTTATTGGCAGATATAGAGAAGAATCAATCATCAAAACTGGTTCTATTACTATATTGCTATCTGGCTTCGGCTTTAGTACCTATCACTTTTCGATGGATGCCAGCGTTTGGCATTTCATAGTACCTAGTTGTTTAGGCAGTTTTGGGTTTGCGTTATTGATGTCTGCGGGAACAACATTAGCTTTAAGCGAGTTTCCTCGACAATCTGGTAGAGCTTCATCGCTAAATGGAGCAGTTCCGTTAATCGTAGCGTCTCTATTTTCCTGGTTAGTGATGAACTTCTGGGATAGCGAATGGAAAACAATTACCATATTTTATGTATTCTGCGGTTTGATGATTTTTGGCTCCACATTATTACGAAAGCCCATGAATCGCTCTAATACAAGCAGTATCCAACCGAGCAATTAGTCATTCTATTTAAATGGCCAAACACAATTTTGGCCATTCTTTTCTGGGATTATGTCAAAAATTTAGTATAGGGACTGAGCGATATGACTACTGTTAGTAAGCAGTGGCCATCGTGTTCAAGGTAACAAAGATTATCTGAAGGATAAACTCCGTTCGAAGTGTCTAAAATGGTTTTTTTTAGACGTGATATATGTCTGCTTACGAATTTGCATAATAATGCAGGCGAAAATTACTAGTTGGAAATATCGTTTTGTATGGTTCTGGGAGTTTTCTTGCAATGTTGTTCTGACAACTACCATACCTTCAATTATCACAAACTCAGCAACGTAATTCGCAGTTGAGCAATCGTACTAAGTAGAAAAGGAGCAAAACGAGTCATAACCTCAAACTAAAGTCTCCCGCACCTGCATAACTTGAAAGAGATAAGCAAGTCGAAACCCAAGTTCCGATCTTGTACGACTCTTTTTACGATACCTTTATTCTTTCTAAGAAAAGTAAAGCTAAGAAAACGCGAATACTACTTAGTTGTAAGTACGCGGGGGCTTTCAAGTGGATTAGTAAATTTTTATCCATAAATAGCCCCCATACAGTTTTTAAGTTTTTTGTTTCGAACAAGCTAAATATAGACAGAATTCAATTTCTTGAAATCTGTAACTTTGATAATTGCTCGCATTTAGACGTTTTTTTCTTAGGGTGGAGTTTTTTAGATTACTTCACCCAATTAAGCAACATAAAACGACCAAGTGCTCTGTTATGGTTTAGTTTTGTAGAGCTATCAGCTAAGGAGGAGGGATTTCAAAAGCAGAATCACAAACTTAAAACCATCTTAAGAAGTTACGTGATTTAACGCAATTTAAACGTATCAACAATTGCGATCAGCTGCTCGTTAACTCGAGATATGTCACTCGTTTGAACTAAAGCTTGCTCTCCATTGCGATTAAGCTCATTAACGATATTATTTAGCGCATTCATGTTTCTGCTTATTTCTTGCGTCACGCTACTCTGTTCTTCTGCCGCTGTAGCAATCTGTACACTGAGGCCGTTAATGCCTGTAACGTGTTCTGTCAAATCATTGAGGTTTGCACCTACTTTTTCGGTATTGTTAAAAGCTTGACTGCAAGTTAATTTGGTCTTGTCCATTGACTGAACAACATTCTCATTTACAGATAACAACCTCGTTAACGCCTGTTCTATCTCTTCAGTACTATCCTGTGTTCGGCTTGCTAGAGCTCTTACTTCGTCAGCAACGACGGCAAAGCCTCGACCCTGTTCACCAGCTCTTGCCGCCTCGATAGCAGCATTTAAAGCAAGAAGGTTTGTCTGTTCGGCTATTTCACCAATAACCGTCAAGACTGTGTTAATACCTTTCGTTTCCTCACTCATACTTTCTAGGCTAGAGGATGTATTTTCAACCTCAGAAACTAACTCATTAACCTTAACCTGTGCGTCATTTACAGCATCAAGTGAAAACACACCGATGTCAGAAGCGACCTTAGTTGATTGAGCGGTTTCTCCAGCGTTCTGTGCGACAGTTTCTGCTGTTGAGTTCATTTCGTCGATGGCCGTAACGATTTGCTCAGTCTCCTGTACATGTTGTGTCAACATCTGATTATTTTTATCAGACCTATGCTCTAAGAGCTGTACATTATCTCTGAGCTCAGTTGATGCTGATTCAATTTTTAGCATCAAGCTTTGGATATGTTCTATGAATTGATTTACTCCTAAAGCAATTTGCCCTATGTCATCCAAGCTCTTGACTTCCAAGCGCTGGGTTAAATCACCATTACCATCGGATAAACCAGTAATCGTTTCCTTAAGAGCTAGAATAGGTCTATATACGACATTAAGAATAAACAGGGTGACTAGAACACTAACCAACAAGCAAATTACAGTTAGAATAATAAACTGGTTTTGTGCCTCAGCAAGAGCTGCAAAAACGATGCTCTTATCTAGGCCAACAAGCAGGTACCATTGTTTGTCTCCATATTTAATAGTTTGCGTAAACATGACTTTGTCAACACCATTCATATCGTAATCAACAATCGTGTGAGCTGTCCCACGAGCTTTATTGGCGATATTAGTCAATGAGGTATAGTCAGTTAGTTTGGTTCCTACTTCAACTACATTCGACGAACTTGCCAAAACCGTCATGTCGTCGGTCATCATCATGGCAATTGCTCCTAGCATATCGATGTCAGATACAGTATTACTCAAGCTATCAAGAAGAATATCAGCAAGTACAACACCTTCGCCTGCGTTTTTGCCGATACTCACCATCAGTGCGCCTGTTGTTGCATCATTGTACGGATTTGTATAGATCAGACTATTGGAACGCTTGCCTTCCTGATACCAAGGTTTCGTTCGTGGATCGTAGTTTGATGGGCTTTTATTATCCTGCCACCCTGGATAGTCGAATGAAGCATAAGCAGTGCCATTTTCAAAACCTATCATTAAGTTAACGACATCGGCACCTAATGAGCCAATGCGCATCCTTTCTGCATGACCGCCCTGATAACGGTATTGACTATAATCATCAGCAATTTTTGCTACAGCTTGTGCTTTTACATTCAGGTAGTTTTCAACCTTGCCAGCCTCAATACGAATACGGTCTTGTGTACTCTGATAGATGCTTTCTGTCAGCGCTTTTTTCTTGCCCTGATATGAAAAATAATTTGCTGAGCCTACACTCAGCGTAATGACCACAGAGATCGCCACTAATAGAATTTGTTTAAACCCGAGTCGCTTCATACTTGATTCCTAAACTTAGAGTCTACAGGTACATTTGTAATGTAACCTTTATCATATTAAAAATTATGAGACAACTGGTATTGATTAGCTGCATGTATGCAAAAAGTCTAAGCTAGTGGGGATTATTAATGCGTGGATGGGTTTGCGCTTTGTTTTTTTACTGTGTATTAACTTAATTTCAAATTGGTTCATGTTACCAATGCAATGCCACTCAATTGTAAAAGGCTCTTTATACTTGCTTCTTGAAGGTTATTAACCTTGATGGAACGGTATGGCAGACCTACACAGCCTCATAGCAATGATTCCAGACATTAGCTCAATTGTTCCTCAGAGAGCTGGAAACTAAGGTTGGTATTTGTGGAGTGGAATAAGCACTCACAGTATCACTTGATAGCAACTAAAAAACTATTTTACAAAGGCCCAAGCTGATGAATGGTAGTAAGTCTCCCGCACCCGCACAACTTGAAAGCATATATGAATATTTCGGTTAACCACTGAGGTATTTATATGAGTAAGCTATTCAAATTTACATCGACCAAACTTAACAACATTCCACCCCACGATAGACATTCTAAATCCACCAATAATGAAGTCTCTGATACTGAAGTTCAGGGCTTAAAATTGCTTATAGGCAAATCTGGAAAAAAGCGCTTCTTGCTGCGGTTTATTTCGCCAATTTTAAAGCGCAAATCCAGCATTTCTATTGGCCCATGGCCCGATATGGATTTGCCTACTGCACGCAACAAAGTACGTAAGTTAAAGGTGCAAATCGCGGATGGTATCGACCCTAAACTTGAAAGGGATAAGCAAGTCGAAACCCAAGTTCCGACCTTGTACGACTTCTTTCACGATACCTTTATTGTTTCTAAGAAAAGCAAAGGTAAGAAAACGTGGCGTGATGATATTGCTAGGTTTGAGCACTGGAAGCACCTACATACGAAGCCTATCGATAAGATAACAGGAGTCCATCTTCATCAAGTTCAAGCAAAGCTACTAGCAACTGAGTACCGCCCCGGTAAGAAGTACGCTCCAGCAACAGTCGATCGTACTATTACCTTGATGAAAACCATCCTAAAGGAAGCATACCGCCTTTTAGACATACCCTACATTGGCGATAAGGTCTCGCTTATCAATCCAGATAACATGAGGACTCGTTACTTAACTATGAAAGAAACAGCCGCAGTGATACGTACATCACGAGATTACTATTGTCGTGTTACTGGAAACTTCATAGCGCTTCTGTTTCTTACTGGATGTAGGGACTCTGAACTTCGAACTCGAAAATGGAAAGATATCAGCTTGATTGATAAAACCATGTACGTTCCTGATACCAAGAATGGCACAAGTATGACGGTGCCATTAACCCCCTTCATGATAGAACTGTTCCGGGAGCTATTGAACATGAGACCAAAAGGCAATCCATATGTGTTCTTTGGGCGTAAGGAGAGAAGTCATATCTCACAGCCTAGAAATGCTTTTACTCGAATTAAGGAGAGGGCAGGGATTAAGAATCCGAAAGAGGTTTGTTTTCATGTTGCCCGTCATAGCTTTGCGACAAATTTAATCGAGAATAATGTCGATGTGCTGACTGTACAGCGTTTAATGAATCATAAGGATTTAAGTAGTACTCAGAGGTATGTTAAGTATTCTAAGGAAAAGCTGCTCAACAGCTCGGACACTTTGTCCTCGGTATTGAAAGAACAGGCACCAAGACTGGCACACCGCATTAGTTAGATAGTTTTATCCTTAAAATCAAACATATATAAGAATTACATATACGCCCCTATTGGCTCTCGCTAGTAGGGGCTTTTTCGTATCTGGAATAAGAGAAAACACATGCAAGTAATAAAAACTTTTACGGAATTAATGAGCTTGAATTTGCCTAGCTCTGATAAGGCTAATCTCATGACACATTTAACTGAAGTAACGGATGGAGATTTAAATGAGTTGGAGAAAAGGTGGGACGAAATAGGCATCACTCTGATTTTGTTCGATGAGAGTGATACCAATCAAGACCTCGATGATATGGATGAACAGACCAAGTACCTGATTGATTTCGTCACTAATCACCTAGAGTACGTGCTGCTTATCGGCTCTATGGTCATTGCTCTAGGTGTCCTTAACGACCATGGCTCAGGTTGTTACCTAGCCGGATACACCAGCACTCAGCTCCATCCAATTCAGGCGCTATTGACCCAAGTTGATAGCTAGCCGTCACTCACGCAGCAATATTTCACATTATCACCGACAGGAGAATATCTATGAACCAACGCAAAGTAGACCCCGACCTCCCTAATGCTGGCACTCAAGATGAGCAGCACCAAGAGATTAATCATTTCGAACAAATCGTATTAACAGGTGCAGCGCCGAAACTAGCAGGGACTGGTAAGGTCTTGTACGAAGTGGCGTTGCATAATGAAGAAAAGCAACTCTACTTCAGGATTGTAGGGCAGCAAGGTGGCTCAGGACTTCATTCAAAAGAGTGGCTATCCGTAAATACCATGCTTGAACTTATAGAATCTCAGAAAGATAAACCATGGAAAAGTCAGCTGTATAAGCAGTTGTTTAATGGAGGTTCAGCAAACAACCATTCGTTCTGTTCCGTGATAATTAGGGACTTAGGTTTAGCATCAAAAACGGATTCATCACGCTACTTACATGTACTTTCAACAGACTTCGAAGATAAGAAAAGTGCATTACTGGCACTCGCCAAATCTCAAACCACATCTAAGAAAAAATAGTCCTACCAGACAGTAAGACGACAGAAGAAATTTGCTAGGTCGATGAGTTGTAACCTGTTTACTTCATCAGGTGATTACCGTCAACGGACGATGAGTAATACGGTCATCACTAATATCACTACTCGACGGATTTCAAATTTCTTGAGTTATCACTGGAAGAGTTAATGACGAGATCAGAATACTCACCTCGAACCAAGCCATTTCCCAGTTTTCATACCTCGAACTACACAAGAGTGTATCCCTAACAAACTAAAAGAGAATTTATTATGAAACTATGCTTTTCAAAGAATAAGCTGACTTTACCTGTCAGTGTCGATCTTCAAGATACTTTAAGCCGAGTGGTCAGCGAATCAGGCAAATGGACACCCATGATCCAATCGGTCGTGATTAGCTTCCGAGATTCGAGCTATAGCTCTGAGAACGGTGGATACCACCCTATTGAGGTTTCTATTAGTAGGCTTGGTGGCCAATGGGTTTTCGACTACATCACTGACTTTAGTTACTGTGGATTGATGCCTGAACTTGAGAAAGAAATCGACTTTGATTTTGGTCATGGTGTGGTTTTCATTCGATACATGGGTGAAGTTCCCATTACTGAATCCAGTGTCGCTGAGTTTTATTCGATGTGGGAAACCAACTTTCTAGGCTACATCGGAATGGACTGCTTTGATGAGATAAAAGTCACGGTGGATTAGTCCATCACTAACGAATCAAGTTGAAAGCACCATGTATGCACCATAAAATCCGCCTCTCACTTCCTAGTGAAACCAAGGCTTCCTATTGCTCCATGTAACTCATGGTGTGATGGGAAGCCTTTTTCATTGGGGTAGCAGGTGTTTTGTTATTAAAGACTCCCATTGCTATCTGAAAGCAATGGGAGTGAGTGTTTAGGTGTAGCTATGGCGCGTGATGTATAGAGGTATTGAGAACGACTTCCTCGGAGATTTTCCATAGCCATCTGTTCTAATTACAGCGCCAAGAGCGCACCTTAATTCGATGTTTACAGCTTGGAGTGAAAACTTGGATACTTTCACTTTTGGCATTAGAAACAAGGTCAAAATGGGTATTTCGCTAAATGACAGAGATAAGCATTGATTGGAATAGGAACTTGTCATTTATAAGCTCAATGACAAGTCCAATCGATTAAAACATTCTCACTAAAATAACCAAGTAATCTGACTCAAGATAACCACCACAGCGACATTGGTGATATCGACGATAAACAGATATGGACTGGATTCAGTAGTTTTAAGCAGAGTTCTAGCATCAGTTCTCATAGTAATACCCCTATATATTCAACCTGCTCAAAGCGCAGTTATTTATTAGTTAGTCACCGTTCACCGAAAAACAGCATCGTTTTGAGTCTTCCCTTAACTGGTATCGCTTCGAAGCTTGGTAAAACACCCCAGTATCCATACCTAACATAGAAAGCTTAAAAAGCGCTGCATAGTGGTTTCTTTATGACATGGAGCGACTACAACAGAGAACAGAAACAACATTATGTATTGGTGGTTGCATTTCATCTCAACGAACCATCAACAAACCCAACGACGTACTTCAATTCGCTCAGTGTCTTCTACTTGGTTGAGTCCAGATACGCTTGGAGCTCTTGCTTCAACAAGTAACGTATCCAATCAGGTGAGAGCACCTCTGCATGAGGTAGCCACGTTTTAAGTTGGCGTATTAACTCTGGAATGTTCTTGGTTTGGTGACTAATGAACACATCCCCCGAATCTAGTTCTTTCAACACTCTGAACTTATCGGCATTACCTTCATTTAAGAAGGCTTCCACACCTTTAGCATTCATCTGTATAAGAACTTCAACGGGATTGAGTCGTTCATCTTCATATCCACAACCAGTCAGCTTCTGATCAACGCTAGAGTCAGGAGAGTATTTAGCCTCGTAACGCACTAACTCACAAATCTTAGCCACTCTGAGTGACTCTAGGCGGTTTCTGTGTGTCCCGACAATGAACCACAATCCGCGTTCATTCAACAGCTTGTAGCTGTGGAACTCATCGTAGGTTTTCCCTTCATGGCTAAAGCTAATCACGTTTCGTCGCTGTATCGATTCGATAAGTTTCTCGAACACCGGAGCACATTCACTGATGTCCTCGACTTGTGGGTTCTTGAAGAGAAAGGGCGGTGTGGTTTTGTTGTTCAATACACCATTACTTAGATAGTGCTTACCCGAAAACAAAGTATCGAATCCCATGTTCAACAGCAGGAGAGATAGCTCGTTATTGGTCTGTCTGCCTAAGAACTTAGGGTCTAACGAGTAACAAGCTCCGTCACGTTGTATAGGTAGGTAATTTAACCGTTCATTGAAGTCACGATTTAACGTCCTTCTTGTTACTCCAAATTCACGGCTTAAATCTTCTAGATGCAACTTCTCACCTGTATTTAAACGGGTCAGGATGATACCAAGTCGTTTCGCTAGTTTGTCATGCTCTTTCATTCTACGCATTGTAGATAGGTCACTCGTCAGGTGGTGTCGTGGTCGGAAAGAACCTGATTATTTCTAGCTAATTTTCATAAGGTTACTGATATTGCTATAGCTTTCATTAGCTACCTCTAGGTATGCCTTACAAGGCATTCATTAATCATTTCAATATTTCTACATCTGAGCGACACACCCTGTCGTTCACCCTCTTTAAACTAATCATCAATCACGTTAACGCCGTCTTTATAAGTGGCGTCACTACGTATTTAAGGAAAACAAAAATGAAAACATCAATCATCCTGCTCGGTCTAACTTCGCTTTTCGCATCTTCAGTATTTGCAGGTGGCACGTTCGGCGGTAATCCGGGCGATATATCTAAAATGAAAGAACTACTAGAGTCTCAATGGAATGGCAAAGCAGGTATTCAGAATACAGCGTCTTACGGTGTCATCGTGCAATGGAAAGCGGATGTCTGTGGAACCATGAATGGTCATGTCACTGATACGGCGAAATGCGGCCCAGATACCCAGAAAGGTAAAGCACAATAAATTTTGTTGCGGAGCTTGGCTCACGATATCTCAGCTTCGAAATTGGAACTCTCTAGGCTGAGGTATCAATGAGCTCCGCAACACCCAAATCAACCAACAAGAAGGAGCCTTTACATGGCGATTAAATCAATAACAACATTAGTTACAACCTGTCCTGCATGTGGTGAACGTGCTTATGATGATGGTAGCTGTCAGGTGTGCGGTCACTCTCACTAAAACTGTATTGGTAAAAATCTATGGGGCGTATTCTTAATTGAGTACGCCCCTTTTTCATATCTATAGGAAAGGAGAATCGTGATGAAAGCATATGATCGAGTCATGCCTCAACAACGATGGTTTAAGCCAAGCGTTTCAACTGGATTGAAAGGAGCACAGTACGGGACGGCACTTGGAGCGAGGTTTGGGCCTCAAGGTGTTGTCCTCGGTGGTGCAATCGGATTTGTCAGTGGAGCCTTAATCGGTGGTGTTCTGGATGAGCTAGACGTTCTCTAATGATTGAAGGAGTGGGGGTAACTCTGCTTCTTCTCTTTTTTTTCGATACACACTGTTACTTTAAATGCGATTTTTTAACTCGTGGTCGCAATTTTATGTTAACTAAGTGTTTGAATTTTATTGTATATACGGATGATCCTAAATGATGTATATGGGTAAGAGATTAGGAGCGTGATATCCCTGTGCAATCATCGAGGGGGGATTTTTCTTGATACCGATGTCTTGGCATTAAGGTTCCTTATTCCTATACCACAGGTTAATTTCTGCTTGTTGATTCTACCCTCTAATACATTGGAAACGGTTGTGGTAAGTAAATATTGATGCCCTATCACAGCAAAAAATTCAGGAGGGTAAATACGAACACAAATATTTAGCCCAAATCTCCTTACCCATATATAACTTCTAGGGTTTCTCTCTAGCCACTGGTACATAAGGTGTGAGGTGGTTTTGAATTGCGGTAGTAGATATAAAATGTCGCAAGTTGATGACTTTATTCTCAAATGTCACTCTGGTGGGCTTCTTTTAAAGTAGTAAGATGCTTTTCTCTCTAAATAAGGACTATAAGAAAAAATGGCAACGAAGGTAAAGAAAGGTTTTATTACAACTCCAAGTGGTGATGAGCGATCTATTCAAACGATACATGGTGCTTTGCTGTGTGAGGAAACGATTGTACTGACTGGTAGTGATTCTCAGAATATCGATTTTCAACAGTATGACTCTATTGAGGAAGCTGGTGATGTCTTTAGAAAGTTAGTTAATGCATTAAGTCAAAGTGAGGTTGTCAAAGGTAACCGCTTTATCGAGCTTCCAAATGGAAATCTCCTTCGAAAAGAGCAAATTATGGCGATAGAGCTGATTACCAATGCATATGAAGGTTTCATCTTAAGGAATAGGAAAGATCAGATTGTTGATTTTGTGGCGGAAAGTGACGTGGGTAAACGTGAGATCATTAAAGCTGAGTTATTGAGGTCATTAGAGGAGAAGACCGGAAGGTCGAAAGGTTATCAACCTGAATGGAAGAAGTTATTGGGGTAATCCACATGGTATTGGGCAGGTCTCCTTTTTAATTTATGGATAACAGAAAAAACCTATGACTACGAATTTAGATACCACAGATACAACCTCCTTTTCTCCTATTTTAGGTGTTCAGGCGACTAAAAGAGCGACTGAAACCGCACAGCTGAATAACTTGATTGAGACATGGAATAACCGTTTTGAACCTGAGAATCAGAAAAACAGTGCTGATGAACTCAAAGCATATTTAGAGAAACGGAAACGATCTGATTCTGTTCGCTCTGGTGGTGAAGTGTCGCAAGAACTAGATCAATATCTAACTGATCGAAAGAGTCGATTTAAGTTTCTTAAGGCGAAGGGTGGCAATGTTCACATCGGAATCGATTCTGAATGGGAATACGATGGGGAAAATGAGTGCAACAAGATTCTTTCTTATCAGTACTGCTTACTGACCCCTGATGGTAATGAGTATAAAGGCGTTGATTACCCCAAGAGCACCGCCAAGGAAGACCGATTCGAGTTTAATAATTACCTCTTCCAGATCCTTAATAGAGCCAAACGGCATGGATGGATAGATGAGTACCCCGCTAACACCTTTGTGTATTGCCACTTTATGCGAGCTGATCTAGCGTCATTTGCTGCTTACTGGAATATAAAAGGCAGCAAAAAACACGATGCTGCTATGGCTACGGTGAGTAATGCTAGAGGGGACTACGGACTGGATTTGAGGTCAATTGGCGCATCTCAATATAAACCGAAAGAAGTAACGTTTACCGGAAATAATAAGAGGCCAGAAAAGACCTCTATTCACCTGAAAGATACATTGTTTTTGTCTCCTGGGAGGACATCACTTGATGTTATCGGTGAGGCTATTGGTATTCCTAAAGTGGAAATACCAAAAGGCTACTCCATTGAGCGAATGAGTGAGTTGCTTCGGGATGACCAAGGAACCTATGAGCTTTACGCCATAACCGATGCAGAAATTGCCGTGAAATATGGTCGTTTCGCAGAAGAGTTTGCATTAAATGAGTTAAATGAGGTCATTGCACCTGAGTCTAATATTAATGGGAAGAGAAAAGCGCGTAATAGATTGAAGTATCTACCGAATACGCTAGGAAACTTATCCGTTGCACTGTTTAAGAATGTTTATGCTGACCTGTACGAAAAGAGGGAAAAAGCCGAGATAAAGCCAAATCTAGCACTGAATAAAGTATTTGGTATGGAAGAGGTCATCACATACAAATGGGATGACAAGTCAAAACGTTCTGTTCCTAAATCTCTATTAGTACTGTCTGGAGAACGAGACCGAAATGAAGCGACTGCTCGACGTTGTTTTTTTGGTGGTCGTAATGAAGATTACGTTTTTGGTCCATCTCCCAAAGGCGTGATAAGTGACTGGGATTTAGTTGGAGCATATACCACGGGGTTAGTTGACATATTACCTGTTGATTATCGTAGGGCGTTTTCATCAACCAATATTAAAGATTACCTTGGTCATGTGATGGGGTTTGCTTACGTACGTTTCAGATTTAAAGAGGGAACGAGGTTTCCATCACTTCCGGTGAGAACCGAGACTTATGGTTTGTATTACCCGATGGAAGGTGAGACATACTGTACTGCGCCTGAAATTGCGGTCGCTTTTAATATGGGATGTGAGATTGAAATTCTGTATGGGGATATTATTCCTTGGGTAGAAGGCGCTGAACCTATCTTTGAGCCGTTTACCAAGGTTATCCGTAAGCTTCGGAAAGCGCACAAAGGTACCTTTAAGGAGGCTATCAGTAAGGACGTTGGAAACACATTATATGGAAAAATTGGCCAGCAGGTTGGATTTCAACGGAACAAATTTGATACCAAAACAGGGTTGAGCAGACCGTCTACCAGCTCACCTGTGACTAACTCTTATTTTGCTTCTCATGTGACTGGTTTCATAAGGGGTGTTTTGTCTGAGTTATTGGCTAACGTAGGTGATGCGACTGTATACAGCGCTACTACAGATGGAATGCTTACTGATTTAGAAGATGGAAGCCAGATGATTATTAATGAATACCATCTGGATGGAGAAACCTATCCTTCCGTTACCTCACGCTTTCGGGATTTATGTCGTAAGTTTGGTGATGAGGACATGCTGGCTTTGAAGCATCAGGTTAAGCAGGTCATTGCTATGAAGACGAGAGGACAGTTAACCGCTGAAATGCTTCCTAATGATGGTAGTAGACCTGATTTAGTAGAACTTCGTAAAAAGCCTGTTACAGCTAAAGCTGGAGTTAAACCACCGAGAGATTGCAAGGATGAAAATCAATGGATGGTGGACCTGTTCCTTAATCGTGAACCTTCTCAGCGCATATCTAACAATTCCTTAGTATCTGAGCGAGACATGTATCTGCATGAGTTGGATATGGTGGAAATCACGAGGGACAAGTTCCTGAACCTAGAGTTCGATTTTAAACGCAAACCAGTGAACCCACGAATGATGGAAGTGCTAAACCCGAAAGATGGCAAAATAATGGAACATCTTGCTTTCGATACTGTTCCTTGGCTTAACAGTGATGAAGGTCAGCTTGCTCGCTCTACGTTTGATGCATGGCGTAAAGGAAAAGCGCCTAAGAAACCAAAAGATGAGACTGGTGAAGCTGAGCAAGCTAAGCCGAAAGAGTATAAGCGGATTGATGCTCGTTGCCTTAAAACAATGGACGACTGGCATGATTGGACTGACTTTTACAAGATTAAAGCTGTTATGACGGTTAAAGGCCAGAATTACGATAACAATAGTTCTGAGGGTATCTTTAAGCGTCATTTCCTGACTGCTTTAACTAATGATGCTTGGGGGTTAAGTCGTATTGGTTCTGATGGAAAGAGAATCACTTATGCTGCTATTGCTGAGATGTTCACTGATGCTGGTTATTCAATTACGAAGAAAGATGTCGAGAACTCTAAAGGTCGGAAGTTGCATGAAAATATGTTGCCTGCTGCACCTAAGCTTGTTCCTATGTTGATGTGGGTAAAAGGTCAGTTCCCAGATATGCAAGTTGAGAAGTTCTTTTTGGAAGGTGAGTACTCAGAAGTGTTGAAGTTGATGGAAGCTGAACGTAGTAAACTGGCTTTATAAATGGGTTTGTAGGGTAAATAAATTGAAAGTATTCACCCTACGTGTCTTTCTAGCCGCTTCTCTGTGGTGATTGGTGTTGTACTCTTAGGTTCGGTGTCTGGTGAATGTATAGTCTGCCTTAATCATGTATTTATGTGGGATAAGTATTAAATCTTGGTCGGTGTCGTGTTGCCTCTTGATCGCTGGCGATATGTATGAAAATGAGAAGAAAGCAACAGGACTGAACGTTTCTACTTAGTTGGTCATCATGCAACTTGATTGCTTAGTGTAGTTGTAAGCGCCCCCTCAACCTTCCGTATTGCTTGGTTTCGTGTGATACCGATATCCTTGTATCTACAATGCTTTGGTAGGGAATTTCCAGTAAGCGTGGATTTTTGAAGCTTTGCTGTAGTAATGCGCTGGTGGTCTTGGGAGTTGATTGTCTAGTCTGGTGATTTTAATGCTGACCATTTGGTGTAAGAGAAATTTCAATTTCACCGAAACCAAGGACCCTTATCCCACATCAGAACTCTTAAAACGATGCTGTTTTTCGTCGAACGTAACTAAACTAATAAATAACTCCGCTAGGAGGTCCGATTTAAATATGATTTACCCTAGTAGTTAGTGGTGAACGATTTGGTCTGACTGTATTTGCGGTATCGATAGCCTGATTCTGTAGTGGAGTCAGGCTTTTTGATACTTTAATAGAGGTAATTAAAGTTGGAGTTTGTGTTCAGAGAGACTATCCGTTCATTTTCTTGGTTTTGTTCAACCTTGCAAAAAAAAAAGATAACTTGAAATAAAGTATAACTAACCGTTATTAATTATTTTAGATATTGCTTCAACTTTTAGATGAAAGGCTTTAATCTTGCACAATAAAAATTTTACATAACACCAATTATACAGAGGCGCCATGTCAGACGAACGTGTTAGGTTTTCCGAGTCAGATAACCTTATCTCTACTACCAATCCTGACAGTTACATTACACATTGTAATGAAGACTTTAGTCAGGTTTCTGGTTTCTCTGAAGACGACCTTCTGGGAAAACCACACAATGTAATAAGACACCCTGATATGCCCAAGGCGGCCTTTGGCCAGTTTTGGGAATATATACAATCAGGAAATAGTTGGATGGGGTTGGTGAAAAACAAATGTAAAGATTCGGGACATTATTGGGTGTCGGCTTTTGTTACGCCCATTCCGGGGAAAAACGATAAAGTTTATGAATACCAATCAGTGCGTACTCAACCTAGTGACGAGCAAATTAATCGAGCTGAGTCATTGTATGCGAAGCTTAAACAAGGACCAGTCAAACCTCATCGAATTAGCTGGATTAATCTTACTCTGCTCCTATCTCCAGTCATTGCGTTACTTATATTGTTGCAAGGCATGCAAGTTCTGAATAGTACCTTCGTTACAGCATTACTGCTTGGATTGTGTATTGCACAAGTTGGTATGATACTTCGATTTAAAACTCGCCTAACGTTTCTTCATTCGAGCGCAAAGCGGCAGTACTCAAACCAGTTGATGGAATATCCTTATACTGGTCATTGTGATGATCTGTCAGGTATTGAATTAGCTATGATAATGAAAGATGCAGAGCTAAGAGCTGCGACAGCAAGGGCAAGCGAGACATCTGACAACATTCTACTCAATGTGGAAGCTGAATTTGAGAACAGCAAACGTATTGACGAAGAGCTCAGGGAGCAAGACTCTGCCACCGATGCGATTGCCGTTTCTGCAGAGGAAATGCTTGCTTCGATAGATGAAGTGTCAAAGCAAGCCAGGCAACGTACCGAATATGCTTTGAGCGCAGAAAAAGAGGCTCAATCGGGTACGGTAACCGTCGATACCGCTGTTGAAGCGGTTCGTAACCTAGGTGAGCAGCTTTCCCATTCATCAACCGCGTTGGAAAAGCTCCATTCAGATGTGGAAAGCATTGAAGCAATATTGAGTATGATTCAGGATATTGCAGAGCAGACAAATTTGTTAGCGCTCAATGCAGCGATAGAAGCAGCCAGAGCCGGTGAACAAGGTCGTGGTTTTGCCGTGGTTGCTGACGAGGTAAGAGCTTTGTCAGCAAAAACCAATGCTTCTGTTGAGGAGATACGTTCCAGAATCAACATACTTCAGGAAACAGCGACGAATACTGGTAATCTGATGAAGAGCGGTATTCTCTCTTCAGAGAAAAGTGTTGAACTATCTCTGTTAAGCAAACAAGCTTTTGAAGCCATTGTTGCTGACCTCTCTCATATCGGAGAACAAAGCGGTACAATCGCTCAATCTATTTCAGAACAAGTTCAGGTAACTAAAGGGGTAACAGAGCATACTCATCGCATGCGAGATGCTACTCGATTGACCAGAACGCTTTCAAGTGATTCGGTTACCCGTACAAAATTATTAGTTCAAGATTTGGAGAGTCTTCAGCGTCTAGTTCGACAGTTTAGTCGAAAATAGTGTTGGAGACTGCTGCTATAGAGTAGTGTTAATATCGCCGAAGAAAGTTCTTTATTTTCTATGAATATAGATGGCATATGGAGTAAAAGAACCACTGTAGTCGTCTTTCTGATTTTGTGCGCACTAGACACAAATTGCATCTCAAGAAACCCTAAAAAGACGACAAAGACGATATAATTGTTAATAGCTAACTCATGTTGCACTTGGGTGCAGTGGTTCAAGTTTTCCGGCCAGCGCTAAAGAAATAGAAGTAGCTTTAGATGGTTTTTTGAAAAGAGATTGGTGCAGATGAATTTGTAGAAACTTGAAGAAGATGAGCGAGGTTTTAGCGCTCTAAAGGATACGGAACAGTTTTTTAATATGAACAGGCAGTTAATAACTATGGTTAATCGATTTAAATGTTAAGAAATAGAAGTTTTTTGATTATTAACAATGAATAAATGCGAGTTTTAGTCAATATTAAGCTTTTATTCTTAACTATAAAATTTGATGTTTTTGGGCAGGTTTCTCAATGTTCATCAATGTCAGTTCTGATGTGATTTCCCGTATTTATTATGATAGATAATGATTATGAACGGTTGCTATCGGTTACCGTCGATAATGCTTTACTTTATTTGTGGATCAAAGTAGCGAATTCGAAAAGACATGTTCCCACAAAGGCTAGAAACCAATTACTGATTACTTGGCTGAAGCCTAAAGTTAAACTTGCAAAGTATAAAAAAATAAAAAATGAGTTGAAATCCATGATTCTGAGTGCGAGAGGTAAAAATGGGAAGCTTGAAGGTGGATTAATACGTTTGCACGAGCTTTCAAAGAAACATCGAGCTCGACTTAATGATATGTACCAACTTAACCAACTTTTGCGTCAATTGAAAGAACTAGGCTACCCGTCTGAACTTCATGAAGCAGGTGAGGATTATAATGAAAAGACAATGTACATCTGCGAAGAGGAAATTGCGCGTTGTTTCAATAAGTCAAATCAACAAATAGCCTCGATTCATGCGTACGCTTCTAAAGACAGTGTGGATGCTATTGTTGATGCTGTTAATCAAATTGGTACTCATGTAGCTAAGAGAGTGCTCGATAATGAAAACGAAATTTCGACGTTCATGCTAAGTCCCCCTGAGTGCTCGTAGTTATATCAAATATGAAACGTATTCCAAAGTATTGTTGTTTAAACCTATATTTAAACAACAGTGCTCTAATTTTTATACAGTCAGAGTAAATGTTGATTATATTAATGTTAAAGATTTAATAACAAATGAATAAATACCTTTGTTTAGCCAGAGATAAAACTAAAGCCAATAAGTTGAAGTCTCAACTTATGAATATTGGTTTGCCCGATGGTGGTGTTGATATTTGGCTGACGAAAGAAGGGGAGTTAAGTCTTGTACAATGTAAGCACTGGAAGGCGCGTAAAGTAGGCGTACAAGTTCTAAGAGAAATGTACGGTGTCATGATCGCAAACAATGCCAGTAAGATGATTATTGTTACATCAGGTGATTTCACTTCAGAAGCGATTGCCTTCGCTGTTGATAAGTGCTTGTGGTTGGTTAATGGCAGTGAGCTGGTCCACATGGTCGAAGATGGACGCAGCTTTCTGAATAAACCCGTAATACCTGAACCTG
Source organism: Vibrio sp. 10N.247.311.51 (assembly GCF_041467855.1). Lineage (NCBI taxonomy): Bacteria > Pseudomonadati > Pseudomonadota > Gammaproteobacteria > Vibrionales > Vibrionaceae > Vibrio > Vibrio sp. 10N.247.311.51. Next base: position 3,127 of record NZ_JBFSVK010000047.1, on the reverse strand, counting down.
AAAGAGTGTCGGCAGTTGAAGATAGAGTTTGTCCTAGTTGCCAATCTAAGCTTGTGATGCGTGTTGCTAAAAGGGGAGTTCATTCAGGTAAGAGTTTCTATGGCTACTCTACTTATCCGAAGTGTCGCTACATCTGTGATTGTTAATATATGTGCAAAGTGCAGTCGTAGGGAGAAAGACAGAATCGCTTGGAGATCACACTTTACCCGAAGTGCTTTCTAACTCGAAAATGCCCTTTTATGATTTTGCGCAACAAGTCACTATTTAGGCTCACCTGAAAATTGCCCTGCATTTGGTTATATCAGGCCGCAGAATTGCAGTGCTCAGTTTGCTCCCAATTTCGTTCACAGGGCTACACCTAATAAGTGACCTTGTACCTGCATAATAATTCAATCATACAAGGCTCTACTTAACAGACATATCGTTTAACTTGTGCATGTAGCTTTCAAGCCTTTTATGAAATCGATAGTCTTAGAAATCGCATTATTAACAAAATTACCATTAAGAGGTATAGATTAGCCTGTTCTCAGTAAGTAGCGTGGAAATTTTTACATTAACATTATGAAATTACTGGTGACTTATGAACTTGATGACTAAACTGACCTTTAGGCAGAAGCTGTTATTGCTAGTTACTCCTCCCATCCTTGGTGCTTTGTTTTTTGCTCTGGTAAGTTTAAAAAGCGCCTATGATAACAAAGTGGCTGCTGACGACATTCTTCCACTAGTAACACTGTCTATAAAGGGTAGCTCGATTGTACATGAGCTTCAGAAAGAGCGTGGTGCTACGTCTGGTTTTGTAGGCTCTAAGGGAAAAAGCTTTCGTAGTGCTTTGCTTTCACAGCGAAAAGAAACCGATGTAGTCATAAGAGAAGAACTCAAGCTGCTGTTATCTCAAAGTGACGCACTAAAAGAAACACACCCCAAGGTTCAAAGAGATATTCAGCAGGTTCTTCGCAAATTAAATCAAATAGAACAGCTGCGTTCAAAAGTTGATGGTTTAACTATTTCTACGCCGAAAGCAGCTAGTTTCTATACTGAATTGAATGCATCATTACTGGGTCTTAGTGGTGATATCGCAAATCTCTCTAATTATGGAGACTTAACGACTAAAATACGCAACTACTATACCTTCATGCACGCTAAAGAAAGCGCGGGGCAAGAGAGAGCAATGCTTAATATTGCCTTGTCCCACGGTTCTTTTCAGACAGGGGTATTCCAGAAGGTAGTGTCACTGGACTCTTTTCAGCAAACCTATTTGAGAACATTTGCACAATTTGCCACAGATGAGCAGCTTCAACGACTGAAAAGTATCAATGTCAGCCCGTCAGCGGCAAGAGTAGCTCAGATTCGGTCAACGATTTATGACAAATACATTGATGGTAATTTTGGTGTATCTGGTGAAGAGTGGTTTAAAGTCGCAACTGACAGGATAGATCAGATGAAAGAGCTGGAAGATTTCCTCTCAGCTGATATTAATGAATCGGTTACTTCGATTGGTAATGAAGCAGAGAAAGCCATTCTGTATTCTTTAACCCTGACAGTCATACTCGTTGTAGTTACAGCTGTTATGTCTATATATGTGTCCAAGCTTCTAGTTGGTCAGACGCTGAAGCTTTCAGAAACTATCAACTTCGTATCTAAAAACAAAGACCTATCACTTCGCTCTCCAGTGCAATCTACCGATGAACTGGGAACCAGCGCGAAAAGCTTTAATCATATGTTAGATATCATAAGCGATATGGTTAGAGATATTGAAGCCAGTAGCACCCAATTAGCCACCGCAGCAGAGCAAACCAGTACATCCGTCATTGAAAACGCAAAGAGTCTGGAGAAACAGAGCTTAGAAACAGCGCAAGTTGCAAGTGCTACGGAAGAAATGACAGCCACGGTGAACGAGATTGCGAGTAACACAGCAACAACGGCAGAATCAGCGAACCGTGCATCTACTCTTTCCTCCGAGGGCATGCAGGAAATAGAGAGTAATACAAACAGCATGAACACGTTAAATAAGCGGATGTCATCTGCGAATACTCAAGTAATTCAGCTTAGTGAATCAAGTAAAGAAATAAACGAGATAGTTGATGTCATAAAGGGAGTAGCAGAGCAGACTAACTTGCTTGCGTTAAATGCAGCTATAGAAGCTGCCCGTGCTGGAGAGCAAGGGCGCGGTTTTTCAGTTGTTGCCGATGAAGTTCGTGCGCTGGCTCAAAAAACACAAGAGTCTACGCAGAAAATAGAGGATATGGTGGTTCGTTTTCAATCTGAAGCCGATGCCGTATCACAGTCAATAGAGTCATGCTTTGAGTATATGAAAATTTCACAAGAGCAAACTCTATCCGTTCGGGATAAATTAGAAGAGATTGATGACGCTATTGTTTCTATTACGGATATGTGTAACCAAGTAGCAACAGCAGCCGAAGAACAAGTCGCTGCGACTAATGAAATCACAATGAATATTCGAACAATTAACGACCTCGCGGAAATCAGTTCTGATATGGGTGAACAAATCTCAAAAGCGGCTCAGGAGCAGACAGAGCTATCGTCCAGACAAAGTGAATTAGTAGCACAGTTCAAAGTATAGCTAGAGTGAATCAGAATGAAAATGCGCTCGTATTGTATGTAATTACATAGTTAGAAGTGTTTGAGCGAATCATGCAGCGAAAGCTAATTTGTCCAAAAACCTTCCTTTCTTGGCTACTGATGATGATCATGAATCACAAAGCTGTATCAAATTCGCCCAATTTATTGGTCTTACTTATCATTGTGGCTCGCTAATTGCTTCGTCTTACTAAAACACATAGAAGCGGCAAAGAGATACCATGACACTGATAAGAAAATTCTTAGGAATTCAAACAAGAGAAGAAAAGCAGCTAGCTTTGAAGTCGAGATTGGAGTTTGCAATGAGTCAGACTGTAGCAAGGTGATATGGTTGATGTGTCCCTGTACTGAACAGTCACGCCCGAAGGCAACGGATTTTGAAGAGGTAGTGTGTTGAAGTGGCTGGGGTGTTGTTCGAGGTCTATATATTATAGTTTATTGATTTTGTCGCCAGCTCTGCGGTAGCACCTCCAGCATTTCAATAGCGATTACGATCAGAGCGTCGTAGAACAAGGCACCAAATCGGCGC
>NZ_JBFSVK010000046.1:0-24956 GCF_041467855.1 Vibrio sp. 10N.247.311.51 | reverse complement strand
ACAATAATTCATCAATCTTAATTAGATCACATTTTTACTTTAATTGGTATTAGTGATTGCTGTAGCAAGAATCGCTATGGGTGCACCATCTTTTAATAGTTCGCCCTCAAGCTCTTTTATGCGTTCGTCTTTCTTTTCGATTTGTTTATTGATTCGGTCTAGGTCGCCACTCAATTGAGTTTTGTTTATTTTTAAATGATTTAGACCTTTAAACACATCTATGTCTAAGTCTCGAATAACGCGTTTCTTATCACACGCACCAACTAAAGAAGCTGTGCAAATCCAAGTGTTATAAACGTGTGTTTTGGTTTTGGTTTTGGTCTTGCTCTTCTGAATCTTTTTGCTCATCGCTGCGCCACATTCACATTTAACCAATCGAGCTAAGTGATTGTGTTTTGTATATCCGCCCGCGCAGCTTATGTTTTTAGATTGAATAGCTTGCCATTCGGTGAATGAGATTAGAGGTGGAAACACGTTTTCTATCTCTCCGTCTTTGTCGACCATACTGCCGTACAGAGCGCGAGACTTAACAATCTCTCTGATTGTTGTATCTGACCAGTGTTTTGCCTTTGGTGCGTTATACACACCGTTCAGGTTCATAGCTATTTTATGATATCCGACTCCGCTTGCTCTAAGACTGATAATCTCTCTGACAATATCAGCTTTATCATTTAGCTCATACTTATCTGATTTCTTAATCCAGAAAGGTAGACGTTTGTTTATTACCTTACCTTCTCGAACAAGCCTTCTTTGCGCTGCTTTAGCTGCTAGAACGCGCTCACTCTTTTTCTTGCTCTCCTGATAAGCTAGGTCAGCAGCAATCGCGACACGTATAACACTCGGTAAGTCGTTTAAGCTTTGTTTGTCTAGTTCGAGTTGATTGGTCAAATCAACAACATTCACACCACTCCGCAAGATTTTACGTAGCATTTCTTGGGTGTGGTCGATTCCCTGTCTACTTAGTCGGTCTAAGTTCTCAAGGATTATATAGTCACCCTCGACAATCGAACCGACCTGAATAGCTGCAAACAAGTCATCTAAGCTTGGACGTATCTTGTCTACAAAAGCACTTATGCCTAAGTCTTGAAAATTCTTGTCTGATAGCTCAATCTTATTTCTTTCACACCACTCCTTTGACCGCCTCAACTGTCTGCGCAGGCTATCGCCATCTGCTTGAGCTTTACTACTGAATCGAATGTAACTATATGCAATCGCCATTGTTCTTGGTTGCCTTATGGGTTTCCCACCTAAAGTAACATATTACGGTCAACCTCGCCCCTGCCGATTTGCCCAAAGAGGGAGGCCGTTTTGACCTGCCCATCGCGCTTGGGATTTTAGTCGCATCCGATCAGCTTCCGACATCAAAAATAGCTCAGCATGAATTCATCGGTGAGTTGGCGTTGTCAGGAGAATTACGCTCAGTAAAGGGTGTGTTGCCTGCGACGTTAGCCGCCGATAGTGTCGAGCGATGTTTAGTTGTCCCACATCATAACGGTGATCAGGCTGCGCTGGTGGGCAAGGGAGCGCATAAATCTGCACAAACCTTGTTGGAGGTTTGCGCTGACATGTGTGGACAGGCTCAGCTTGGCCTATATAGAACGGAATATCATCAGGCTGATGTTTCAGAGCTTCGCGACCTACAAGATATTATCGGCCAACAACAAGGCAAGCGAGCTCTGGAGATAGCCGCAGCTGGGAATCACAACTTATTGTTTCTTGGCCCGCCCGGAACCGGCAAGACCATGCTCGCTTCTCGACTGCGTGACTTGCTACCTGAAATGAGTGATGACGAGGCGATGGAAACCGCGTCGGTGGCCTCGTTAACGCAACAAGAGATCAATCAATACAACTGGAAGCAACGACCTTTTCGCTCCCCACACCATTCCAGTTCGATGGCAGCATTGGTGGGTGGTGGCTCAGTGCCTCGCCCCGGAGAGATCTCTTTGGCGCATAACGGCTTATTGTTCTTGGATGAAATGCCGGAGTTTGAACGTAAGGTGCTTGATTCATTACGAGAACCATTAGAGTCAGGAGAGATCATTATCTCTCGTGTTGCGGGCAAGACTCGTTTTCCTGCTCGCTTTCAATTGGTTGGTGCACTCAATCCAAGCCCTACGGGTTATTACGAAGGTAACCAGGCGCGCGCCAACCCACAGATCATACTGCGTTACCTCAATCGACTATCAGGGCCGTTATTGGATAGATTCGATATGTCGTTAGAGATCCCATTGCTTCCTAAAGGCATGCTCGCTGAGGGTGGTGACCGTGGGGAAACGACTCAAGTGGTAAAGCAAAGGGTCAGGCAGGCGCGTGAGTTGATGCTATCTCGCAACCATAAATCGAATGCACTGTTAGGTAGCCGAGAAATTGAGAAGTATTGCCCGTTAAGACGCGAGGATGCGGAGTTTCTGGAAACGGCGTTGCACCGACTGGGTCTGTCGATTCGTGCTTATCATCGAATTATTAAGGTGGCACGAACCATTGCCGACCTTGACGGTAACGAGCAGATCGAAAAGAAGCATCTATCGGAAGCGCTTGGCTATCGAGCGATGGATCGCTTGCTGAAGCAACTCACGGCTCAAGCTGTGTAGCAAGCAGAAAAAAGCCTGCTTAGATGCAGGCTTTCGTTGGATTGCAGTGCATACTCGCTAAGGTTAGAACTTGTAGTTCAAGCCAACTGAAACGATATATTGAGACTCGTCGTAGAAGGTAATGTTCGAGTCGCTGGTACCGTAGCCCGCTAGTGAAATAAACGACCAGTTTTCCCAATCCATGAATTGATCATACTCATAGGCGGCGAATAGGTTGATATTGTCGTCGCTGCGTTTCTTGTCGTAGATCGGGTTGCTCGCATCGTAAGAGCGTTGGTTGTAACCCGCTGTTAGTGCGTACTGGTGACGCCCCATGCCACCAAACAAGCTTACCTCACCACCGAATTGGTCGTAAGACTCAGCTTTACCATCAGCATCACGTGTTTGATAGATAACGGATGGAATAAGCATCATGGTACGACTGAGTGGCAGGCGATATTGACCTTTCAAGTAGAGCGTATTGGCATCTCGTTTGAGCTCTTGCTCTTGAATATCATCGTTGTCGACATCTTTTGTCGCATAGGCCATGTCTAGCGAGAAAGCTGAGCCTGCAATGCTGCTAAGCTTCAAACGAAAGGCATTGCCAGTTTCATCTGTCTTTGTGCGAGCTGATGTGGTGTTGTACGGATCAGCCCAGGTCTCACCTGACATAATGGTTGGTAGCAGTGAAGCGTCGATCACCATCCCAGATTCAAGCTGGTATTTATAACCAACCTCTAGCACAACAGTACCCGTAGCTACGTCATCACGAGCGGTACCCGTGTAAACCTGGTGATTTAGCTTCTCACCAAAGGTATAAGCAACACTGCCTAAAGGGGCGACAAGAAACGAGCTTTCTGAAGAAGCCTTCTGATCTTTAGATGAAAGATTGCTATCAGCATCGGTATTAAAGTTTGAGGTGGAAGAGGCAACCCCGGTATTGATAGAGATTTCACCACTGAAACCTTGTTGGTCTGCAAGCTTGGCAAAAGCGGGAGAAGCCGCAACGCTCAATGCCAAGAGAGTTATTTTTATTTTCATTCAAGGGCTCCTTGCCCACCGGTTCTTAGGACGGGTTATTAATAGCAGTAAAGCTTTAAACTTCCAGGTTAATTATTTATCAATGATGATTTTTGAACAAGCAAAAAAAAGGAAGCCGAAGCTTCCTTTCATCAATGACTTACTTCTTCAATAAGAAGTTCACCAGCTCGAAGTACTCATCAAGAGAGTTGATACCTTGAGCTTCTACTAGGTAGCGGTTGTTAACCACAACAGCGGGTACACCTGAAAGACCGCTGTCTTTGAATGCTTTGTCGAAGCGACGAACCATAGAATCTACTGCAAAGCCGTTATACGCAGCATCGAACTTCTTCGCATCAACGCCTTCGTCTAGGAAAATTTGACGTAGTTCTTCTTCATCACGTGGTGGCTTGTTCATGGTGTGGATGCGGTTAAACATCACTGGCACCATTTTGTCTTCAACTTTCAGTGCAATCATTGTCGCGTAAGCTTTGCTCATTGGCAGACCCATGTTGCCACCCATGAATGAAACATGGTTCTTCTGTAGCTTAGCGTCTTTAGGTAGCTGTTGTTTTAGCTGCTGGATGATTGGCTCAAAGCTATTACAGTGTGGGCAGTAAAAAGAGAAGAACTCTGTCACCATTGGTTTTTTTGATGCTTCTAGGTCGAGAACTTTGTAGTGTTCACCTTCGTTAAATTTCGCAGCGTGAGCTGAAAGGCTCAACATGATCAATGAGAAAAATGCGAATAGCTTTTTCATTTATCCAATCTCCATTATGTTTGAATTTTTATCTAGTTGTATGTTGCGATTGCTGTTACCACTGAGGCATTAACGAAAGTGGTGGCTCTTGCAGGGTAGCAATTTGCTCTTTACAAGCAAGTACTTGTTGCTCCCAATATTTCGGATCATTAAACCACGGGAAGGCCAGAGGAAACGCAGGATCGTGCCATCGTTTCGCCAACCATGCCATGTAATGCACCATACGTAGACCGCGTAGTGGTTCGATTAGTTTCAGTTGTGCGGTATTAAAATCGCAAAATTCTTGGTAACTCTCGAGCAAAATATCCAGTTGCATCAGCTTGTCTTGGCGTTCGCCATTAAGCAGCATCCACAGATCTTGTATCGCAGGGCCGTTACGAGCGTCATCAAGGTCGACGAACATTGGCCCATCGCGCCACAAGATATTGCCTGGGTGGCAGTCACCATGCAGGCGGATATTCTCAATGTTGCTCGGCCACTGGCACTCTAGCTCTTTGATCAGAAGGTCGACGTCATTGAAGAAGGCGTTCTCTAAGTGTGTTGGGATAAACTGAGAGTTCTCTAGAATCTTACGTGGCTGATAAAGGTATTCATCTAAGCTGATGGTCGGGCGGTGCTGGAATGTTTTTCCCGCGCTGGCTTTATGAATACGACCAAGAAAACGTCCAACACCTTCCAATTGATCTAGATTGTCGACTTCATACTGTCTGCCGCCAACACTTTCAAATAGTGCAAATAGGTAGCCTTGGTATTCATGTAAGGTTGCACCGTTGATTCGCATTGGAGGCGCAACTGGCATCTCTTGTTCGATAAGCTCGAGTGCGAAGTCATGCTCTTCTTGGATCTGTGCCTTGTTCCAGCGTTGCGGACGATAAAACTTAACGACGTAGCGCTTACGGTCTTCATCGGTGAACTGATAGACACGGTTTTCGTAACTGTTGAGAGCGAGAAGCCCGGATTCAGCGCGAACTCCGATGCTCTCCAGTGCGTACCACATGAAGTCAGGAGTCAGGTTATCAAAGTTAAAGGCTTGCATCGTCATAGAATAAAAAAGGCTCATTACTGAGCCTTTTTCCATTTATTGGGTTGTTATACCAAGCACTAAGGTGCGGGTATCAGAGCTTCTTGATAAAGCGGCTTTCGACTTCCATCGTAAACTCTTCATTATCCGAGAGTATAAACTGAATTGTCGAAACTGGTGAGCTCAGTTTTTCTGGGTCGGCGCCTAAACTGATAGGTAGGTTCAAAACCTCGCCTGGATCGACAGTAATCGTCTGTTTGCCGTACCAGATAGCATTGGGCAGTCCGCTAACATCGAGCTTGTACTCTTGCTCTTGTTGAGTCTTGTTGATCACTTTCAAGGTGTAGGTGTTTTCAACCAACCCTTGGTTATTGACTCTGAACAGCTGGTTTCTGTCACGCAGAACACTTAGGCCAGCGGGATCAACGCTCGCGATTTGGGCGAAGAACAAGCCCAGCATCACGATCAAGATGGCACCATAGCCCAATAGCTTGGGACGCATTACCTTGGTCGAGTGACCTTCAAGTCTGTGCTCGGTGGTGTAGTTGATCAGGCCTTTCTCGTAGCCCATACGCTCCATGGTGTTATCACAGGCATCGATACATGCGCCGCAGTTAATACACTCGTATTGCAGGCCGTCACGGATATCGATACCCGTAGGGCACACTTGTACACACAGATTACAGTCAATACAGTCGCCTAGACCAAGCTCTTTTGGGTCAGCTTTACGAGAGCGAGGGCCACGGCTTTCACCGCGTTCTGTGTTGTAACCAACGATGAAGGTGTCTTTATCGAACATTGCCGACTGGAAACGTGCGTAAGGACACATGTGCAGACAAACAATAGAACGCATCCAACCCGCATTGGCATAAGTACATCCAGCAAAGAACAGTACCCAAAACACCGGCCAGAAAGACGAGTTAAAGGTAAAGAAGCCAACCACTAACTCTTTGATTGGGATGAAGTAACCAACAAAGGTTAAGCCCGTCGCAATGGCAATCGCCCACCACGCAATGTGTTTGAGGGTTTTTCTGAGGATTAAATTGCTCGTCAGTTTTCCCGAGTCTTGTTTTCTTCGCTTATTGGCAGCACCTTCTAGCTTCTCTTCGAACCAGATGTACATGAAGGTCCAGACGGTTTGTGGGCATAAATAGCCACACCAGACACGGCCTAAGAAGGTGGTTATGAAGAATAAGCCAAACGCGGCAATCATAAATAGGATCGCGAGTAGGGTCAGATCTTGCGGGTATAACGTTGTGCCAAAGAAGTTGAACTGTTGGCTGCCGATATCGAGCAAGATCGCTTGGCGTTCACCAAAGGGAATCCACGGGATAAGCGCAAAAAGTAAAAGTAAGAACCAACCGCCATAGCGACGCAGTTGTTGGAATTTACCTTTGCTTTCTCGAACATAGATTCGGTTACTTGGGTTAAATCGATCTCCATTACCTTTATGTGTTTTCGGGTTAAAGGTTTTAGGAGTCACATCTTTGATATCGATTTTATCCTGACTCATGGACTATCCTTTTTGTGGCTTGTTTGCCCGGTTAAGTCGGGCATGACGACATTACTTGAAAGTATGGTTTAGAGAACCTGTTGAAATTGAGCTTGGTGCATTTGTTGTTATCGCACTCACTCTTATTATTTTAGAAGATTCTTATGGATGGCGATTATAGCGACAATCTTGTTCTCATTTCTTTAACGCTATCAACCTTTAACAACAAAAGTCATAACAGTTGTGACGAAAAAATAGCGAACAGAAACAAAAAAGCGACCTGGTGGTCGCTTTTTAAATTGAGTGTTTTATCTATACGGCAATTGAGCTCTAAACAAACGGGCGACTAAAGAAGGCCACGTGCTTTTAGAATTGCGGTTTTGAAATCATCTTCTTGGTCTTTTTTCAGGCCTGGAATCATTTCATCTTTTTCGCTGTTGCGCATTTTTAGGTGGTAGATAAGAACATCGTCAGTCAGTTCTTCAAGCTTGCCTTGGTAGCCCGCTTCTTTTGATAGCTTAATGATGAACTCTAATAGGTTAAGCTCTTGATCTTTCTGCCACTCAGGCTCCATCAGTTCAAGCAGTTCTTCAATGCGGTGACACTTCATACTTTATTTCTCCACAAATTTTATAATGATTTGTGGCTAAGGTATCAAATCGGGTAGGGAATACCAATGTGTAAACACATTTCAAGATGGGAGCGGGCAAGAAAAAAGCGCAGTAAAAACTGCGCTTTTTGTTAAGCGGCTTTAATCACTTTCGTTGTAGTCGGTGCTAATAAAGCAGTCTTCTCAACTAGAGTCATTGTAGGAGCCAATTTCTTAGCCGTTGGAGCAGCAACAAAGCCACTACGACGACGCATCGCACTACGGTTGGTGTGCGAGAACCTGACAGCTGTTGGGCGCATTAATTTACCTAACGGTCAGGCATATCCATTGCCAATCTAATGGCCTGATTTACCATGAGCTCCACCTCAATTGCTTGAAGCGTCACTCGTCTGGCTTTCGCCAATCCGAAGAATAAATCAGGATAATGATATGCATGCATATCAAGGCTTAGATTATCACTATCTAAGTTATCGATCGACGCCTGAGTGATAAATAGACGATATTAGAGCTAAAATAGTGTGAGCAGTATATTTGAGTTTGAACCTCTTTCAGGCTTAAGATGATGCTTTAAAGGAGGTGCATATGTCGTTCTTAAAGAAAACGTTAGCAAGTTTTGGAATTGGATCTGCCAAGGTGGATTCTGTATTGCAACAGGAAGTGCTTTATCCAGGCAAGAAGGCGAGCATTATTGTGCATGTCTATGGTGGCGCTCAGCCACAAGAGATCGACAATATCGATCTCAACTTGTGCTGTCGTTACGTCAAAGAAGTTACCATGAACTCGCAAAGGCAAGAGGGTGGTCAAACACGTCGAATGCACCAGACATACTCGTTGGCCAAATGGAGCCTGCCGTATGCCTTTGTTATTCAGCCGGGTGAAACCCGTGATTTTGAATGTGAGTTTGATGTCCCGCTGAACACACCGGTCACGATTGGTGATTCAAAGGTGTGGCTAGAAACCGGGCTCGATATTGCGATGGCGATTGATCCATCGGATAAAGACATCTTAACGGTGCGCCCTGACGCACTCCTTGATGGTATTTTTAATGAACTTGAAGCTCAAGGGCTGCGCATTCGCCAAGTGGAATGTGAAGCGGTAGAAGGCTTTGAATTGCCTTTTGTACAAGAGTTTGAGTTTGTCCCGACGACGGGTCCTTATCATGGCCGCTGGCGTGAGCTTGAGGTTGTTGCCCATCGTGATGAAACCGAGCTTAAGTTGTGGTTTGAGATAGACCGTAATCGCGACGGTGCTAAAGGTATGTTGGCGAGTTTATTGGGAGTGGGTCAGCTACAGCGTCAATTGAGTGTGCCATTGGATACCTCACCGGAAGAAGCCGGCAAGATGGTGCTTGAGTATCTAGATAGCGCCTCTTAGTCAGCTTTTTGGTTCTTTAGCTTTAGAGAGCCAAGCCTCACCACACAGTTTAGGCGTTATTAATGTCATAAAAGATGTCATAAAAATTTAAGCTTACACGTGTAAGCTTAATGTGCAATACTAGGTCAATTGAACATTTACTCTAGTAGGATACTCATGTCTGCATCATCAGCTAGCGAATACAGTGACATCGAAGAACGCGCTAATGCGATAACCCATGGCTTGGGCGTCGTACTTGGCGTGGTTGGTCTGATCTTGTTGCTGGTTCGCGCGTTTGATTACCAAGCCGACATGTTGACTGTTGCCAGTATGGCAATCTATGGCAGCAGCATTATCCTGCTCTTTCTTGCTTCCACGCTTTATCACTCGATCACCACAGAAAAAACCAAGCGTTTATTGAAAACCCTCGATCACTGTGCAATTTACTTACTCATCGCAGGTAGCTACACCCCGTTTTTATTGGTTGGCTTAAGAACCCCATTAGCGATGGGCTTGATGGCGGTTATCTGGGGAATTGCGCTGGTCGGTATCATCATGAAGATTGCCTTCGTCTACCGATTTAAGCGTCTATCGCTGTTCATTTATTTAGCGATGGGCTGGTTGTCGTTGATTGTGGTGTATCAACTGGCGATGAATATCGAGATGGGCGGCTTGGTGTTATTGGCGCTCGGCGGCGTGATCTACTCGTTGGGTGTTATTTTCTATGTGGCCAAACGCATCCCTTACAACCATGCCATCTGGCACTTGTTTGTTTTGGCGGGCTGCGCTTGCCATTTCTTCGCTATTTATTTGTACGTGACTCCGGTTTAGCGAGCTAGTACCTCAGTAATCTCTGCTTTAATCTGATATTCAGGGTGTTGTTCTAGGTCGAGCTTGATTAGCTTGCCTTCTTCACCCGTCTTTGGTCGCAGGTATGTGTCGGCCATTCGTTTGATTGATTTCCACACTGCAACTTCTTCTTCTGCCAACAACTCACCTTCTGCAGTAAATACGCTGATGTTAAGTGATACCAAAATAACCGCTTGAGTGCCTTGGTTGGTGATGGCTGTCGGAATGATAAGCTCACCATCTTCATAGCGACTTGCACCCAGTACAACATCCACTCCTGACTGAGAGAGCTGTAAGCTAGGCTTTTTACTATTAACCACAATCGTAGTGCCACGCGTGTTCGTTGCGACAGGTACGGCGACGACAGGGGCTGCTGCAATAGGCGCTGCTGAAACAGGCACTGCGATCTCTGATGTTGTCGCTGCTGCTTCCGTTTGCTTTGGTGCCACGTATTGCCAAGTAAAATCATCTTTGAGTAACACTTGTTTGCCATCAGGCAATGTGACCATTTGATCAGCAAAGGCAGAACTTACGAATACTGAGTTTGCGATCAATGCGCCAGCGAGAAGTACGTATGATTTCATCTGTGTTTCCTTGATTTTGTGCTTGGTTAGCGTCGCCAAAAGGCTGGGAAAAATAGAACAATGAGCGTCAATATCTCAAGTCGCCCCATCAGCATTCCTAAGCTTAGCAACCATTTAGCGGCGTCGGGCAATGGAGCAAAGTTCCCGGTTGGACCGATCACGCTGCCCATACCTGGACCAACGTTAGCAACGGCTGTGATAGCGCCAGATATACTGGTTACGGGATCAAGCCCCATCGCGCTCAAGCCACCTGCAATTAAGATAATCGTAATAAAGAACATCAAACCAAATGCGACCAGTGAACGCACAATGTCGTCATTCACAGGTCGTTGGTTATAGCGTTGAACAAATACACCCGACGGGTGAATCAGTTTCATCATTTGTTTGTGGAGCATGGTCATCGCGATCTGGAAGCGGAAGATTTTGATACCGCCAGAGGTTGAACCTGAGCACGCGCCCGCCATCATTAAAAAGGCAAACAGCGTGGTAGGCAAAGCGCCCCACGCGGTGAAGTCTTCTAAGCCAAAACCGGTAGTGGTAACTACGGACACAATGTTGAACATCGAAACACGCATCGCATCCATGACTGTGTAGCCATCTCTAACCACCAACCATGTCGATATCACGGCACTGGTGACTAAGAATAGATAGGTGAAGCCTCTCACTTGCGCGTCTTTGTAGAGGATTGAGAGTTTTCTACCACGCAGTGCGCCAACAAACAGTAGGAATGGCAGACCGCCAAGGAACATGAACAGGGTTCCCACCCAGTGAGCACTGTTAGAGAAGTGGTTCATTGAGCCATCTGATGTTGAGTAACCACCCGTAGACAGTGTTGTGAAGGCATGATTGATCGCGTCAAAGATGCCCATGCCTGCAAACAGGTAGCTAATGATGCACAAGCCTGTCAGAACCAGATAAACCGCCACGATGTTCTTCGCGACCGTTTTCGCTCGTGGGCTGCTTTTATCTGACCAATCGGATGATTCGGTTTGGAACAGTCGCATACCACCGACGTTGAGCATTGGCAGAACCGCTACCGCCATAACGATGAAGCCTATACCACCTAACCATTGCAGTATAGAACGCCACAACAGAATGCTTGGTGCCATGCTGTCTAAGCCGCTTAATACGGTTGAGCCTGTTGTGGTGATACCAGACATGGTTTCAAAATAGGCGTCAGTGAAGCTGATGTGGTTGATGAAGACAAACGGCAGTGCAGCAAAGGCACTGGCTATCGTCCATACCAGAGAGGTGATCAGGAACATGTCCCGCACCCCAAGTCGGAACTTAGCTGAACGGCCCAAGCTCAAGCAGATGAACGCCACTATGTGCGTGATCACTACTGATTGACCAAACTCGAGGAAGCCACCGGTGCCTGTAAAAAAGGCAACCAATGTGGGGATGTACATGAAAAGGGCGAGTTTTGATAACACTAACCCTATCACTAATAATATCGGACGAAAGTTGACCATAGCTTAATAGACCATCGCTTTGAGCCGAAGCGTTGTTCTCACCTGAAGAAGGTTGTGAGAGCAAGCTTACGAGAACAAGGCTATAAGAAGAACGGGCTCGGTTGGAATAGAGACTCAACATCAGGTACGTATTTCTTGTCCACTAGGAACATCACTACGTGGTCATCTTGTTCGATTACGGTTCTATCGTGCGCGATAAGTACTTCTTCTCCGCGAACAATTGCACCAATAGTGGTGCCCGGTGGTAGTTTGATGTCGCCAATCGCTCGGCCAACCACTTTAGATGTGGTTTCGTCACCGTGAGCAATGGCTTCAATCGCTTCAGCAGCGCCGCGACGTAGAGATGATACGTTTACAATATCAGCACGACGAACGTGAGTAAGCAGTGCAGAAATCGTCGCTTGTTGTGGGGAGATAGCAATATCAATCACACCACCCTGAACAAGGTCGACGTAAGCGCCACGCTGAATCAGCACCATTACTTTCTTGGCACCCATTCGCTTCGCCAGCATCGCTGACATGATGTTGGTTTCATCTTCATTGGTTAGGGCAATGAACACGTCCACTTGATCGATGTTCTCTTCGGTTAGCAGTTCTTGGTCGGCTGCATCGCCACAGAATACGATGGTGTTTTCTAATTCTTCAGACAGCTTCTCGGCACGAGTGTAGCTGCGTTCGATAAGCTTGATGCTGTAGCTCTGCTCAAGACGTTTCGCCAAGCTTGCACCAATGTTACCACCACCGACAATCATGATGCGGCGGTACGGTTTCTCTAGGCGCTGTAGCTCACTCATTACTGAGCGGATATGGTTACTCGCTGCCACAAAGAAAACCTCATCATCGGCTTCTATGATGGTAGTGCCTTGTGGGCGAATAGGGCGACCTTGACGGAAAATAGCAGCTACACGAGTATCGATGTGCGGCATGTGCTCACGCAAAGCAGACAGTGCGTTACCGACCAGTGGACCACCGTAGTAGGCTTTTACTGCTACTAGGCTAACTTTCTGTTCAGCAAAACTCACAACCTGCAGGGCACCTGGGTATTGAATCAGGCGCTCGATGTAGCTGGTCACTAGCTCTTCGGGTGCGATCAGGTGATCGACTGGGATAGCACCTGATTTGAATAGCGCTTCTTTCTCTTCTAGGTATTGAGGAGAACGAATACGAGCAATTCGGTTCGGCGTATTGAAAAGAGAGAAAGCAACCTGACACGCAGCCATGTTGGTTTCATCCATGTTAGTTACGGCAACTAACATGTTGGCATCTTGCGCACCCGCTTCACGTAGTGTGTTTGGGTGGCTGGCATAACCGTTTACAACCCTAAGGTCGTACTTATCCTGAAGTTCACGAAGTCGGTCAGCGTTACGGTCGACAATGGTGATGTCGTTGTTTTCACCAACCAGGTTTTCAGCAAGGGTACCGCCAACTTGTCCAGCACCTAGGATAATGATCTTCATAGCCTTTCTCTTTTCTTTACCGTGGTAATTCTAGTTATCTAACTTTATTTTGATAATGCACTAGAAAGAAACAGCGGCTAAGAAATAAATTCTTAGCCGCTGTTAGTTGTTATGCCTGTTTTACTAGAACTGCGTAGTAGAAGCCATCCATATCTTCTTCTCCAGGTAGTATTTGACGACCCGGATTTTCGATATCAGACCCAACCAGCGTTGCGTTCTCAGTACGTGCTAGGAATGCCTTCACTTGCAGCACGTTTTCTTGCGGCGTGATAGAACATGTCGCATAAACCATGGTGCCGCCTTCTTTTAGCTGACGCCACATTGCATCCATAATTTCGCTTTGCAGTTCAGCCAGTGCATCAATGTCAGATGCACGACGTAGCCACTTGATGTCAGGATGACGGCGAATTACGCCTGTCGCTGAACAAGGTGCATCAAGTAGGATACGGTCGAACTTATCACCCATCCACCACTCTTCTGGGTAGCGAGCATCACCACAAATTACGTCGGCACGCAGTTGTAGACGCTCAAGGTTATCGTAAACGCGGTCTAGACGTTTGATGTCGCAGTCAATCGCAACCACTTCAGTATCTTGAGTGTGCTCAAGAATGTGTGCTGTTTTACCACCTGGCGCAGCACAACAATCTAGGATCAGCTCACCATCTTTTGGTGTTAGGTAATCAACCGAAAGTTGAGCGGCAGCGTCTTGCACTGATACCCAACCTCTGTCGAAGCCAGGAAGCAAAGTAACATCACAAGGTGCAGCTAATTTTATGGCATCGGCTGCTTCTGGGTGCAATGTGTATTCAATGTTTTCGTTTTTAAGCAGTTCAACATACTCGTCACGAGTGTGGTGTTGGCGGTTAACGCGCAGCCACATTGGTGCCTTGCTGTTGTTGGCTTCAATTAGTTGCTCCCATTGATCTGGGTAGCTCTCTTGAAGCATTTTTAGAATCCAGCTTGGGTGGCCGTATTTGCCTGCATTGTGGCTAACGGCTTTTTCGTCTAGTTCTTCTTGGTCACGTAGGTAGCTACGTAGCACAGCGTTGATCAAACCACTCAGGCTTGGACCGCGCAGTGTTTTAGTGCCCTCAACCGTTTCAGCAACTGCGGCGTGCGAAGGGATACGCATGAAGCTTAGTTGGTAAATACCCACCAAGATTAGGTGGTGGAATACACGCTTCTTACCTTTAAGCGGGTTTTCCATCAGTTCGTTAGCGATTGACTCTAAACGAGGCAGGTAACGAAGTGCGCCGTAGCAAATCTCTTGCAGTAGAGCATGGTCTCGCGGACGGATCGTTTTTTGAGCCGCAGGGAGAGCGTGTGAAAGAGAGTGGCCTTTATCGACAACTTGGAATAGGACATTTGCAGCAGCAGCGCGAACATTCATGAGGGGTACCGAATATTTATTTGAATACATGAGGGCATCTCTGCCCTCGTAAAGGTTTTCTAAGCTGCGTAATTAACAGCTTTAAAAGCGGATTAAGAAAGTTGAGTACCAACTTCAAACCAGCTTGCACGTGAGTTCAAGATATCCTGAACTGACATGGCTTTTTTACCTGGAACTTGCAGTTGTTCAAGAACAAGTACGCCTTGCCCTGTCGCTACATAGATACCAGTTTTATCTGCTTGCAGAATGGTACCTGCAGGCTTATCAGAAGTTTGCTCTGCCACACGGCTTTGCCATACTTTAATGCTGTTCTCAGCAGCTTCAAAGTGGCTCATTGGCCATGGGTTGAAGGCACGAACGCAGCGCTCAATATGAGCTGCTTCATCACTCCAGTTGATACGCGCTTCTTCTTTGCTTAGCTTCTTCGCGTAGTTAGCAAGCTCATCGTCTTGCTTCTCTGCAACCGCTTTGCCAGAAGCGATGTCAGCTAAACACTCAACAAGAGCGTCAGGGCCAAGACCCGCTAATTTCTCGTACATTGATGCGCTAGTATCTGTCACTTCGATAGGCAGCGTTGCGATGCTTAGCATATCGCCAGTATCTAGGCCAATATCCATCTGCATGATCGTCACGCCTGTCTCTTTATCACCCGCCCAGATAGAGCGCTGAATCGGAGCAGCACCACGCCAGCGCGGTAGGATAGAGCCATGTACGTTGATACAACCTAAGCGAGGTGTATCTAATACAACTTGCGGAAGCAATAAGCCGTAAGCGACAACAACCATGATGTCAGCGTTCAATTCAGCTAGCTCTTGCTTAGCCTCATCTAACTTGAAGTTTTCTGGTTGGTAAACCGGAATATTGTTTTCAAGTGCGATGTTTTTTACTGGGCTCGCAGTGAGTTTTTTACCGCGGCCTGCTGGGCGATCTGGCTGTGTGTAAACAGCAACAACTTCATGCTCCGAAGACAACAACGCCGCCAAGTGACGGGCGGCGAAATCCGGAGTACCTGCAAAGACAATTCTTAAAGACTGACTCAAGGTAGGCTTCCTTCTAATTTAGTAATAGCAGCGGTTATTAACCTTGTTTCTCGTTGAAACGTTTAATCTTCGCTAGCTTATCTTGGATACGTTTACGCTTTAGTGGCGATAGGTAATCAACAAACAACTTGCCTTCTAGGTGGTCAAGTTCGTGCTGAACACAGATAGCCAGAAGGTCGTCAGCGTCGAATGTGAATTCGTTGCCGTCACGGTCTAGTGCTTTAACCGTTACTTCTGCAGCGCGAGGTACTAGAGCTCGAGCGCCTGGTACAGATAGGCAGCCTTCTTCGATACCATCTTCGCCGCGCTTCTCAGTAATTTCAGGGTTGATAAGCACCATTGGCTCATCACGTGTTTCTGAAATATCGATAACAACGATGCGTTGGTGGAAATCTACTTGCGTTGCCGCAAGGCCGATACCTTCTTCGTCGTACATGGTTTCAATCATGTCATCAACGAACTTTTGAATCTCTGGGGTAACTTCTTTTACCGGTTTCGCCACGGTACGTAGACGATCATCTGGTAATGTTAATACTTGTAATACAGACATATACACTCGAAATATTGAACTGTGCCGAAACAGCTTAAACCTTGTTGGCTCAATTCTAGACATTTTAGAGGTCAAATGACAGCATCCTGAAGGTAATTCTCAAATCAGATGTCATATATTCAGACCAAGGAACCTAGGTCATGCGTCATTTTTCTCCCATTTTTTCTCTTGTTTGTGCCTCGCTTTCGTTCGCCGCTACGGCTGAAAATAGTGCTCAATCTTTAATCATTAAGCAGGGCGCACCTGAGGCATATGTGGTGGTAAAGGGCGATACCTTATGGGATATCTCCGCGATGTATCTCGATAGCCCGTGGTTGTGGCCAAGGTTATGGCAGGTAAACCCTGAGGTAGAAAACCCTCATCTTATATATCCCGGAGATAAACTGTCTTTGGTTTGGATTAATGGTGAGCCGGTATTGAGTCTTAAACCGGTTATCAAGCTGAGCCCTAAGATTCGTGTCTCGGAGAAGACAGCGGTGCCAACCGTCAATGAGGGG
The DNA here is from genome assembly GCF_041467855.1 of Vibrio sp. 10N.247.311.51. Taxonomy (NCBI): domain Bacteria; kingdom Pseudomonadati; phylum Pseudomonadota; class Gammaproteobacteria; order Vibrionales; family Vibrionaceae; genus Vibrio; species Vibrio sp. 10N.247.311.51. The sequence goes on along the minus strand of NZ_JBFSVK010000046.1, from coordinate 8,291 downwards.
TTGGTTCTGCCTTATCTACAATCTGATCGCTTGGTTGAACTGCAAGACATTCAATCGGCTCAACGAGTGTTAGGGACGAGTGATGGAAAGAGATTCTTATCGGGTGAAGACCGGTTGTTTATCTCGGGTAACCAACAACATCAAAAGTGGGGCATCTACCGTGCCGTTGAAACCTACCAGCGACAGCAACCTCAAGCGAGTATGACCTCGTTGCGTTTGGTCGCCACGGCACGCTTAAAAGAAGTGGATGCTGAGTTCAGCAGCTTACAGATAGAGACTCAGCTGCAAGAGGTGCTGCTTAACGATCTCGTGTTACCAGAGCTTGGTGTTGATCAGGTGAAGCTCTCAACCACGTTTTACCCCGCGCCTAGTGCTGCGGGTCAGTTTGCTAATATCTTGGGTTCATTGGATGGCAGCCAATACAGCGCAAAGAATCAGGTTGTTGTTATCAACAAAGGCTCACAGGACAATCTTCGCCAAGGCTCTATGTTTACGCTCAGTGAAAGCGGAGCTGTGGTGTTTGGTAAGCAAGGTGAATACAGCTATAAAGAATCAGCAGCGAGCGATAAGGTGCAATTGCCAAGTACCTCACTCGGTAGCTTGATGGTCATTCGCCCTTACGAGTATTTTAGCTTGGCGTTGATCACTCAAAGCTCTAAGCCGGTTAGTAATGACATTCTGGCGGTATCGCCTTTAGATCTTGCGTTGACGGAAGAGGTTAAGGGCACCGAGTGAATGAGCAACAACTGATCGCTTGGCTCTCGCTGAGCTTTGTTCCACAACTGGGTGGTAAGCGTCTTTCTCGTCTGCTGAGTGTTGATTCCCCATCGAATATTGTTGGTTACTCCAGCCAACAGCTACAAGCGATTGGTTTGTCAGCCAAGCAAATATCCTACTTAAGACAGCAAGCCCCTAGAGAAGTGGAGGCTTGCCTGGCGTGGCAAGCAAGGCAGCCCAACCATCACATCATTACCCCTAATTGCCCGCATTATCCCAAACTGCTGAACGAGACAGCCTCTGCACCAAGCGTGCTTTTCGTTAAAGGTCATCTTGAAAAACTGATTGAGCCTCAAATCGCGATGGTCGGCAGTCGTAACGCCAGTCTCGAAGGGCTGCAAACCGCGAAGTCCTTCGCCAAAGAGTTTGTGCAAAATGGCTTGATTGTCACCAGTGGCTTAGCGCTCGGTATTGATGGTTATGCTCATGATGGTGCTCTAGATAAAGGAGGGGAAACTTTTGCTGTGTTGGGCTCAGGCTTAGACTCCATTTACCCTGCACGTCACCGAAATCTAGCGGATAGAATTTGTGAGAATGGCGCGCTGATCTCTGAATTCCGCCCAAGCGCTAAGCCACGACCTGAACATTTCCCTCGGCGTAACCGTATTATAAGTGGGTTGTCTTTGGGGACTCTCGTCGTTGAGGCGGCTGAGAAAAGCGGTTCTCTGATTACGGCGCGTTATGCGATGGAGCAAGGTCGCGAAGTGTTTGCGCTTCCCGGTTCGATTCATAACCCAACCAGTCGCGGGGGCAACAGTTTAATTAAGGCTGGGGCATGTTTGGTACAGAGCGCTCAAGATGTTCTAATTGAAATAAAGAGTCTGTTAGACTGGTCTATAGATCAGCAGCCCAGTTTGTTCGAACCTACGTCGAACAAGATTGAAAATGAACAATTGCCATTTCCACAGCTGTTAGCTAACGTAGGATTAGAGGCGACACCCGTTGATATTTTGGCACAGAGAACCCATATACCTGTGCATGAGGTCATGATGCAGCTTTTAGAGCTTGAGCTCTTAGGGCATGTTGTTGCAGTTTCCGGTGGCTATATTCGAAAGGGGAGAGGCTAGCTATGATGATGGACATACTGATGTACTTGTTTGAAACCTACATCCATAGCGATTCTGAATTGCAGGTGGATCAAGACGAACTGGAAGATGAGCTTCTTCGAGCAGGGTTTCACCAAGATGATATTTATAAGGCCCTCCATTGGTTAGAAGATCTTGCTGCACTGCAAGATACTGACAACCAAGCGGCGATTACTATGTGCTCCAATACCTCGATGCGTGTTTATACCAGTCGAGAGATTTCACGTATTAATATGGAGTGTCGAGGCTTCTTATTGTTCCTTGAACAGATCAACGTGCTCACGACAGAGATTCGTGAAATGGTGATTGATCGTGTGATGGGTCTTGAGACCAACGAATTTGAATTGGATGATCTGAAATGGATTATCTTAATGGTGCTATTTAATGTGCCGGGTAATGAAAGTGCTTACACGCAAATGGAAGAGCTGTTGTACACCAAAGAGCAAGGTATCTTGCATTAATACAGGCTTGTCATGAGTAGTAAGATTGATAATCAGCTTTTTTCAGCACATGAACATGCGTTAGAGCATGAACCATGTCCACAGTGTGGTGGAGAGCTTCAGCTTCGCCATGGTAAGCACGGTCCATTTTTAGGCTGTAAGCAGTATCCGAGTTGTGATTACATCAAGCCTCTTCATCAAAATGATGGTCATGTGGTGAAAGAGCTGGGCGTGCCGTGTCCTAAATGCCAAAACGAATTGGTATTAAGGCAAGGTCGCTTTGGGATGTTCATTGGTTGTAGTAGTTACCCAACGTGTAATCACATCGAATCTTTGGATCAACCGAAAGAACAACCTGAAGAGCAGCCACTTGTTGCTTGCCCTGAGTGTGGTCGAGGTCACTTGGTTGAGCGTAAATCTCGCTATGGCAAAACCTTTTATGCGTGTGATAACTACCCTAAGTGTAAGTTCGCCGTTAATCAGCCACCTGTTATAGGTCGCTGTGAAGAGTGCCAGTTCCCACTGTTACTGGAGAAGAAAACGGCCAGTGGCACTAAGAAGCAATGTGCTGATCGCAAGTGTCATCACATTCAATCTCAGTAGTAATACTAATCACAGTAAGTGGATGACCAGAAATAAAAAAACGGCGCTCAATGAGCGCCGTTTCTATATCCAATGAACTTTTTATATCAAATAAGTCAATGTAGGCTTACTTCATCTGCTCAGCAAACTCATGCACAGCAGGGTAGGCTTGCTTATCAAGAATATCAGCCAATGAGCATAACGCTCTTTGCAGCTCTGCGTTGTAGTCAGCGCTTACGTTAATGTGGCCCATCTTTCGACCCGCACGCTTCTCTTTGCCATACCAATGAACATGACAGCCACCTTGAGCCAGAATAGCTTCAGGTAGGGTATCTTCACCAAGAATGTTGATCATTGCGGTTGGGCGAATCAGTTTGGTGCTGCCTAGTGGCATACCACATACGGCACGTAGGTGGTTCTCAAACTGACAAGTCTCTGCACCTTGTTGCGTCCAGTGGCCCGAGTTATGAACACGAGGTGCAATCTCATTAACAAGTAGTGAACCTTGAACATCAAAGAACTCAAGTGCTAGCACACCAACGTAATCTAGGCGCTCAGCAATAGCAGTGAACATGGCTTTCGCTTGCTCTTGCAGTTCAATGTCATCAATGGCTGTTGATAAGCTCAACACGCCGTCGGTGTGAACATTCTCAGCCAGTGGATACACTTGAATCTCGCCATTGGTACCACGAGCACCAACCAGTGATACTTCGCGGTCAAACGGAACAAACTCTTCAGCTACAATCGCTTGGTTGTCTGTTGCGGCAATGCACTCAGCCATTTCTGCCCAAGTTGCGTCAACATTGTCTAATGTCTTTAAGCGCCATTGACCTTTGCCATCGTAACCGCCCAGTGTGCTCTTCAATACCATTGGTAAGCCAACGTGAGCGATCGCAGCGTCAAAGTCTTCGCGAGAGTTGATCACGTAGTATTTGGCATTTTTCACGTTCGCTTCGTCTAACAGGGCTTTTTCAAGGCGACGGTCACCGCCGGCTTTAATTGCTTCTGTTGTCGGTAAGAACTTACCACTGCGTTCACACACCTCAAGTACATCGTGAGGAATATGTTCGAATTCAGCAGTAATGACGTCCGCACGCTCAATCGCATTTTCTAAGCCGTTACCTAGAATCGCTTGCGTTAATGGGTGAACAATATTTTTGCTGCCAACATCAAAAGCAGAAATTTCAATATTCAGCGGTGCCCCAGCTAGGGACATCATGCGAGCAAGTTGGCCCGCGCCTAACACAAGAACATGCATGGGAATTAGTCCTCTGCAGGGTTTGGATTAGCCAGAACCGTTTCTGTTTGCTCAGAACGGAACGCTTCTACTTTTGCCATTACTTCTTCATTGTGTGTGCCAATGATTTGAGCTGCGAGGATGCCTGCATTGGCAGCGCCAGCTTCACCGATAGCCAAAGTACCTACCGCGATACCTTTTGGCATCTGTACGATAGAAAGCAGAGAGTCCATGCCCTTCAGTGCTTTAGACTGAACTGGAACTCCCAGAACTGGTACGCTTGTGAAAGCAGCAGCCATGCCCGGAAGGTGCGCTGCACCGCCAGCACCAGCAATAATCACTTTAATACCGCGCTCTTTCGCACTGGTTGCGTAGTCTGCAAGCAACTGAGGTGTGCGGTGAGCGGAAACCACTTTTGTTTCGTACGCCACGCCAAACTGATCCAACATTTCTGCAGCTAGCTTCATTGTTGGCCAATCAGATTTAGAACCCATGATAATACCGACAGTCATCTCAAACTCCTTCAGGTACGATTTAATTAGTGATTAGATATTTTGCGCGCATTATACGGGTAAAATTGCTTAAGGAAAACGTTTGCGTCAGTCTAAGTTGTTAATTGATACATTTTATAAACAAATAGCTTTAGTCACAGTGAATGATAATTTGTACACTTAGTGAGTTAGATAACTGAATTAATGAGGCAACCCGTGGATAACTTTCAACATACTTTGCAGGCATTACAACAAGGTGAAGTCATTGCTTACCCGACCGAAGGCGTTTTTGGGGTCGGTTGTGATCCCGATAATCCACAAGCCATCAAGAAATTACTCGACCTAAAACAGCGACCGATCGAGAAAGGGTTGATCTTAATTGCTGCGAGTTACGAGCAACTGTTACCTTACATTGATGAAAGCCAATTGACGGAAGTGCAGTTGGCAACAGTGAAAGCGACATGGCCAGGTCCAGTCACTTGGATCATGCCAACCAGCAGCAAAGTTACTGACTGGGTAAGTGGTCAGTTTGATTCCATCGCGGTACGAGTGACGGATCACCCTTTGGTTCAAAGAATGTGTAATGAGTTTGGTAAGCCGTTAACCTCTACCAGTGCTAACCTGACCGGCGAGCCGCCTTGTATGACAACTGAAGAAGTTCAGCTGCAACTTGGCCAACATTTGGTGGCTATTTTAGAGGGTCAAACGGGTGGTCGTGAGAAGCCAAGCGAAATTAGAGATGCAAAAACGTCGAAAATATTAAGACAGGGTTAAACCCTGCAGAGGAAGGAAGATGTCAGCAATTGATAAAGAAGCAGTAAAGCAGTTTTTACTGAGCCTACAAGATTCGATTTGCCAGCAGCTTGAACAAGCTGATGGCACTGCTCTGTTTGAAGAAGATGCATGGCAGCGTGAACCTGGCGAGCGCTTGGGTGGTGGTGGTCGAACTCGAGTGATGACCAACGGTGCGGTATTTGAGCAAGGTGGGGTTAACTTCTCTCACGTAGCGGGTAAGGCTATGCCCGCTTCAGCTACAGCTCATCGCCCTGAATTAGCCGGACGTAAGTTTGAGGCGATGGGGGTTTCATTAGTTATCCACCCTAAAAACCCATATATCCCAACCTCACATGCGAACGTTCGATTCTTCATCGCAGAAAAAGAAGGGGAAGACCCGATTTGGTGGTTTGGTGGTGGTTTTGACTTAACGCCATTTTATCCTGTCGACGAAGACTGCCAATCTTGGCATCAAACAGCCAAAGATCTTTGTGCGCCATTTGGTGACGATGTTTATCAAGAGCACAAAGAATGGTGTGATAAGTACTTCTATCTTCCACATAGAGATGAAACACGTGGTGTGGGTGGTTTGTTCTTTGATGACTTAAATGAGTGGGGCTTCGATAAGAGCTTTGCTTATATGCAGGCGGTCGGTGAGGGCTTTGCTGCGGCGTACTTACCAATTGTAGAACGACGCAAACAGACACCTTATGGCGAACGTGAGCGTGACTTCCAACTATACCGTCGTGGCCGCTATGTTGAATTTAACTTAGTCTATGACCGTGGCACCCTATTTGGTCTACAAAGCGGTGGTCGTACAGAGTCTATATTGATGTCGATGCCGCCATTGGCTCGCTGGGAATACCGCTACGAACCACAAGCGGGTTCACCAGAAGCTCTGCTTTATAGCGACTACCTAAAGCCTCGAGTTTGGTAGTTCTTCCTTCCTTATAGGGATAGTGATAGGGTCATCTATATAGATGACCCTTTTTTATTTCTGTTAGGTAAGGATATGACACAGCAAGTAGATCGTTATGCCGTTTTCGGTAACCCTATTGGGCAAAGCAAATCGCCATTCATTCACACATTATTTGCTCGCCAAACCAGCCAACAACTTACCTATACAGCATTACAGCCAGAGCATGGTCAATTTATCACTGCTGCCAAAACCTTTTTCAGCGAAGGTGGTCGAGGGTGTAATGTCACAGCGCCTTTTAAAGAAGATGCCTATCAGTTTGCCAATCGCCTAACTGAGAGAGCTGAACTAGCTGGTGCCGTAAATACCCTTAAGAAGTTAGATGATGGAGAGATCATTGGTGATAACACCGATGGTGAGGGCTTAGTTCAAGACCTGCTTCAACATCAAGTCACGCTAAAAGGAGCACGTGTTCTTCTTCTTGGCGCTGGTGGTGCTGCGAGAGGAGTGATTCAACCTCTTCTCGACCAAAAGCCACAACAGCTGGTGGTCGCTAATCGAACCAGCTCCAAGGCTGAACTTCTGGCTGAGATGTTTTCGTCGCATGGCAACATCAAGGGGATGGGGCTAAGTGATGTTAATGAAGGCTTTGATGTCATTATTAACTCTACCTCATCTGGTCTAAGCGGGCAGCTTCCTGAAGTGTCTGAGGTGATTTTCAATTCTACTAGCGCCGTTTATGACATGGTTTATGGATCTGGAACGACGGTATTCAATCAATGGGCATTAGATAATGGTGTTCATGCTGCTTATGATGGTTTGGGTATGCTAGTGGGGCAGGCAGCAGAAAGCTTTATGCTTTGGCGTGGTCTTCGTCCGGGAACAAAACAGATTTTAAGAGAATTACGTAAAAACCTAGAGATGTAATGAGGTGTTTATAAAAAATGAATCAATCAATTCTATTTCCTGATATCCAAGATTGGGATGAAGAGAGCCGAACAATCACGTTCCCAGCACAACAGTCGGGCGCATTGATTGAATGTTTCATGTCTATTGAGGAATTATCACAATTGGCAGGAAGAGATATAGAAGAAGGCGATCAAGCTTTAGTTATCTTTTCAGAGTTACGTTTCGATATTGAAGAGCTAGCGGAAGAGTTAATAGAAGAAGAGGAGTATGACTCCTCTAATCGGATTCAGATCAAAGCGCTTTAGACTGGAAGCACAGAGTCTAGATAGTCATTTTTATTCTGAACATAGTTGTCAGCTGATTTCTGTAAAAAGGCTCGCTCTTTATCATTTAATGGGCGAGCTTGTTTTACTGGGCTTCCTACATAGAGATAACCGCTTTCAAGTACTTTGTTTGGTGGCACCAAGCTACCAGCACCAATCATCACTTCTTTTTGGATAATCACGCCATCCAACACGATCGCTCCCATACCCACAAGTACACGATCTTCAATCGTGCAGCCATGCAGCATTACTTTATGTCCGATAGTGACATCATTACCTATTAATAGAGGATAACCCTCAGGGTTTTCTGCATTCTTATGGGTGACGTGCAAGACACTACCATCTTGGATATTCGTTCTCTCTCCAATATGAATGTGGTTCACATCCCCTCGAGCTGCAACCAAAGGCCACACGCTAGAGTCGTTACCGATTTTGATATCACCAACCAGTACTGAACTTGTATCTATATAGACACCTTGTCCAATCTGAGGGGATATTCCTTTATAACTGCGTATTGAACTCATAAATCCTCCTTTATATAGGCACCTTAAGCCCTTAATTAAGGAGAATACTAGTGAAAATGGGGTGTTTTGAACAAAAAACGCTCGAACAATCAAAAAAGTAAGAAAAACTTCAAAAAGGGCTTGCCAGTGTGATCGAAATCTCTATAATGCGACCTCGTTGAAACGGGAAGGCTTCGTAAGAAACCAAAACGAATCAGCAGGTCAAATTAGCCAAGCTAAGCGCTTGAAAAAAG
>NZ_JBFSVK010000045.1:0-25318 GCF_041467855.1 Vibrio sp. 10N.247.311.51 | reverse complement strand
AATGCCCCAAGATAATGCCGGTATGGTGAAATTGGTATACACGACGGATTCAAAATCCGTTGCCTTCGGGCGTGGCGGTTCAAGTCCGCCTACCGGTACCATATTTAAGAAGAAGGACGTCTACGGACGTCCTTTTTTGTTATATATACCAAGGCATTCAGTCAATATGCCGTCCATGGGCGTCTACCCTCATCTTGTGAAATCCAGCCTTTTATGTAACCCTCTATGTAACCCCAAGTAACCCTGAGTGTAGAGCGGAACTGAACTATGGCTAGGAAAGTAATCCCACTAACCAATACTCAAGTAAAACAAGCTAAGTCGAAAGAAAAAGAATATTCGCTCAATGATGGAGATGGTCTGTCTCTGCGAATTCGGCCAAGCGGTAGTAAATCTTGGTTTTTTACCTACCTTGTTCCTATTACTAAGAAACGCTTTAAAATTAGTTTTGGTAGTTACCCTGAAGTAACCCTAGCTCAAGCAAGAAAAAAACGTGATGAAGCTAGAGCACTGGTTGTTGATGGTATCGATCCTAAAGTACATAAGCTCACAGCAGAAACAGAAGAACTTGAAGCAATTGAAAATACCTTTGCCAAACAATCTGAACGTTGGCTTGAGCTGAAGAAGAAAAACACTCAAGAAAGCACGTACCTTAAGCGCAAACAGATGCTTGCTAAATATCTGTCCAATAAACTCGATCCTCTTCCATTAACTGATATTAAGCCTATGCTGGTGAAGAGCCTTCTTGATCCTATTGCTCGGGAAGGGAAGATTGAAACAGTAAAACGTCTATGTATCATTCTGAATGAAATAATGCGGCTGGGTGTTGCTTCTGGTGCAATTGAGTTTAATCTAATCTCAGACATTACAAAGCTTTATCCTAATAAGAAGGTTGTTCATAACCCTGCACTTACCCCTGAAGAGCTTCCTGAGCTCGTGAATGCCATAAAGGGGAGCAATACTAAGATTGTTACTCGCTGTTTAATTATGTGGCAACTGCACACTATGGTTCGTCCCGGTGAAGCTGCACGAGCTCGATGGTCAGAAGTCGATCTAGGAAATAGGGTATGGGTTATTCCTTCTGATACGATGAAGATGAAGAAAGAGCACCTTGTTCCTTTAACGGATCAAATGATTGAAATTCTTGAAGAAATTAAGCCTATATCCGGACATAGAGAATTCATTTTTCCAGCAGATAGAAAACCAAAAGATCATAGTAACCCTCAAACTGCTAATATGGCTCTAAAGCGTATGGGCTTTGAAGGAAGAACAACGGCTCATGGTTTACGCTCTCTTGCTAGTACAACTTTGAATGTTGAAGGTTTTAATCGTGATCTTATTGAAACTGCCCTTGCTCATGAAGAAGAAAATAAGATAAGAAAAGCTTATAACAGGGCAGATTATCTTGAGCCTCGCCGTCCGATGATGAGTTGGTGGAGTGAGAGAATTGAACGTTCGGAACATGGTGAAATGATGGAAGTCGGCTTTAGGGGACTCCGGATAGTTAATACAAGATAAGCTCAAGAGCCGCCAGCGGTACGAGCGCTTATTAAACGCAATCTTCCATCCTGTATTGAACACTTTTCACCGCATGACCTTCACCGGGCTTTTACTCGTCGATGCTGTGAGATGGGACTCTATATTATGGCTGTAGAGAAAGCGGTAGGCCACCAGCCGCCGGGTATGTTGCGAGTCTACAATCACCATGATTATTTAAATGAACAACTGTCAGTGCTCCAAGCTTGGGGGGATAAGCTATACGCACTGAGTGCTAGTAACGTTGTCCCCATCTCAACTATTGAGTCAGCTTAGATACTGAGTATTTGTTATCTTTGCCATAGCGGTTTAGAAGGCTTAGATGATGAGTTTTTCCATGCCTTTGAGGCTTTTCTTTTAGAATGGTTGGTGTCTACTTTTTGATTTGTGGTTTTAGGGTTCTCATGCAGCGTAGGTTCATCTTGTGCAGAAATGATTTTCTCTTGAAGATTCGATGATTTCTCTTTTTCGTGAGCAGTAGATACTGAGGGCTTTAGGTCGTCGTTAACTTTCCTTCGCTTTGAAAGCTCAGTCTCCAATTCTTCTATTCTTTTACAAGCCTGCAGGTATTCCAGTTCAACTTTCTTTAGCCTCTCCAGTTCTTCGATCTTGGTTTGACTTTCAGTAATAAGAAAATCAATCATTGCTTTGATCGAACTCCCATTAGCTTTGGCTAGTGAGTCAACAATTTTGTACGCATTTTTAGAAATGGATATGTTGATTTGTTTATTAACTATTCTGTTTTTTTTTGCTCGCCAAGCACTACTTGCTTGCTGTAACAGTAACTTGTTGGTGCTTATCGATTCATCTAAATCTTTTAAGTATTTTATTGCTGAAGCGGAGCTTCTGGATGCGGCATCGGCTAAACCGCTACTCCAAGAAATTTTCTTCTTGAGCAAATATTCTTTTACCCACGTTTCTTGTTCCTCAGAGCTAGTTAGCCAGCTTTTAGCATTACTTCTACGTCCCATACTCATAACACCATTTATAAACACAACTCATACTTTGCCACAGTAATGGAATACCGTTCGTGACTTAATCACCAGAAATAGCCATTACGCATTTCCGCACCGTGTAATGTGATACAGTATTTGAACTCTAAATACCTACTGGTAAAGTTAGGAATATTGATGGATTACGCCATGAAAGAGGTCGAAATACTCTCAAGAGCTTTACTGTATATCGATGAGAATAGCCAGAAGTTTGAAGCATCACCAGAAGCTAAAATGCTCTGGATTAAACTACTTATTCTTACTCGGTGTGATAATTGGCAAACGACACTCAATAGTCGTGAGTTGTGCGCATGCCTGCGAATAAGTAGCAGTACTTTTACTAAATCAGTTAAGCAGCTAGAGAAAGTAAGACTGCTTTGTAGGGATTCATTTAAGACAGGTAAGGGTGGGAACAGCTACCGATACCATGTCACTCTTCCACGTAATCGTAATGCTAAAGGTACGCACGTGAGCGCTCCCTTTTTAAAGTTGAGTACGACATTTATTCATTATGATGGTTTGTTAAACAATGCAAAACCCCCATCACTAGCTAATAAACTGGTCTTTCTTGTTCTGCTGTATTTCAGTGATGATTTTGGTCATGTATCTGAACTTGGACGTGCAAAAATCGCCGACATTACCGGTATGAATAAAGAAAGAGTAAAATCGCATGTTGAACGATTATGTTCACTGGGATTTATTAACAAGGTACCCGGTGGAACTATCCCACAACTAATGGGGAAGGTATCAACGCAGTACTATCTAAATATCTGGCACTCAGTATTTCAACAACAAGTTCACGGATATCGCTTCACTCAGCAAAACCTGATTATGACAGCGAGTTTGTCAGAGATGGTCATTTCTTCGGTGATAAGGCAAAAGCCGATACACAATCAAACGGAGCATTCTCTCAACGCATTTTATGAATCATCGTTAATTGCATCCGTGACAGTAAGTATTGATGCCTGCCAAGTAAGACACTTCTTCATAGGAGAAAATAGAAAGCTGCTGGCTAATCATATAGAGCTTAAAGTGAATGATATAGCCTCTTATTTGCTAAACCAACACTGGAACATAATTGATGGTACTTCTCTTATTTCAGGAGAGGCTCCAGATGAATTGTTATCCGATGATGGCCTTGCTGATTCAATAGCAGAAAGGTTTCTACCAGAGTCTGTGATGCATCATCATAAAAAAAATACAGACTTCCAACGCAATTACAATGAAGACTCCTTGGCTAATGAGGCTTTGGACACTGAAGCTCATGATATCGACGTTTTACCCGGAGCAAAGGAGCTGGTTGACCTAGTTGTACATATGGCATGGGCTAAAGCTATCGAAGCCAAAAATGTGATTACTATGAACAGAAAGCTCTCTGATAATTTACCAGAACAAGGCATTTACAAAGTCCTGCCATACTCAGCAAGGGGAAATGGGATTGATATAATTATCAGCCATTAGACGCACTAGCTATTAGCCGAATGCACTCTTGTTGAAATGCATAACTTCAGAGTGACTTCAGTTCCAATCACCCTAGCTAGGTCCAATCTTTGGCTCTCCATCGACATGACTCCAGTACTACAGCCTTGAAAGAAGCAGTGTCCTCAGTGGATTAGTAATATAGCTACTATACAAACACTCTTTATAAGAGCATTACTAGCAGTACAACACTCAGTAGCCACACTACTGATGAATGCAGTACATGTTGCTTAGTCAGTTAAGATCTCTAGCCATAGGCAATAGAGATTCACTCACTGCTACGGCAGAACGGTTTTATGTAAATTGTTACGCATCATTCTCTTTCTATGTGAAATCAAATAACACATAGGAGAGATTTTCATGAACATGTTTCAATTTGCTCAAATCCCGGCTAAGTATGGTTCTTTAAACCAACGTCACCTTGCCCGTATCAATGACACTGTTATGGGAGCCCTAGCGATCCACCCTAGAGTATTAATCGCTCGAATTGATCTACGTATACCTAACAATGGGGGGAACTCTGACAACCCTTTAGAGCGTGATACACCAACTTGTTACCCGAATACCGATGTTGATTTGATGAAACGGTTTATTGCTTCATTGAAAGCTCAGATGAATTTCGACCAGATGAATAAAGCCAGACAAAGGAAGCCTATCTACTCGTGTCCGTTATATTACATTTGGGTAAGGGAACGTAACACCAGTCACAATGAACATTACCATGTGGTATTGATAGTCAATCAGGATGCTTACTATCCATTTGGTAGGCTTCATTATGAGGGGACTCTTGCTTGTATGGTGCAAAAAGCATGGGCAAGTGCATTAGGGCTTACGACAGATGAGGTTGAAGGGTTAGTTCATATCCCTGAGCGTCCAATGTATACGTTGAACCGTAATCACCCACCAGCACGATTTCAGAAAGATTTAGATGAAATAGCAGTTAGGCTGGCTTACTTGGCAAAGGCTGAAACAAAGATACTTGGTGATGGTCGCCGTAACTTTGGATGCAGTAATCCAAGGAAGGGATTGATTTAACAGTCTATCAACCTAAGTATTGTAATAGTCGGGCTATCTGACATGATAGTTTTACCGTATCTTTCAGTTTCCTGTTTACATTATGACTTTGGCCATAACTCCGCTTGATAAAAATTTCGATTACTCACCAGATGTTCTAAGCCGCTATCGTCTGATAGAAATACTAGCACTTTGGGAGGGGCGATTAACTACTAAGCATTTGTGCAAGTGTTTTGATATTGGACGACAGCAAGCTTCAAAAGATATTCGGATCTATAGAGAAGAGATTGCTCCGCACAACCTTGAGTATGATAAGCAATTAAGAGGTTACAAACCGACAGAGCACTTTGAAGCAGTATTAACGTCTGGCACAGTAGAAGACTATTTGAGTCTTCTAGCGTTTAACAAAAGACGATCTTCAAAGGCTGTTCAGTTTCACTGGGGGTTTGATAACATTGCAATGATCGTCCCCCCAATCAGAAATGTACAACCATCGATGTTACAAGCCGTAGTTCGAGCAATTAGTAATAAGCAAAGATTGGAAATAGACTATTTATCGTTAGATAACCCAATAGCAGAAACGAGGGTTATCGCTCCCCATACATTAGTCCAAACGCCGTTGCGTTGGCATGTACGAGCATACTGTGAAAAAAATAAAGGTTATAGAGATTTCGTATTAAGTCGTTTTTCAGGAGACACGCATCAACTAGGCGTAACACCGAATCTGATTGATGGTGATGAGGCTTGGCATATGCCCGTAACAGTTGATTTGATAGCAAATACGAAACTCAATTTACACCAGCGTGACTTAGTTGAACTTGATTATGGAATGCAAGATGGGCATTTGAAGATACCTACATCATTGGCATTAGTTAATTATGTTTTACTTTCATTGGGTCTTAACGTGCTTGAAGTCGATGTTGTATCAGAGCAGCAACAGATAGCGATTAAAAACCTAGAAGAGATCCGCTCTCTTTTATTGCCTCAGGGTTAGCTCAGAGTTTCCTGAGATACCAAATGTTTCTACTTTGAGTGTCGTATTGTGCGACATGTCATAAAACTGTCCTCTTACTTTATGTGCTCTTCGTTTGTAGCATACATGACAGATGAGGAGATGGGCTATGGATACTAGAGAACGGAAAAGAGTTATGGCGAATTGTAGTATTTGAACCGCGTAAACTTACAGCTATCGATAACTGAGTAGTCGAATCTTGAGCATAAAGATAAAACTATCACATTGTAAAAACGAAATCGGTTCACGGAAGTAATTTAAGGAGTTGAGATGAGCAGTAAAAAAAGAGCCAATAAAGCCTTATTAAAGTCGATTATGGACAGAGACCGCCCACTGCGTGACCTGCACAGTGAACTATTCCCCGAAGAGTATGACCACCTTTACGATAGTAACGTAGAAGTTAAATCCAGAAATCGCGGTGAAAACCCAATGAGTGAAGAATATCAGCAAAAAGTGAATTTGCGTCGTTTCGAGATGGGTGTTGAACCTTACAGTGGTGACGCTGGCGTCGACTCAACCGAAGGACTAATCAGCAGTTGGCAATATTGCCAGAATAAAATCGCACAATAACAAATAACTCACCCATCAAAGAACAAGTACATAGTGATTTTATCTCATCATCAATAGACAGCATTATTGACAAACAATGTCAGCAGTAGGAGCATCCCTTGGCTTTGATTGAAACTAAATACATCGCAATTCTGTTCAGTGAACTAACGCAATATAGCCTGCGTGGTAACAGCGCTTTATGGCATTCCTTATCATCCCAGTTAAGCGCTACTGGCAATAGCTACACGGGCGCAGGATTGCTCAAATGGGTAGATGATCATGTGGCGGAGCTTATCGAGCGAGGTACCCCCGCTGAATACGATGGTGATAAAATCTATATCGAATCTCTCAATCAAGGCGGTATGTCAGGTGGGCAGCTTGATGTAGATTACTGGCAAGAAGTAATGCGCCCAACGCTTGAGTTGCGCTGCTTGCAATTAGAGCAGGGCTTACAGTTTAAATATGATAATCAGTTGGAAAATTTGTTGTTTATTGGTGATCTACATGCTCAACAAGACAAGCTAGCTGCATTACTCGATAGCCAAGGGTTAACAGAAGATGGTAAGGATTCTGATACAACTATTGTCTTCATTGGTGATCTCATTGATAACAGCCCAGACTCAGTAACGGACCATATCGCTACTTTAAACTTGGTCAAAAGCCTAGTCGACAACAAACAAGCGCTTTGCCTATTGGGCAACCACGAATTTAATGCGGTGGGCTGGTACTTAAAAGATGCTAACGGTAAGTACCTTCGTGATCGCAGCAAAGCAGGTAATCAAAAACAACACGCTCATTTTCTAACTCAAGTCGGTGAAGGTTCACCTTTGCATAAGGAATTTGTCGAGTGGTTTATGAGTTTGCCTCTATATATCAATTGTGGTGACATTCGCACCATTCACGCCTGTTGGCATGAAGAGAGTATTGAGCGTTTAAATGAGTATCTCAATGCCGATCGTTCCCTAAAGGCTGAACACTGGTCGAATGCGTTCAACCCTGCCCATGAACTGTATGAATTGATTGAAACCTTGTTAAAAGGCCCTGAAGTGAGACTTCCTTCAGGTTGCAGCTTTTATGATAAAAACGGCATAGAGAGACATCACATCCGAGCGGCATGGTGGAAGGATGAAAATAGCGTAGAGACTTATCGTGATTTAGCTGTAGTACCAACTGGCCAAGCAGATGTTATCCCGAGTGCTAAGTTAGAACGC
The DNA here is from genome assembly GCF_041467855.1 of Vibrio sp. 10N.247.311.51. Taxonomy (NCBI): domain Bacteria; kingdom Pseudomonadati; phylum Pseudomonadota; class Gammaproteobacteria; order Vibrionales; family Vibrionaceae; genus Vibrio; species Vibrio sp. 10N.247.311.51. Next base: position 17,528 of record NZ_JBFSVK010000045.1, on the reverse strand, counting down.
TCTGCAAAGATATTTAACCGACAGTCGTTAATATTTCCTGTGGTTGTGGGCCATTACACCTTAGCGCCGACTCCATTTCCAGAATGTTTAAGTGAGCAGGTGGTGTGTGTTGATTTTAACGCCGCGAAAGAAGACAACTCTTTGGTGGGTTTTCACGCTTATCTTCCGGGTTGGGATGAATCTCCAAATGAACTCATCGATACACATGGATTCGTTTGTGCTAAAGAACTGAACAGTAGTGATGTTGTTTCCAATGGAGTTACTCAGCTATTAAATACCATGCTTTCTACATTACCAGCCCCAGAAGCTGACAAGGGCTTTGTTCAAACGGTCAGTGAAGTACTGTTAACAGAATGGGACCCTATTGGAGTTTATGACGATTTTGTCGACGAGGAGCTAGCGGATGAATATGTTGATTATGAAGCACCAGTAGTGCGTTTAGCACAAGTGGGGGAAGTTGATAATTTAGCAGCGTATTTATTACTAATTGAGCGCCATATTATTGGTATAGAGAGGAATAATGGCGATCGAAAATGCTCTAAAGTCGCTTACAAATTAGTTTGTTTGTGGCAAGAACGAGCAGCTAAAAAGAGTAATGATTTTTCAGGTGTATTCTAGATATAAGAATATTGTACATTTCGATTTTCGTAGTTATACAAATGACTAAATACTTTCATAAAGGTAAGCAATGAGTGATAAGCACGACATTCTTTATATAATGCGCTCTGTTCATATTGACGGTCGTATTTTTGTTAATGATAAAAAGGTAGGTGTCACTGGCAAGGGCAACGCTACGTTAAAAGCTCGGATCTCTCAGCTTTCAAGTACAAAAAATAACTTTGGGGCGCAATGTATAGCAGCATGGAGGGTGCACCATGAAGACGATAATTCTGCCTTGTATTATGAGACACTGATTCACAAAGAGTTGGCCAACCAAATGGTGCCTTGCTCATTTGGATCTAAAACAGAGTGGTTTTATGATGACGGTGAAGACCAGATAGATGTCGTACAGTTCGTAGTAGACTTCGCGGAAAGAAATAACCTACAAGTAGTAGATGTTGGTAGACTACAGGATGAAAATGCTAAAGCATTATCAAACAAAGCCATGAAAGCTTGTTTTGAAAATGTGTACTCTTTGGTTAATACATTTTCAACAGCTGAAATATCAAAACATAACCTGACGTCGGAGTGCGTACGTATAACTACATCTGATGGTCGTTCATTTCACATAAATGTTAGAGCTGATCTAAACAAGCAATACATTAGCATTAGTAAAACAAGGCATGATATTGAGCGTTACAGTGGGCTGTGCAAAGAGAATTCATTTGTTTTTGAAACCTCCAAACGAAGTGGCAACATTAAAGTTTACGTTAAAACGCCACGCCAAATGGCAAGCGTCATTGATGCTTTTTATAATGAGGGGTTGTGAGCCTGAGTGTCAGACGAATCGGCATCCAGCCGTTGTCTATTCCTTTGATCGAATTATGCAAGTTGCGCAGTGAAAAAATTAAATTACCTGAACCATAAAAGATGGATATCGAGCTAAGTAGCTCCATAACAGTTAATTCAAGCATTTTCTAATGCTTGGTATTTCAAACTAATTAGTGTCAAAAATGAGTACTACACAAAAAAGAGGTATTCCAACCTCTTAAGCAACGTAGGCGTGGAGCCTACGTTCCTGTGTAATCACGCTGATCCCGTTTACATGCTATCCATTCTTGAACTTCATTATCAACCCACCGAACCGAGCGAGAGTTGAGTTTTACTGCTCTAGGAAAGCACCCTTCGCTCATCCATTTGTAAATTGTTGAACGAGCCAGCCCAGTTACCTTAGTACCTCACGTATCAGTATCAATCGGCAAGTGGGTGGCGGAATAGTTATAGTCGACTCTGTACGGTGTATTCATAACACTAACTCCCTAAAGTCATTATCAATATCATCTTGTGTCACACCAATGTAGCGCAGCGTTACACCTTCTGAGCTATGGCGAAGCATCCGCATCACACGTGCAATATCTTTGGTGCTTTTGTAGAGATGGTAGCCTCTGGTCTTTCGCATTGAGTGAGTCCCCAACGGAAAATTAATCTCTTCACCAATCGATGAGAACGCTTGGCTAACAGCGCGACGACTCAATGGGTTGGCAGCTTTGTTTATCGCTTGTTGGTTTCGGTAAGATTGGAATAAGTAGATGTGGTGTGGATTCTCCTTTTTAATGCGGAGGATGATTTCTAAGCTTCTTGGGTTTAGTGCTATCTGGGCCACTTTGCCCGTCTTTGACTCACGGATGGTTAAACGATCTTCTTCGATGTCACTGAACTTAATCGCCAGTAAATCAGAAATCCTTAAAGCGAGATTGATACCGACATTCCAGATGTCTGACATTTGCTTACTATGCCGTATTTCTAATAAGTGGCTGATGAGCTGGATAGTGTCGCGGTTTTTCACCGCTTGAACTTCTGCCATAACGCAGCTTCCTTTTTTCGATGAAAATGATGATTAGAGGAACCTCAAATCAGTCCACAAACGAAAAGCCTTGTTCCATAAGGGTTGGCAAGTTCCCAAATTGCTAAAATGGGAACTTGGATTCTTTTCAGCTCTTGGTTACTTTGATTTGGTCAAACACACCATCAGATAAATACTCCAAAAAGCTACCTTCCCATATTCGACAGAAAGATTTCACTTCTCGATGTTGAAATCGAGCTCTATGGCGAGTTAACCCTTTCGCTTCGTATTGAAGCAAAAAAGGAACGTTACGCTCCCTTCCTAATAATTAACAAGCTACAAGCCTAAGGCTTTCGCCGTCTGTTTGTATTCTTGTTCTATTTGAGATTCCACTAATTCTCGCCTTGCCTCAATAGGCGCTCTATCAGAGATGTTCTGAGCGCGTGATTCAACTTGTTTTAGTCTGTTTTCTTTCCACTGGTTGAGGGATTGTTGAATCTGCTCAGGCGTAAGAGTGGCTTTAATCGACTCGACACTAAGCGCGTCAATAGCGCTGCCTGCACTCACGTTCATTGAGATGGTTAAAGCAGAAAGTGTGATGATTTTAGTAATGATTGATTTCATAATGATTCTCCAATTGAGATGTATGTATTAGTTAGGTAAAACTCAACGAAGTGACGACAAGTGAGATATCACTGTTTGCGTCACTACCTGTCCGATGCAATCAATTGAGTGACATTGTTTAATTGTTGTATTGAGCGCTTAGGCTCTGATTTGAGTTGGTACAGCTGTAATTGAAAGTCTGACGGGTAATCGAAATTGAAGGTCAGCACTTTAAGCTTAGCGATACGCGTTAAAGGAAGGTCGTCGTAATCGTTTAGGGTGTTTTGATAGATGAGATAAAGCTCACTTGAGGTGGTCGTAAGACCGATAGGTGAGATTTGCTCTATCTGCTCACCGGATTTGAGGGTAAGCGTGATTTGTTTTTGATGAACCAGTGCCACTGAAATGGGTTCAAAAAATTCCCCTAGCGTCGTTGGTGTGTTTAGTTCATCAATCACAGAATGTGCTTTGCTTGTGTCTCCTCGTGGTGGTTTCATTCCTGCATAGGAGCGTGGTTGGGCTCGTAAAAGGCTGAATGCAAAATCAATGGCGAACTCTAAGGATGGTGGGAGTTGCCGACTAATGGTCGCTTTGGCGAGCTGGAGCAGGACAAGTTCTCTCGCGCCTAGGGTTGGTTGGCTGTACATTCCGCGACTGTAACCAAAAGGTTTATTTCGAGTGTCTTTTTCGACATCAAAATAATCGACGATAACATCGAGATTACGTTGTATGCTTCTGATGCCACGATACATCCCTGCATCCACTAATTCAGCCTGAAGCTGCTTAGCCGTCACCTTTCGACCTTGTGGTATGCGTCGATACAACTCAAACACCAATGATAATTGCTCTGTGGTATTGGTTTTATCGCTTGTTGTCATGGTTAGGTCGCTGCTGGTGGTTACTTGATAGAGTGGCAATCATCCTAACGATGGGTGCGTCACTATCTGACCGATGGCGTCTTTAGCTTATCGATATTTTAATCTCGTCATAGGCTCCCATTTGTAAGTAAGCGAGAAAGTTGTGCTCCCAGAGAAAATAGAACTCCACAATGGGGTTGTCGTGGCAGCTTTGCCATCCCATAGGGGCTACGAACGTTTGTCCGTTAGCAATATCAAAATCCACATTACGCTCTAGCTCTGGGTAAACGTTGCCCATGTAAGCAAAGTCAGTAAGGTATTGGATTTGATACTGGCTCTCCTCTTCTTTCAAAAGCATGATTTCTACCGGGTGATAGCCTCCAGCGTCAGCACTGTAAGTGGTATCTCGAAAGTTAATGGTGAGGCTTTCACATTCCCTCTTGGTTGGGTTCTGTTTCCAGAAGATCTCCATCTTGCTTTTCAACAAGCTTTTGAGTTTTTGAGATACGGGTGAGTATGGCGCTGTGATGATCAGTGTTTGTGGTTTCATGGTCTTTTCTTTTCAATAGTTATCTATTCGATTGGATGATATGTATCTGAGATTGGTTTGAATCGAATGTGTTCGGGATGGTTGAAGTAAGGAAGAAGCAACTACTACTTGAATCGACTGACGATAGTTAATGTCTGTGTATCGAACTGTGATGCCTTTAGGTGATTGGCGAACACCTTGAGCCAGCTAATGAAAAGCGACTGCACCTCAGGCCTGTTGAGCTCGCATCGTTGGATGTCTGGTTGATAGAACCATTGGTGTTTGAAGTTAAAATATAGAGATACTTCAACGTTCTCAGCTTCTGGTGTTGGGTAATCAAAAGATGCGATGAATCGTACCTCCCAAGGTTCATTAGAGCTGGTTCGTTCAAGCTGTACTTCAATGGGTTGTATCCCACATCGGCAGCTATAGAAGCTTGTAACCTTAAGATTAAGTGCAACTCGTTTTGTTTCTGTGGGAATGTCATATTGCTCAATTAAGAGCTCGACAAGCTGCTGGAATAGGTTGAGTTTGAAATTACGTTTGATAACACTATTCACAACAAACCTCGCTCAGCAAAGGACACACATTGCTCACCTACGATGACATGATCCAATACTCGGATATCAATCAGTGCCAATGCATCAGAAAGACGTTGAGTGATCCTCCGGTCAGCTTGTGATGGCTCAGGTAAGCCAGATGGGTGATTATGACCAAAGATCACTGCCGCCGAGTTGAGTAGTAATCCTTCTTTGACGACCTCTCTTGGATAAACGCTAGCAGCATCGATAGTGCCAAAGAACATCTCTTTGTATTCAATCAGTTGGTTTTGATTATCCAGAAACATCACGGCAAACACTTCTCTGTCGTAATGCGCCAGTTTCATCTGTAGATATTGCTTAGTGTTTTCTGGACTGGTGAATGAGCCAGCCCGAGCATACTTGGCCGCTAGCATGGTTGCTGCGGTCTCTAAGATTTGACCAAGCTCTGTAGGCTCGTTTGGCGTGTAATGATTTGAATGCATGTACTTTCCTTTTTGTGCGTTAAAGGTATGTGCATCCAAGTAATATGTAGCTAAAAAATAATGGAATCCTTCTCCATAGAAGCAGCCCAATCACGCTGGGCTGCTTTAGGTCATGGTTGCTGTTTATCTTGTCGTTTAGCCCAGTTGTAACCACTCACAACGCCATAGATGAATAACTTAATTAGCGCTTGAGTAGGTAGGTGGAGATTCACCATTCGCCTCCTTGTTGATGTGGTACAAGCCTGCGCCAACGATAAAGCCAGCAATGAACACAAACGGCATAAGAGCCTCCTGCTTAGTTTGATTTAAGAAAAGTGCATAAATGGAAGCCTGCGATTGGCTGGCTTCAGAAAGGTAATGTGTGGTTGAAAAAAGTTGGAGTGTGGAGATTTACGCAGTGGAGTAATTAACTGCACATTCTCGTTATCTCATGAGTTGAACTAACCGGAATTCATCATGAGATTAATCAAACTAAAAGAAGTCATGTCCTTAACCAGCCTTGCACGATCTACCATCTACAAGTACATGAGCGAAGGCCAATTTCCAAAAGCAGTGTCATTAGGTTGTCGTTCAGTAGCATGGGTAGAAGAAGAGGTGACAGATTGGGTATTGGAACGTATTGGTGAGCGCGATAACGCTGATTGACAGATAATGGATGGAAGCTATTACAGCTTCCTTCTATGCCATGTTATTCCTAATAAGCTAGTTTTTCCGCTTATGTATATGGAATCCACGTATTTACAAAGTGATTTTGACAATGAAAATTAAGATGAGGTCGTGTATTCGAATTTTTATTGAAGGAGCTACCTTCTAGCTTTTGATGTTTTACGTACCTACTGTCCTCATATTATAACCCTCGGTTTTATCTCACTCTCCTAAGTCGAGATTGCTAAGGAGGGAGAAGTGCTACCACACCTCGGAACTTAGATTATCGAACAAATAAGACTTTGAGACATCAATATTGGCGCTTGATCACACTAATTCTTTTATTTTTAGGTACGGACGTTGATTGACCAAAAACTAAAAGTTGACGCCTTTCACATTACAGCTCAAAAAATGAGCTCAATTGCGCTGATACAAATATTTAACTTATTGCCTAAAAAAAAAGATCGCGGTCTAATAATGCCCACTTAATATGTTAATTAATTTAACATTAGATGCCACGTTGGTGATTCACATCACAAAATTAACGAATTTATCGCCACGGCCGTCATGAGGGTTGTGATTTAAATGCCCAATTAAGTGATCTGTGTAACGGTTTGGTTTTATTTAAACAATGATACTTAATCCATCAAATGAGCGGAGTGTGAGTTAGAAATGAAGCTAGGAATAGTGGTCAGTGGTGGTGATGCAGTTGGTGTGAACAATTTCATCTATCAAGTTGCGAAAATGTCGAACTCTGAGATTGTTATCTATAACGGAGGCGTTAAAGGCCTACTGTCGGATAATAAGAAAGAAATTAGTTATCGAGATCTCGCTGATTACAGTTTATCGCCAATGCCCGTAATTTCATCGGGTAGAACCTCGCGTCACCTCAACCCAGAAGAATACGCCACCATTGCAACTAACCTGCATAAGAGCAAAGTAGACGCTTTAATCTGCGCAGGAGGCGACGGTTCAATGCGGTTTATGAATGTATTGAGTGAGTATGGTGTTAACTGTTTTGGCGTGGGAATGACTGTCGATAATGATATCGCTGGCTCCGATCATACCATTGGCTTTTCTACTGCATGTGAGCAGGTGATGAGAGAAGTGTCTAAGCTGCGAAATACCGGTAGAGCCTTAGCAAATCGAGTGTTTCTCGTTGAAGTTTTGGGTGCTTACTCTGGCGAACTAACTTTACAGTCTGCAATTAAATCTAATGTGGATATCGCTCTGATACCGGAGCATCAAATTCCAGTCGATGAGCTTGCAGCAAAAATTCAAGAAAAACTAGCAGTGCAGAATAGTGTTGTGATTCTTTGTGCTGAGAGTTACACAAAAGAGTATTCACCTGGATTCCAAGGTGCGATTGATACCTTGAGTCAAGACCTAGAACCAAAGGTAGGTATTCGCATGCGTAAAACCACATTGGGTTTCGGTTTGCGAAGCGGTGAGCCAACAACTGAAGAGATTTATCAAGGTACGATCGCAGCTTCAGAAGTGGTGCGATGCATTCAAAGTGGTATGGCGAATAAGGTGATTATCATCAATTCATCGAATAATCCGATACCACTGGATTTAGCTGGGGTCGAGAGTCGTACCGTTGATAAAGAGGGGCATTATTTCAAACTGGCTCAGCAATTGGGCATGGTTTGGTAATTAACAATAAAACAATAAAACAATAAAACAAATTCGTGAACAGAAGGAATGAATAAATGACGATGAATATAATGTGCGTATGCGGTTGTGGTTTAGGTTCTAGCTTTGCTTTGGAAATGACAGCCAAACCTATCCTAGAGAAAATGGGGATTGACTTTTCTTTAGGCCACACCACGGTATCTGAAGTGCTATCGCTAAAGCCAGACATGATTATTACTTCTGGTACGTTCTCTGATGCGATTAAAGGTGGCGCTAGCGCTGAAGATGCTGCAAAGGTAGTCACAATCCAAAAATTTACTGACTCTGTAGAAATGGAACAGGCAATCTCAGAGTTTTTAGATAAGTAACACCTAGAAAAACACCTTTTTCTTACTGCTGAATAATAGATGTAGATAGGTAGAAATACCTATCAAGGTACTTCTACGCCTTGAGAAAATATTTTAATTAACATTGGCATGGAATCAAATTAATTATGAATACATTTTTTGACTTTATAGTAAAAGATGTGCTTGGGCAGGCCTCAATATTGATCGCAAGTATTGCTATGCTCGGTCTTATTTTACAAAAAAAGCCCTCCGGTAAGGTAATCGAAGGAACGTTTAAGACAATGCTTGGTTTCTTGGTCATGATGGCGGGTATAAACATTGTCGTTGAGACATTAACTTACCTGAATAGCATCTTTACTACCGGGTTCGGTATGACTGGTTACATTACTGATGTTGCGGCTATTGCAGGTATTGCAAACCAAACGCTGGGAACGGAAGTCGCACTAACCTTAATGGTAATTTTCGCAACGAATATCATTATTGCTCGCTTCACGCCTTGGAAGTACATCTTTCTAACAGGGCAGGCGCTACTGTGGATGTCCACTATTGGTGCTGTCATTTGTTACAAGGCAGGTCTATCAGGCGCAACACTAGTATTAACGGGGGGTATCTTCGGCGGTATTTTAGCTGTAGCAATGCCTGCTATTGCTCAGCCTGTGGTTCGCAAGATTACTGGTTCTGACAACGTTGCACTTGGGCACTTCTGTACGATCGGTTATATGGTTCAAGCAGCTGTCGCGAAGGTCGTTGGCAAGGGCTCTAAATCTACGGAAGAAATTGAGCTTCCAAAAGCTTTTGCATTTTTAAGTGATACCTACCTGTCGATGGCTGTCATTATGGTGCCAATGTTCCTGATCCCTGCAATTGCAGCAGGTCCTGAATATATTGCTCAGTACAGCGGTGGTATGAACTATTTGATGTACTCGTTTATGCAAGCAATCATGTTTACTGCTGGCGTATTCGTTCTGTACTCAGGTGTGCGCCTATTGTTGCAAGAATTAGTTCCAGCCTTCCAAGGTATTGCTATGCGCCTAGTGCCAAATGCAATACCTGCATTGGATTGCCCGGTTTTGTTCCCTTATGCACCTAACGCTGTAATTCTGGGTTTCCTATCAACAACTGTAGGTTCGGTGATCGGTATGTTGTTGTTCCCTATGTTTGGGTTGGCAATGATACTACCAGGGCTTCTGACTAATTTCTTCGCAGGTGGTACAGCGGGTATTTTTGGCAACGCAATGGGTGGTCGTCGCGGCGCAATCATAGGCGGTGTAGTTCACGGCCTATTCATTACTTTCCTACCAGCAATTCTAATCCCTTTACTAGAAACTTACGGCTTCGTGGGTGTGACATTTAGTGATTCTGATGTAATCGCATCAGGTCTTCTACTGGGTCATGCATTTAACGGCAACTGGATGTTCGTAGCAAGCTTCGTAGGCTTTGTAGCGGCAATCACTTGGTATGTAAACAAAAACCTTAAAACTGAAAAAACTGAACAGGCGGAGTTAAACAATGCATAATTTTAAAGAAATAGAAGTCATTGCAAGAGAGCGCGGATTTAATGCTGTTGGTTCATTCAATCTCCATTGTATTGAGATGTTACCAGCTTATTTTGAGGCAGCAATGGATACAAACTCACCTTTAATGATCCAAATTTCAACGGGTACGGCTCAGTACCTTGGGTATGACTTGTTGGTGGCGTCAATTGTCGCCTTAGCTAAAGAGCATAATGTGCCTACGTGCCTCCATTTGGACCACTGCTCAAATCTTGATGATATTAAACTGGCTATCGATAAGGGTTTTACTAGTGTCATGTACGACGGTTCTCACCTCTCGTTGGCTGAAAACATAGCTAATACAAATATCATTATTGAGTACGCTCATCCTAAAAATGTGAGCGTAGAAGCTGAACTCGGTGCAATCGGGGGAGCAGAAGATGGTAAACAAGTCGCAGATGAAGACATTGCATTTACAAAGCTATCTGATGCCCTTGAGTTTGTAGATAAGTCTAAAGTCGATATGTTAGCCGTCAGTATTGGTACTGTTCATGGTTCATACACGGCAAAGACCAATATTCAACGAGACCTATTGATCGAACTGTCTGAAAAGACGAAAGTGCCTTTAGTTCTTCATGGTGGCACAGGTGTCTCGGATGAAGATATGCGATTTGTCGTACGCAATGGTATGGATAAAGTAAATGTTGGCACTGAAATGAATGTTCAGTGGGTTAAACACTGCCAAGACACTCATGCGAGTGGCAAAGTGCATGATTCAGTGCGAAAGTTCTTCATTCCAGCACGAAACGCTGTACGTCAAGTGATTGCTGAAAAGATTCGTCTTTTCCAGTAGTGGTTTGAACATCCCTGCTGGGAAACCAGCAGGGTATTTAGGAGTCGGTATGAGTATATTATCCAAACTATTTGGGCGTAAAAACCCAGTAGAGCCCGTTGATGAAACGCAAGCTACAGAGCTTGATATAGAGATCAAGCAGTTAGAAACCATGCTTGAGCAAGATACTTCCAACGTACAAGTTCAACAAGCCCTTGTTGCAAAATACAGCAAGGCAGCTTCGGTATTTGCTCAAGCGCCAACGTATCGAGATAGAGTGGATGATGTGTTTACTCGAATGAATGAACTACGAAATATAGCTAGAACGAATTTTTGATCGGAGGGCTGGATGTTAAAAAAACTATTGTTAGAGGCAGATGCGGTGCAACTTCAAGTCGATGAGCCGGATTGGGAAAAAGCTTTGCAGGTAGCCGCGGTTCCTCTTGTCACGAATGGCACCATCTCATCGAAGTACTTAGATGCCATCATCACTGGTACAAAAGATTTAGGCGCATACTACGTCTTCGAAGACGAAAAGTTTGCTCTGCCTCATGCAAGACCAGAAGAGGGCGCAAATAAGCTCGGTTTTAGCCTAGTAACGTTGAAGAACCCGATCTCAATAAACGGTAGCCCTGATGTCGATATCATCATCATGCTCTCTGCAGTTGATAGTCATAGTCATATTGAGGAAGGCCTGAAGCCCATCTTCGAGGCATTAATGGAACCGTCAGTACGAGAGCAGATAGCTTCGGCCAAAGAAAAAGAAGAGGTTTTAGCTCTATTATGAAGAAAGTCATCATTGTTAATGGAATCCCCGCTTCAGGTAAAAGTACTGTAGCAGCGAAGATAGCAACGCACTTCGGCTGGCCTTACCTCTCAATTGATACCATCAAAGAACCGTTTATGGATTTGCATGTAGCCATTGATCGAGAATTTAACAGGGAGCTTAGTAAAGCAGCTTACAAAGCTATCTGGGACACAGTCGCGAGTGCTCCAGATGACTGCATATATGTAATTGATGCGTGGTTTGGGTTTCAATCCCGAGAATTACTAGAGAGCTATGTCAAGCAATCTGATGTAGTTGAGATCATCGAGGTCTGGAATAGTATTTCACCTGAGCTAGTTGCTGATAGATATCGTTCCCGGTTGTACCTTCGCAAAGAAGGTCACCCAGGTGAAGAGTACATTCCGGAGTTAATGGCGTTGGCTGAGAGGGCATCACCAATGAATATTGGAAAGGTTTACTGTATAGATCAAGATACAGGTAGTGAAATTCAAGAGGTGCTTGCTGCCCTTGCCTCCCGGCCAGGCTCCTTTAAGGAGTCATCGTTGGTCGATCTGCCTATGGCGAGATGAATCCTGTCTGTAGTGGTTTAATGATCACGGTATCTCAATAGAAATATCCGCCTTCTAATAAGAAGGCGGTTTGGCTTTATAATTCCTTAGAAGGGGGCGTCCGCGCTATCAGTTCTTCAATAATTGCAGTTGTTGTTCATACCCTATGTTCTGTTTATCTTGATGTCGTACATTGATCTGTTCCATCAATACTGGGCGCGATGGCAAGCGACTTTCCCAAACCTGCCACTATTCAACGATCGCTAATGTTCGATTTTTGAAACTTATAGGGTTTTGTGTGCTCCCACCAATCAGCCCCAACAGAATCTTGGGAACCATAAGTTTGCGGTAGTACTGCGATATCAGCATTTAATGCATCAATGTTGATACTCTCCACATCAGCACTAAAACCTAACCAGTGAGCATATTCACTTGGCACCGTATTCCACTTGTAGCGGCTTCCTTCTTCATCGTACACACCACTTATTCTCGCAGTAGAAAGCGTCATGTTTTGGTTATCAGCAGCATCACTCAAATTAACCTCATTACACTCCAGTTCACTAAGGTCATAGAACGATGACTTGTTATCCATGCCGTATTGGTTGTCAGTGTCAGCCACCTTTGAAAGTAAGGTTTCTGACTTACTGCAAATGTAATCGTCAAAACTTGGATCTGAGCTCATGTTACAGTATTCATTCACATAGCCCACCGTACCAAAGTCAGTGATACTGTCTTCTTGTAGGTATTTTCTAATCAAACGCTCTGGTAGCCAGTTACCATCTACCGCATAGACGGATTCAGACCAGAAGCTACCTTGACGTATGGAAATCGATTTGTACCACAACTGTTCATCATCTTGACGTTGCCAGTCCGTTGGATCGTTAAGGTAGTGAGCCACGTTGATATGTGCATATGGGTACTGAAGCGACAATTAATAAGTCTCTTCAAATGAAAGTTGAATGGATGCCATAAGCTGCTCAGCAATATCGTAGACCGCACTGTTACCATCCGCTATGTAATCACTCCACAGCTCTTCCTCTGAGATATTGAAATGCCAAACTAAATCACCCGCTACGTTACGCATGGCGTCTTTTATGGCATTGAGGACTTGTTCATTGTCTTTCACTAATTCACAGCTGTACGCTTCTCCTTGCTCTTTTTCAACCGTCTGTTTCACTGACTCCCACAACATTGTGGTGAGTTGGGTAATGTTAACGGAGCCATTCGCTACCTCTTCAGGTAACGTGAACGCTGGTGGCAGGTTAAGTACATATGCTTGAGTCACTTCCCCTAAGTCTTCATCAATAGCTCCGACAGGCACATCTACGATCACTGGGACGTATTCAAGACAGGCTTGCTGATCTTCGGTTATGTCACCTTCAATAGTGAACACGCCACCAGCCTCGGTGATAGCTGATGGTTCATCAGGACCGACAACACCATTTGAATTAAAATCATAATGAACAGCGGCACCAACGATATAACCGTCAATAGCACGACCGGATAACAACGTAGAGTTGGATGGTTGTGAAGGCTCAGATGAGCCACCACCGCCGCAACCAGCAAGGGTAGCACTTGCAATGAGCACAGAAACTAACGTCTTTTTCATAGGAAATTCCTTTTTATTCATAAATTGGTTTGTAGGGATAAATGCATAGAAAGCAAAAGCGGCTTACTTTCGTAAACCGCTAATGGTGGGTATTAAACGTGTGGTACTAGCAAGCACATCGGCATGGAGGCATATCGCAAATGTCACAGGTTGAACTGTGGCTACCTCCGCAATATTCGCAGCTAAATGAAACTAGGCAACGGTGCTTGTTAAGTAATGGTCGAATCGCTTGAATGGTCATGAACTTCTCTCCCCGTCTATGTCGTAGTGGATCACATAGAAAGACGGCAACCCTATGTGACATCCCTGTTTGTTGTCAGGTTATCAATAGGTTGGGCATCTGGTGTCGCATGGGGTTGTACTAATTGAGACCGCTATCGCTATTTAGAGAAGTGGTTTGCAGTTGGGGGGGGGGGGTGACTGACGGCGGTATAGGTTGTTGTTCTACAAAGGTGATGTGGGTTTTATGTGCTTCTAGCCATGCCACTAACGGTGGTGTATTAGAAACCGTAACAGTGATGTGTAAATATGTATCGAACTCAGAGATACGTTGGTCGTTGGAAAGTGGTGTTTGGTAGAGATGTTCACCAGCTTGTTTAGTAATAGTGAATTCGAGTGTATAACGCTCATGCTCTGTATTGGTGTATCCCGATGCTGAGTGTTGTAAGTCAAAATCTTGTGGGTAAGCAAACGTGAAGGTTGATAGTGTGACCTTGTGAATATGGCTGACATCAACAAAAGTAGCGTCTTTATTTCCCTTCTGGCGGTACACCAATATCAATGTATTACTTTGTTGTACAAGACCTAATGGCATGACATCTTTTCTGTGTTGCCCCTCTTCAGAGTAATAGTGCAAGTTTAACCAACGATTGTGGTAGAGCCCTTGACTGATAGCTGCGTAAGCATCAGGGCAGATATTACGCCTTAGTTCATAAGTGCCGAATAAATCGATTTTTCGTAACCATTGAGACTCTTTTGAGTCCTGAGCTAAGGATTCTAATCGGTAGTTAGCATCTTCAAATAACGACTGAAGAGTATGAGATATATGAGAAGGGATTAAATAATGTATGTGAGACTCAGCCAGACACAACAGTAGTGCTTCTTGAGTACCAGAGCCAACAAGAGATTTGGCTTGCTTTCGTTGGTACCCATAAGGTTTGTCACGAGTATCTCGGTCAATATCAAAATACTCAAGTAACACATCAAGGTTACGTTGAATCGTTCGAATATCTCTATCAATACCTATCTCCTGAAGCTGTGCTTTGAGCTCAGAGGCCGTGACTTTGTGCCAATACGGTATGCGCTTGTATAACTCAAGTGCTAATACCATATGCTGGCGAGTGCTCACATGAGTAGATTTACTCATCGTGCACACCTTTAGCGAAGTGGAGCAAAATAGAGGTGACGGTATAACGATGTTGGAACAAGTCACTCTCACTCGGTTGATAGCAAGAGACGAAGCTCTACACGCTAGGCTTTAAGGTGAGTTGATTGTATGAGTCGCTTGGGCATCTGGTGTCGGATGAAAGCGGATGAGCAAAATTAATTGAATAATCGAGGTGGGCATAATGAACTCCTATGCTGGTGTATACATAGGAGTAATATGTGTGTGAAATATATTAGATTGACGAACTTAACCCCATTGAGAATGAGAATTGTTTTAGTTGTGAGTGGGTTAACACAATTTTATATTGATGAAATTTAAATAATTGCTCTTGAGTAAAAACTGAGTCGCTTTAAATGATAACTGATTAATGCAACCCTTTAAGTAACCCTTTATGAATATTGATTTGCATAATTCCTTTTAAATCAGTTTAATATGTTTGTTTTTTTAGTCCGCCTACCGTACCAAACATAGAAAGGTCGCTTTTATAGCGACCTTTCGTCGTTTTAGGTTTAGGTAAATTTAAAATCCAGCGTGTCGCTGCAGTTGCGCTTCAATCAGACAGATCTTGATGTTTCATTCCTAAATCCCATAATTTCCCTTCGCTATTCGATCTGATAATGAATTAATTATCTTAAATCATGATGTTACCTGTCATTCTCTCTTCTATTGTCTATGTTTAAAGGACTAACAGAGGAGATAAATATGCTGACAGTAACCCCTTACTTATTTTTTGATGGTCGTTGTAGTGAAGCACTGGATTTTTATCATAAGTGTTTTGGTGGTGTGGTTTTATCTAAGCAACTTTTTAGTGATGCACCACAGGTAATAGAGGGAGCTCAACCTGATTGGGTTATGCATGCTGAGTTCGAAGCGTTTGGTATGAAGCTGATGATGTCTGATGGTGTTAAGGCAAAAGAACTCGAAGGTAACAATCTCGCTCTCTCTCTTGTGACTGAAGATACCGCGACGCAAGAACAAATCTTTGAAAAGCTTAAGAAGGGAGGGCGGATAATGACTCCACTCGCAGATACGTTTTGGGGGGCCCGATTTGGCAAAGTAGAAGATAAATTCGGTATACGCTGGATGGTGCACTGCGACTCTTTGAGTTGAACCTGTGAAATTGGATAGTGAAATTGCTGCTTGGTTTTATTAGAATTATAAATAGAGATTAATCATCAATATTATATATAAAAATGGGCAGCATAAAGATTACCGTAGATCGCATTCAGCCCGGTCTGCATATACGACTCCCCGTAAAATGGAATGAACACCCATTTTTATTCAACAGCTTTAAAATCAAAGATGACGCTCAAGTAAAAGTAATTCGACATCTTGGGATTAAGCACGTCTATATAAACCTGAGTCAAAGTGATACCTCACCTTTACCTGTTAATCACGTAGGTGAACAAGAAGTCGATATTGATTCACAGGTAAGCCTTGAAACGGAAAGAATGTGGAAAGATAAGCATGAGCGTATCGAAACTCTTAGCTCTTACCGCCGCAGGGTGAGTCATTGTGAGAGAGAGTTTGAACGCTCGCTTGCTCGAATGCGCTCTGTGATGACCAAGATCCGTAACAGACCTTTAGATGCGGTGGGGGAGGTTAAGGCTCTTGTTGATGATATCGTTGAGACCCTAGTGAGCGATGATAACGTCACCTTGCATCTTATGAATGTTAAAGCGGATTTTGAAGACCTCTACTTTCATACACTGAACGTTTCGGTTGTTGCACTGATGATAGGTAAAGCTAAAGGCTACGATACGCAGCAATTGAAAGCTCTCTCTTTCGCGGCAATGTTCCATGATATAGGCAAGATCAAAATACCAGCTGCGATATTAAGAAAGCAGAGTGCACTAACGGTGCCAGAAGAGAACTACCTAAAGCTTCATACTAAATACGGTGCGGATATTGTATCGGCAATTGATGACTTTCCTGAAAGTGCTAAAAAGGTGATCGCTCAACATCATGAGATGAATGATGGTTCTGGTTACCCCGAGGGCTTAAAAGAACATGAGATTGATGAATTTGCCAAGATAGTCGCTGTGGCTAATGCATTTGATAACCTTTGCCATGGTAAAACGCAATCTCAACAAATGATCCCGTATTTGGCACTGTCCCACTTATATAAGAGCTGCAAGCATCTATATAGCCAAGATAACTTGGGGCTGTTGGTTAAGTTCATGGGAGTCTACCCACCAGGAACCGTAGTACAGCTCTCAAATGATTCGATTGGGATTGTGATATCCGTTAACGCTAAACATATGCTTTATCCAAATGTACTTATCTATGATCCTAGCGTGCCAAGAACCCAAGCCCCGATCATTGACCTCTTTATTAAAGAGATCAAAATCGTAAATGCCGTTCATCCAAGCAAATTACCTGAACAAGTTCGAGAGTATCTAAACCCTAGGGCTCGTTTATCTTACTTTTTTGATAGTGGAGAGTAGTTATCCACAGGTCGTTGTGGGTAATTTGTTCGAAACTTGGGGTAAAAGTGGTATAAATAAGCCCTTGGTTGAAATGTCTTCGCTTAACCTCTTTTTTTAATAAAAAACGCATTTATTGCTTGCCAATATGAGCGGCATCTCTATAATGCCGCCTCACTGACACGGCAGACGCCACAAGGCTTCAGCGAGAAATGTTAGTAAGGCAACTAGCTTTAAGCGATGATTCGCTTCTACTTTTAGAAAGTAGGAATTAATTCCAAATAAGTGTTTGACACTGAGAATTAAATCGCTAGAATGGCCGCCTCTTCCGAAGTGATGTAAGTCACAACGAAGAGAAGCTCT
>NZ_JBFSVK010000044.1:0-29158 GCF_041467855.1 Vibrio sp. 10N.247.311.51 | reverse complement strand
AGGCATGACAGAATCGGTTGGTACTTATCCCGTCATGTTCCCTCAGTAATGACAATCTAATGGCTTTTACTATCCATTTGTGTAGCGATGATAATATTGAGTTGCAGGATAGAGGGGCTTGATTCTTTGGGAATATGTAATCAGTTAAGCTGCTTCAATAGATTAAACTTAACTGATTACAATAGGTTAGTTGTACACTAATCTGAACCTCTTACCGCTTTGTAAATCATCGCGCCAATTACAGCACCAATAATCGGTGCAACCCAGAATAGCCACAATTGCGAAACGGCCCAATCACCGACAAATACAGCCACGCCGGTACTTCGAGCAGGGTTCACAGAAGTATTGGTTACGGGGATACTGATAAGGTGAATCAAGGTCAAACAGAGACCAATTGCAATGGGTGCAAACCCAGCAGGCGCTTTTGAATCAGTCGCGCCCATTATCACGAATAGGAACACCATGGTCATGACCACTTCACAGACAAGTGCTGCTGTGAGCGAGTAGCCGCCCGGTGAGTGTTCACCGTAACCATTTGAAGCAAAGCCAGATGCGGCAGCGTCGAAACCTGCTTGGCCTGAAGCAATCACAAATAACACTCCACCCGCGATAATACCGCCAATGACCTGGGCAATAATGTAAGGTGCGACGTCTTTGGCATCAAAGCGACCACCGCTCCACAATCCAATAGTAACAGCAGGGTTGAGGTGACAGCCGGATATATGGCCAATAGCAAAAGCCATGGTGAGTACGGTTAAACCAAACGCGAGGGAAACCCCTAGTAAGCCGATACCTACATCGGGAAAAGCAGCGGCTAAGACGGCACTACCACAACCCCCTAACACCAACCAAAATGTACCGAACATTTCTGCGATATACCTATTCATAACGATCCTTATTAATCTGTACCAGTATCAACAAGATAGTTTAGATTTCGCAGAATTGTGAAATCTTGGGCATATAGGAGGAAGAAAAGGTCAGCTAATCTTAGGTAATAGCTTCTAATTCGATCAGGTTATCAAGGGCTTCTTGGTCGGTTTTACCACAAATGATAGGGCAAGCTTTGAATTGGTGACATACCTTCGGGCGTGAAGGTTGACCAAATAATTTGCAGAGATCTTGCTCATTTAATTGGATGCAGCGTACGCCAGCAGGCTTACCATTAGGCATTCCAGGAATAGCAGATGTAATACTTGGAGCGATACAACATGCTCCACAACCTAGGCGACATTCCATCAAATTAAACTCACTAAATAACAGGGTGCGCGATAGTAGCAAAAAATGATGAGAGTGACAGCTGTTGATTGAATCAAAGAATGAACAATTATTATCCTTGAACTTTTTATGGGCTAGCGGTATAACACGCACCCCAGTAAAAGAGTAAGAAGTAATCCTATGACGAATCCATTTTGGCAAGAAAAGACACTAGAGCAAATGACCGAGAATGAGTGGGAATCACTTTGTGACGGTTGTGGTAAGTGCTGCCTGCATAAACTAATGGATGAAGATAGCGATGAAGTTTACTACACCAACGTGGCGTGCAGCTGGTTAAACGACAAAACATGCTCGTGTAAAGACTACCCGAACCGCTTCACTTCAGGTGAAGAGTGTTTGAAGCTGACTCGTGACAAGATCGATGAATTTCACTGGCTACCAGACACTTGTGCTTACCGTCTTCTATCAGAATCTAAGCCGATCCCTGAATGGCACCCGTTGATCACTGGATCAAAAACAGAGATGCATGCAGCAGGTGAAAGCGTTCGTAACAAAGTAGTTTACGAAATTGATGTGGTGGATTGGGAAGATCATATTTTGAATCACCCGAACCGCTAAGTATTATAAAAACAGCCGCTCTTTAGCGGCTGTTTTGTTATTTGGCGTCGCCTAAAATTAAAAACTAACTTAACTTAAAGGCTTAAAACAAAAAACGCCCCGGAGGGCGCTAAAGTTAAACGAGCAAAAAAGATTCAGGCTAGTTTACTTGTTGCTTAATGTACTCACCCAGTTCTGAGTGGTGCATGATTTTCGAAACTGGCAGTATCTTTTCAGCAGGACCCCAAGCAAACACGTTCACTGGTGTGTGAGTGTGTGTACCTGTACCCCAAACGGTGTTTTGACCGGTTGCTTGTTCTCGAGCAAGTAGGTTGCCACGGTCGTTATATGGGAAGAAAGCATCGAAATCGTTGATAGCAGGCACTTCTTCTGCCGATAAGTATTTGTGCTGAGCCAATCGGTATGGGTTCGGTTTACTGGCTAATACGTTTTTCGCTTGTTCCGTTGTGATAGGGAACTCACTGTTTTTGTTGACGATCTCAGCCAGCTTTTCAGGTGTTTGCAGCGCTTTATCCAGCTTCTGAAATTCGCTGATCATGCCGTAGTAGCTTTGCTTCTGATTGTATAGACCATCAAGAATATCGAATGCGCCAAAGTTAAAGTTAGGTGCATAGTCGCGATCGGCGAAGGCTTCGCCAGAACGTTTCTGTGGTTTTGGTAGGTCGTTAGAAGAGTAGCTGAAACCGAAAGAGCCTGTTTCGTGGTCTGCGGTCACAATCACGATCGTGTCTTCACGATCTTTTACCCATTCGTACACCGTTTGTATCGCTTCATCAAACTTGAGCAGTTCATGCAGCATGGTGCCTGCATCGTTACTGTGTCCCGCCCAGTCGATTTGGCCACCTTCGACCATTAGGAAAAAGCCATCTTCATCTTTAGATAGGATGTTTAGCGCTTTTTGTGTCATCTCTTTCAGGCTTGGCTGAGTTCGTTCGCCACTCTTTTTCTTGTTGCTGTAAGCGATGCCATCATCCATACCTGAGTAGGCGAATAGACCAAGTAGTTTATCGCCCTTAGCGTCGTCTAGCATGTTGCGATTAAACGCCAGTTGGTAGCCGTCTGTCTCTGCTTCAGTCAGCAGGTTACGGTCGTCTTTGCGCTTCGATTTGAGATAAACATCACCTTGAGTCAGTTTTTCAAGTTGCTTATAGGTTTCCCCTTTGTCGTTGGTCGATTTAGGGATCCAATGACGCAGTCCTCCAGAGAGCATCACATCAGCGCCCGTTGCTAACATATCAGATGCAATTTGATTCTCTAAAGAACGGTGAGGTTGGTGAGCGGCGAAAGAAGCAGGGGTCGCGTGAGTTAAGCGTGTGTCTGAAACTAAGCCGGTCGCTTTGCCTGCTTTTTTCGCTTTCTCAAGCACTGTCTCAACATGGTTACCCTGGGAATCGATACCGATCACTTCTGAACCGCTGTAGATACCCGTTGCAAGCATGGTCGCAGAGCAAGCTGAATCCACTACGATTGCGTCTTCCGGATGCGTTAGGGATGAACCAATAACCCCTTCTTGAGCAAGTTGATAAATGGCCGTTTTGTTCCCTTTATAGATGGAATTTGGCGCTTGATTTGCGTAGGTTTCCAATAAGCCAACTTGCTGAGGTCCCATGCCGTCGCCGATCATCAGAATGACATTCTTGATTTCTGCTGAAAGTACGTTGAATGAGAGTGTAGAGGTTACCACTGCGGTAACAATTGGTTTCATAAAGTGCTTCATTAGTTATCCCTTTTTATATAAGCGGGATGATTAGAACACCTATTTGTGTCAAAGTCGTTTCATATTTGTTTCATCAATATAAAATTGAGCAATAACTCAAGCTTTTAGAAAAGCATAAAAAAAGGCTCACATTTCTGTGAGCCTTTGTCGTATTTAGGAGGGTCCAAATCAATGGACTGTGTCATGGCTAATGTCAAGCAAGCGGTAAGTCTGCAACCACCTGGTTGAACGTGATACGAGCATTCTGAGCTTGCTCAGATAACTCGATCTTTTTCGCTTGTGCGGCACTAAGATTACTCTCGGCCTGCTCAAGTGCTTGTTGTAGGTTCTCTGGTAACTCGTGAGTTTCCATTTGTGAACCTTGTTCTAACACATAAGCGCGAATTTCTTTCTTCACTGCGGCAAGTTCTGTGTAAGCAACACGCTCAAGTTCTGCAGCTTCTTGTGCTGCATCTCTTTCTTTCTCAAATTGAGCCAGCGCCATACCTTCAGCAGACCAAGGGTCCATGTCTGGCAGCTCTTCGATGTTGATCGTTGGCTCGATGTACGCATCTTGATGGCGTAGGTCGAGGTTAGTCGCACGAACTGCTGAAATCATCAACATGACAGAGATAGCAAGCAGCGGTAAGCCACCAACAATCGCAGCCGTTTGTAGCGTACTTAGGCCGCCCAAGAACATCAGAATCGTTGGCAAGAATGACAGAGTGAATGCCCAGAACATACGGTTCCAGCGCAATGGCTCTTCGGTCACGTTGTTTTGTACAACAGACGCCAGGATGTATGAGATAGAGTCAAATGTTGTTGCCGTAAAAATGATACACAGCATTGTAAATACAGCGATAACCAGCGTGCTCATTGGCAATTGTGCAAGCATCGAGAAGATAGCTTTGGTTGCGCCTTCCGCATTCAAAATCGCAACGACATCCAGCTCACCAGAAAGCTGCAGTGATAGGCCGTAGTTACCTAAGATCATGAAGAATAGGAAACAACCTAGAGAACCAAAGAAGATCGAACCTGACACCATTTGTTTGATGGTTCTGCCGCGAGAGATACGCGCAACAAACAGACCCATACTCGGTGCAAATACTAGCCACCATGCCCAGTAGAAAATCGTCCAGTCTTGTGGGAAGTGAGTGTTTTCGAATGTACCGTAGCCACCAAATGGTTCAGCCCACGTTGCCATCACGAAGAAGTTAGACAGTAGGCGACCAATTGAGTCTAAACCTGTTTCTAACATGAAGATTGTTGGACCCGCGATCAGAACGAAAGCCAACAGACCCATTGCACCCCAGAAGTTGATGTTACTTAGGATCTTGATGCCTTTTTCCAATCCAGCATAAGATGAGTAAGCAAAAATCGCAGTACAGACTAAAAGCACCATCACTTGCGTTAGGTTATTTTTAGGTAGACCAAATAGGTGATTCAGACCTTCAGTGATTAGAGGTGCAGCTAAACCTAGCGTTGTTGCAGCGCCGCCTAATAGGCCGAAAATGAAAAGGATATCGACGATTTTTCCAGGTACGCCTTTACTGCGGTGTTCACCAAGAACAGGCATTAACGCACTAGAGATCTTTAGAACTGGCTGTTTACGTACATAGAAGAAGTAAGCGATAGGAATCGCAGGGATCAGGTAGATAGACCACGCGATTGGTCCCCAGTGGAACAAACCGTAAGTTGCCGCCCAACGAACCGCTTCTTCACTGCCAGGTTCTAGTTGGAAAGGCGGTGATTGGTAGTAGTAAGCCCACTCAATACAGCCCCAGTACAAGATACTTGCACCGATACCGCCACAAAATAACATTGCAGCCCATGATGCTGTTTTGAATTCAGGCTCTTCATCGGCTTCGCCCAGTTTAATTTGTCCCATATCACTGAACACAACGTAAACCATAAATGCACAAGCCGCGAGGCCTAGAGCAAGATATAGAAATCCAAGTTGGTCAGTCATGAATGTTTTCGCAACCGCAATCCAGTCTGCGCCCTGTGTTGGGAACAAAATGAGCGGGAAAACTATCGTGAGTAGGAGTGCAATAGCACCAAAGAAGGTAGGCTTGTCAATAAGCTCAAAAGTGTTTTTCACGAGTATTATTCCATTAAAATGAGAGCGGAATTATGGAATGAACTCGTTTTTTAGACCAAATCGGGTCTGTTGTCGTGACGACAAATCGCTTTAATGCAGAGAGGAAAGTGCAGTAACTGGGGATAAAGTTAGATTAAAGCGAGTAGGATGCCACCAACGGTTGCCGCTGCGGATAAGTATTGCCCTGCTGAATAAGAACCATCGTCCTCTTCTTCAATCTTATCTGGGTGATCCATACCTAGAGCGCCATGAGCAAATGACTCAACCTTATCGGTAACGGTCGCGTTTTCAGCTTCGACCTTCTTGGCTTCTTTATCGATTTCTTTAAGTGCAGATAATAGGGCTTTGCCTTCATCAGAAAGCTTAACAGTATTTTGCTCAACCTTAAGAGGTGCAGGCTTTTCAGCTTCAGTGCTTTTAGCTTGTGCATTCATTTGCGAAGGTGAATACAGCTGAGTATTACTCGTTCCTACTGGCGTCATATCGCTCTCCTTACCTATCCTTAAATATAGTATCGGCAGAGGTGTGAAAAACTTGTGCAATTAATCATCGATAGTGATGTTTTTTATTCGCACATTACATTTTCATCTGCTTGGTTAAATCGTCTATTTACTAAGCAAGTCTTGTGCCGATAAGAATGTTTGATTTAGATAGAGTTAGGATGAATGACGGGAACGTGATCAAGTTGTGACGATGGGCTAATTATCTAGGATTAGCCCGTCGACTCTTTAGCTTAGAAGAGTGGAACAACAGACCTTACTCACACTCTAGGCTAGCGCTGCGTTTTGACAGATGCTTGTATGCCTTCATTCGGTTCTCTTTCTTAACAAAGCGAGCCGGCGGCGAAAGCACTTCAAGCTGATAATCACTGTTATCCGCTGAAATCGCTTCAACTGGACTGATGATTGCGATTTTTAAATCAGGGTTACGACGTAGAATCGATGCTGCTGTCCCTAAACCACCCTCGGTGTGGAATTTGCCAGCCACATGAATTACTTGTTTATCAGGGTTTGATGCTAGGTAATCCACAATCGACTCAGCCATGGTTTCGTCCCAGGTTACCTGAGCGGCAAACTGTTTTTCTGTTTGCTCGGGCGTACCGTGGTGCATAGAAGCCATGAACTTTTCTTTGTATGGGCTATCGCCAGTATTCACTTCGGCAGCAATCCATTGGCGTTGCTCGGTCGACAATTGGTCTAGGTAAGGCAATCCTTTACGCCCAATACACTGCACAAATGGCTTTGGTGCGTTTGCCGCAATAACATCGACGTCGTTGGTTTTTGCGAACTCAACTAACGCACGGTAATCACTTTCGTAATTTGGCCAAGCTGCCGCTTGAGACATGAGAATTTGTTCGCCAATTTCACCGTTTAAGTATTGGTCAAGTGTGGCTTGGTGCTCGCGAGTGAACTGTTCCATTGAAAGCGTAATGTTGGATGTTGCGTTGCGGCGCGCTTTTAAGAAGTCGGTTTGGAAGCGGTGAATAGCAGAATGCGTGTGCCATTCGCCAATAAGAACCACATCAGCGTCAATCAGCTGTTTAGGTAATGCATCGAGAGAAAGTGTTTCGCCTTGTGGAGAAGCGAACTGGTAGTCATAGAATGTGGAAACGGATTCCGTTTGAGCCACTTTTTGAGAAGTGTCTTTTGCAGGTTGATTAGCACAAGCCGTGAGAAGAGTAGCTAATCCGATAAGAATAATACGTTGCATGAAATGCCTCCTTGAAGAACACGCATACTAAAGGAGGCAAGATAAGATTTCAATGCAAACGATAATCAATATCAATTAAATTTGTTTGCGGTACACTCGCAGCATAAAGTCAGCTTCACAGTTGAATTGCTCTGCCTCGGTGAGTTGTTGTTTAAACTCTTCACTCGCCTTCCAAGCAAACGGCGTCATCTGTAGCAGGTCGAATGCATCTGACCCCGATAGTTCCATCATATAGTTTAGTTGCTCTTGATGCTCAAGCGTAAAACCTTCGATCACTTCTGGATCTTCGTCGTGCAAGCGAACGCCATCATAAATTGCATCACGTAGTTGATACAGGTGTCGGCTAGCTGGTGTCACGGTGATCACCACACCATTATCTTTGATGGTACGTTGTAGCTCTTCAGCCTTGCAAGGCGCGTAAATGCGTAGAATGCCGTCTAAGCTGTTTTCAGCAAAGGGTAGGCGATGGCTTGATGCAACTGAGAAGTCGACAGCAGGGTAGCGTTTAGCGGCGTATTTGATAGCAATCTTAGAGATGTCTAGGCCAAAAGTAGCCCCCTTCTTTTCTTGAAGGTTCACTGCAATTTCGTTGGTGTAATAACCTTCGCCACAACCAATATCCAATAGGCTAGGCGCCTCTTCTGGTAGATAGCGAGAACACAATATCACCACCGCTTGGCGCATTGGGTCATAGTGGTTACCTTCAAGGAAGCGACGACGTGCCTGCATCATCTCTTTGTTGTCACCTGGATCTTTTGAGCGTTTGTGGTGCGCAGGCATCAAATTGACATAGCCTTCTTTCGCTAGGTCGAACTGATGGTTCTTTTCACACTTAAACGTACGATCGTTTTGAGATAAAGGTTGGTGACACAAAGGGCATTGGTAAGTCATTGCGAACTCGAGGTAGAAATTTCAAGTCCAAAATTTTAACAGGAAGCATAGTGGGGCGCTAGAATAAACGCAGCTGTGTTGGCTAACGGCAATCCGAGAGTAGATAGAACCAGTCAATGAAGAGATAGAGCCAACGCACGGTTGGCTCTATTGGTTATGAGCGAGTCGCTAAAAACAGAGAACTCAGCTTCTAGTTAAAGAAGTTAACTTGATTCTTCAACGATTCCGCTTGTTTTTGAAGTTCATCAGCACTGTGAGAGGTCTTAGCGCTGGTTTCACGGCTTTGCTGGTTCAAATCGCTGATCGCATGCGCGTTCGCTGCTATTTCTTGAGAAACTTGAGCTTGCTCTTCTGACGTCGCAGCGATGGTTTCTGCTTGAGAAGCAATAGATTCAACTTGAGAGGCAATCGACTCTAGCGCGGTGCCTGCTTCTTGCGCTTTATCGAGTACTTGGTTGGCATTCGATTGGCTTTGCGTCATCAGGTTTACGGCATTATGGGTCGAAGATTTTAGCTTCTCGATGATGCTCACTACGTCTTGGACTGACGTTTGTGTGCGATGAGCCAATGTTCTTACTTCATCGGCTACCACGGCAAACCCACGACCTTGCTCACCCGCACGCGCCGCTTCTATTGCAGCGTTTAATGCAAGTAAGTTGGTTTGTTCTGCAATGTCGTCAATCATTTTGGTGACGGTTTGAATGCTTTCGCTATCAGCGCTTACTTGCTCGATGGCCGAGGCTGATTTGTCTAATTGATCGTTCAGCTGGGCAACATCAATACACACACCTTCAACGACTTCTAAACCTTTCTGGCTGTCTTCATTAGCTAGGCGAACATTTTCAGCAATGCTGTTCACTTGCTGCGCTACTGATTCAGCAGAGGTGGCCATCTCTTCTATGGCAGTAACGACTTGCTCAACCTGTGCTTGTTGGCGATCAGATTGACTCAAGTTGTGGCTAGCATCTTGTGACACACTGCTTGAGCTGTTCTGTACTTGGTCACTGGTTGCACGAATCTCGCCCACGAGTGTGTTCAGCTGGGCTGCCATGTTCGCAACACCGGTATTCAGATTGCTGATCTCGTTCTTGGTCTGCTTACCATTGTTTGGAATATGCAGGCTCACTTCGCCTTTTCCTAGACGTAGCATGTACTCGTTTAAAGTCGTTAGCGGCGTCAGTGTGCGGTTCAACACGAAGGTTAACGCGACGATGGTAGCGGCAGCAATTAAGGTCGCAATAATGGCGATAAGCTTGAGTAATTCGTCGCTGCCTTTAGTCACTTCCTTGATAAAAGTACCGCCAAGCAGTTTCCAATTCCAACCCGGAACTTCGGTGTATACCAGGTACTTTTCACCAACGGTTTCTTGATACTCATATGGGTATCGAATTAGCCCTGATGGCTGTTCAAAGATCTGATAGAAAGGTTTGTTACCGTCGTAGTCAGCCACGTCAACAATCGATTTACCACCGCCAACGTTCGTAGGGTGCAACAAGTATTGGCCTTGGTGTTCTTTCTCGTTATCAACAATGATGGTGTATCCGGTGTCACCCCAAGAAACCGAGCGCAAAGATTCAAACAGGTTTTGAGTTGCCTCTTCTACTGGTAAGCCAATGAAAGAAACGCCGTTTACTTTGCCCTGTGCATTGGTCAAAGGTGCATAGTAGGTAATGTAACGCTGACCAAATAGCTGTACTTGCGCGTAATAAGGCTGGCCATTTTTGAGCTTGTTATAGCCCGGATGGTTTTGCCCTAGCGTGGTAGCAACAACTCGCTCACCAGAAGGTTTCTTAAGAGAGGTAGACACACGGATAAAGTCATCGCCAAATGGGGCAAAGAGGGTCGCTACTGCGCCAGTATCGCGGGTAAAGCTATCAACCAGTTTGGTGTCGTTGATTAGGCTCTCACCATATTGAGTCATGTTAGGAATGGAGTGACCGTTGAACTCAACGTCATAACTTTCAACATAAACACCTGCTAGGTAACCGTTACGAAAAGTGGACTCTAAAACTTTGGCGGTGTGCAGGTAGGCATCGAACTGACCAGAGATGGTTTTGGCCATCGCTTCTACTTTGGATTGGTGTTCTTTTAACGTGTTGTCTAATAACACCTGAGAGGCATTTCTATACACGAGTGTTGCAATGGATCCAAAAGCGATAAGCAAGCACAGCAAAATGACCAACTTAAGTTGGAAGCCAACACTTTGATTTTTGTATTTCTCGAACATGAATTCACTATCCTGTCTTCATTGAGGTGTTGTTAAGTGGTTTTACGGAAGTTTGTTATTGAGCTTTCTATCATAGGTACTTATTTATCGGCAGTAATTGATAATAATTAATGAATTGATAGTTATATTTATAAACTAGAGTGATGAGAGCTAAATGGTGCGGGGTTGAACAAAGAGGTGATGGACTAATAGGCTTGTGCTAAAGCATTGATTACTAGGCTATGCATGTGAGGTTGGGCAATAAAAAATGCAGCTCAATGAGCTGCATTTTTGTTTTTAATTAAACTCGCTAGAGGTCTAGTTTGAGGAAATGACCGTAATCAGCTGGTGGCTTTCACCTGGCTTTAACGTTTTGCCTGCCTCTAGGCTTGGTGCGTGCAGTGTTGATTCTACGCACATCATAGTTAGGTAACCGTCGTCTTGCATGTCGCCCATACCAGCAGCGCCTTCAGCCCACGGGTTCCACAGTACTGCAGAGTTATGACCGTGGTTTTCAACTGTTAGCGTGCGATCCAGCTTCTTGTCAGCAACAAAAATTTGCGCTTCTGGTTGCGTGTAAACGCGGTCAATCGTGTCGGTCAGTACCAGTTCAGAACCGCCTTGGCAGATCTTGCCACCTTGCAGGCTATCAATGTACTCAGCACCCATACCTGTTGTGGTTGTGGTGTGAATATCACCAACGTTTAGGTAAGTGTGTAGGGCACCAGAGAAAGTCCATAGTTGAGAATCCGTGTTCTTCACGTCCAGCGTTACTTTTAGCTGCTCGCCGATCTCAACATTCAAACGTGCATCAAACTGATGAGGCCATACTGCTAGCGTCTCTTCGCTTGGCTTCAGACCTAAGCTTACAATCACGCCGGCTTCGCTTTCACGGTGCTCAACCAATTGCCATTCACTTGAACGGGCAAAACCATGTGCTGGTGCTGCAATGCGACCAAACCAAGGCCAACATACTGGAATACCACCACGCAGAGCCGTTTTACCATCGAATTTTGCTTGTTGGCTCATCCAAATTAGGTCTTCTTGACCTTGTGGTTGGAATGACACCACATGGCCGCCAAACAGTGAAATCGCTGCGTTTGCTTTATCGTGGATAACGCGAACCAGTTTTACACCTTCGTGTTCAACGATAGTCACGTTGTCAGAAAGTACCGCCAGTGCAGGTAGAGTAGATAAATCCATTACATGATCCTTCTAAGGAAATTGAATTCAAATGCTGACTAGAGTGATGCTTGTATTTTCATGAGTAACCAGCAGAGTCAGTATTAGAATTGAATTTTGCGTTTGGGCTATCTTGATGAGCTTAGATAGACGCGGTTTAAAAGATAGCAGGCATTAAAAAGGCGACACTAAGGTCGCCTTTTTCAAAGTCTGCTCAAAACAGTCTTCGCTAATGCTTATCTAAAGCGATTTCTAAAAAGAAATTACTTAGAGATGTGAGCGATTAGGTCTAGAACTTTGTTTGAGTAACCGATTTCGTTGTCGTACCAAGATACAACTTTAACGAATTTGTCAGTTAGAGCAACACCAGCTTTAGCATCGAATACTGAAGTTTGAACTTCACCGATGAAATCTTGTGATACTACTTGGTCTTCAGTGTAACCAAGAACGCCAGCCATTTCGCCTTCAGAAGCTTCTTTCATTGCAGCACAAATTTCTTCGTAAGATGCAGCTTCTTTTAGGTTAACTGTTAGGTCAACTACAGATACGTTAGCAGTTGGTACACGGAAAGCCATACCAGTTAGAAGGCCGTTTAGTTCTGGAAGAACAACGCCTACAGCTTTAGCAGCACCAGTTGAAGATGGGATGATGTTTTGAGAAGCACCACGGCCACCGCGCCAGTCTTTAGCAGAAGGGCCATCTACAGTTTTTTGAGTTGCTGTAGTAGCGTGAACTGTAGTCATAAGACCAGACTCAATGCCCCACTTATCGTTAAGTACTTTAGCGATAGGTGCAAGACAGTTAGTAGTACAAGAAGCGTTAGAAACGATGTCTTGACCAGCGTAAGATGCTTGGTTAACGCCCATTACGAACATTGGAGTTGCATCTTTAGAAGGACCAGTAAGAACTACTTTCTTAGCGCCAGCAGTGATGTGCTTACGTGCAGTCTCGTCAGTTAGGAAAAGACCAGTTGCTTCAGCAACTACGTCTACGTCGATAGCATCCCACTTAAGGTCTTCTGGGTTACGCTCAGCTGTAACACGTACAGTTTTACCGTTAACGATTAGGTTACCGCCTTCAACTTCAACAGTACCGTTGAAACGGCCGTGAGTTGAGTCGTACTTAAGCATGTATGCCATGTACTCTACGTCGATTAGATCGTTAATACCTACTACTTCGATGTCTGCACGCTCTTGAGCTGCGCGGAATACGAAACGGCCGATACGGCCAAAACCGTTAATACCTACTTTGATAGTCATTGTAGTTGCTCCACAACTTAATTTCTGATTAAAGATAACTGGTAGTAAAATTACAGAATCCAGTATACATCTGCAATAGATAATCCGACTTAACTTGTTTAATGTCAAAAAAAAGCGACGCTTTTCTTAACAATTGGGTGTAAGTGGTTGAAAATTGACCATTGCAAGTGGCTCTGTACCCTTCCAGTTGGGTAAAATACCCCTAAATGATGATTCACTTATGAGTGTATATGTACAATGTTTCCTGGTGAGAAAGTATGTGCTACAAAACGACTGATATGCAAGCCTTTATAGAAAAAAGTAAATATAATAACTGAGAATGTGGAGAGATATTAACGTGATTCAAAAGGGAGGAAATATGATAAAGCCTGATGAATACTGGCGTGAACGCCTAACAGACGACGAATTTGCAGTGTGTCGTGAACGTGGTACTGAAGCCCCATATAGCGGTAAGTTACTGCACAACCATAAGACTGGCGTCTATAGCTGCACATGCTGTGAAAGCCCTTTGTTCCTGTCGGATAACAAATATGACTCTGGGTGTGGTTGGCCAAGCTTTGATGCCCCAGTGAATGATGAAGCAGTACGCTATATAGAAGATCTAAGTCACGGAATGAAGCGTGTAGAGATCCGTTGTACCGCCTGTGATAGCCATTTAGGTCACGTTTTTCCTGATGGTCCGAAGACCACAGGTGAACGGTTCTGTGTTAATTCAGTGTCGTTAATTTTCAACAAAAATGACGAAAGTACGAAATAACTTGTAACTATTGTCTAATCCTTACAGGTCGCATTTGTCGATTTAGGAATGCTGAAACGGCCAAGGTTTCAGATTTAACTCTAGTACAAATAAAAACAGCTACCAAAAAGGTAGCTGTTTTTATTTGAAAGCAGGTGAATAAGAAGCTTAAGTTAGAACACTATAAATGAAGCGATCAGTAACTCGGGACGATTGAAGGGCTGTAAATTCCATCCTCAATCGCTTCGACGATGTTGTCTGCGTCTTTATTTAGCTTCTTATAGGTTGCCTTGTCGAAATGGTACAACACCGTGAGCTCGGCTTCAGAAGCAATCGGCACATCAAAGTCTTTGGCAACCATTGCCCAAACGTACGCTTTTTCCATATGCCCCAAGCTGTGGTTGATACTGGCCATCGACTTGAAGATTTCAGTGTTGGCTACCGAGCCATTAGAAAGCGTTAACGCATTGTTGAGTAGCTTAAGTGTCTTTATATGATTGCGAGTAGTATAGAAGGTTGCCAAGGCATATTGCATCTCGGCTGTGTTTAACGCTTCAGAGCCTTCTAGTTGTAGGAAACTGCGTCTGGCATTGGTGTCCCCAGTTTGCGACCACAAGAAGTAAAGCGTTTCCGGTGTATCGGATTTCGATAGCTCATCAACAATGCGCTCAGACTCTTCGATACTGTGCATTAAAGAGGTAAAGCGACGCTCTTGCAGCTTAGATTGATCGATCGTTTCGATCTGTGCCGCGAGCTCTAGGCACTTTTTGTAGGCAGTGACTAATTCGAATTCTTTGATTTTGTTGATTTCGGTGGGTTGCTTCTGAACCTCAAATCGATGCCAGATGAGGTCTGTACGTGCGACACGACATTGCCCATCGTTCATGTTCAATTGTTCACACTGAAGACCTGGGTTGCTTTGGCACAGTTGATCGGTATTTTTGTTCCCTTCAAGACACCCAACCAGAGTGAAAGGCAATAGGCTAATCGCCAACCATTTCATAATTTTCATATTCCTTCACTTGTGATCAGATGCACTTATTATTGGTCAGGTTCTTGACTCAATTCTGTTACGGGTTATTTTCTGGTGAAAATTGTTAAAACTAAGGCTTTACCATGGATGCAGAACAACTTCTTAGCGCAATGACACCCGAGGTCTACGAACGTTTAACCTACGCAGTTGAAACGGGTAAATGGCCAGAAGGTACGGCGCTCTCAAAAGAACAGCGTGACTCGTGTATGCAAGCGGTTATGTTATACCAATCTAAACATAACTCTGAAGCTCAACATATGACAATTGCAGCTGGTGGTGAGATTAGCTTTAAATCTAAGTCTGAACTAAAGAAACAGTTTAAGTCAGATCAAGAAGACATTGTTAGGGTTAACCCGAATCATTAAGCTTAAATTACAACAAAGGGGTGGCAATGTGCCACCCCTTTTAGTTTAACTCGTTTATTTATAAGCAATAAAACGATTTAGTTCACGTTAAGCCGCCGTTGCTTTCATAGAATAATTGGGTTTAACGTGAATCCTTGAACCGGTTATAAGCTCATCTCACCGCGCAACACTTGTTGCATCTGAGCCTTCACTTCTTCGTAGCCTAGGTTTTGGCTTAATAGATAATGCAACTTCGCCAATGCCGCTTCTGGTGTCATGTCATAACCACTGACCACGCCCGCTTCTGCCAGTGCACAACCTGTCGCGTAACCACCCATGTTGACTTTACCTGCCAAACACTGAGTTAGGTTCACCACAATTACACCGCGCTCTGAGGCATCTTTCAGGTGCTGAAGCAGTTCTGGGTTTTGTGGTGCGTTACCCACACCAAAAGTAAGCAAAATCATCGCGTTAACAGGTTGTAATAGCGTGTTACGGATAACTTCGTGTGAGATGCCTGGGTACATTGTGATTACGCCGATAGGTTGCGGAGTAATGTTATGAACCTTGAAAGCACCTTCAGGTTGTTCGTTTACCTTTACGTTATTGCTAAGTTGGATATTGATACCCGCTTCTAGCAATGGATTTAGGTTTGGAGAAGTAAACGCATTGAAGCCATCTGCGTGTGATTTTGTGCTGCGGTTACCACGCATCAACTTGTTGTTGAAGAACAGTGTCACTTCGTTGATTGGGTAGTTTGCTGCAATGTGTAGTGCATTCAGCAGGTTTGCTTGTCCGTCTGAACGAAGCTCTGCTAATGGGATCTGAGAGCCCGTAACAATCACAGGTTTGCCGAGGTTTTCAAGCATGAAAGACAGTGCAGAGGCAGTGTAAGCCATAGTGTCTGTGCCATGCAGGATAACGAAACCATCGTACTTATCGTAGTTCGCGCGAATGTCATCAGCGATAGTTTGCCAATCAAGTGGCGTCATATCTGAAGAGTCCATTAATGGAGAGTATTCGTGAATGGTGTACTCAGGCATCTCTGGGCGATGGAATTCAGGCATGCCAGCTAGCTGCTTATCCATGAAACCTGCGACTGGAACATAGCCGTGGTCAATAGACTTCTGCATGCCAATTGTGCCGCCGGTGTACGCGATATAGATGTGTTTTCTTTCCATGGCGATTAATACTTAGTGTGATGTAGGGAACAGGGGGGGCGATTATAGCGAATTATCATGCAATAAAAAGAGGCACCTCACACAGAGGTACCCCTTAGTCATTGAGTTATTGGCTCAACTTATTGAACTTGGCAATTTAAGCAGAAAGCGTATCGGCCTTGTGGGTCGTTAAAGTTGCCTAACAGCTGGCTATCTTGAGCTAACTGCTGAGTAACAGGCTGTAAACTGCTTGGTATCATCGATTGAATATCTAGGCCTATCGACATCTGAACTTGGTTCATAAATTCTTGAATAAATTGTTCAGTGGCCGAAAGTGGCTCTTCTACCCAGTAGATGTTGTAGCTTTCAAGCTCTGCAAGTGAAGCCGCAGCTGCAACCGCATCATCGAAATCACCAATCTCATCGACTAAGCCCTTCTGAATCGCATCTTGACCTGTCCAAACTCGACCTTGAGCAATCTTGTCGACAGCATCGACTTCTAGACCGCGATTTTCTCCAACTAGGCTGATGAATCGGCGGTATCCGTTTTCAATGCCCATTTGGAACGCGTCTTTCGCGCCATCGCTAAGCCCAGTTGTAATACCAAGACCTGAGAAAGGTGAGGTACCAACGCCATCTGTGTAGACACCAATATCATTCAGCCCTTTTTCGAAGGTGGTGATAACACTGAAGATACCAATTGAACCCGTTAGTGTGGTTGGCTGAGCTAGGATCTTATCCGCGCCCATCGAGATCCAGTAACCACCCGAAGCAGCAAGGCTCGACATCGACACAACAACCGGCTTACCCGCTTGCTTGATCGCTTCTATTTCATTGCGAATAACTTCAGAAGCAAAGGCACTGCCACCTGGGCTATCTACACGAAGTACAACGGCTTTCACTTTATCGTCGTTACGTGCTTGGCGAAGTAGGGCTGCAGTGGTATCTCCGCCAACTGTGCCACGTGGCTGCTTGCCATCCATAATTGCGCCGCTGGCAACAATCACGGCAACGTCGTGTGATTCACTGGTCATGTCGGGAAGCATGGTTGCACGGTATTCGTAGTAACCAAACGCGTTGTAGCTGTCTTGACCGTCACTGCCGAAAACATCTGCAAGCTCTAGTCGAACTTGTTGACGTGTCGCTAACTCATCCACTAAGCCAAGTTTCTCAGCCAGTTTTGCAATGTCACCATCGACAGACTCAAGTTCTTTCAAGAAGGTGTCCATGCTTGGGTTCAGTGTTTTAGCATCGATCTGACGGTTGTTAGAAACATCATCAACGTACGCACCCCATAGTTGGCTTAACCAACGAGAAGCGGACTCTTTCGCTGCATCTGACATGTCGTCACGAATGAATGGCTCGATAGCTGACTTGTAAGTACCCACACGGAACACGTGTGTGCTTACGTCTAGCTTCTCTAATAAGGTTTTGTAGTAAAGCGAATAAGCGCTGTAACCTTTAAGAAGAACCCCGCCATCTGGTGATAGGAAGACTTTAGTTGCGTAGCTTGCTAGGTAGTATTGGCTTTGGTTGTAAAAGTCACCCACCGCATAAATAGGTTTGCCTGTCGCTTTGAACTCATTCAACGCTTTAGCGATGTAGCGCAGCTTGGTTAGGTTGGTTTCTGGCAACTCTTTGAGTGCTAAAACGATACCTGTAACCTTGTCATCGTCTTTTGCGTAGCGAATCGTTTCAACGATATCAAACAGGATGTTCTCTTTTGGAAGGTCTTTGCCAAGCAGCGAACCCGTGACCGAATCCATCGGATTGATATAGCGACTTTGTTCTACAATAGGACCAGACAGGTTAAGCACCAGAGCTGAATCCTGTGGAACCGTCGGTTGAGCCGTATCTGAATGGAAGTACACAAAGTAGATGATGGCGATACTGAGTAAAAAGACTAGGTTAACCAGCGCAAGACGTACAAACGTAATGAGCTTCCAAATCCCTTTAAAGATCATACCTATAAATTTGAATATTTTTTTCATTCTGTCTCCGCAGTGAGATCACGTCGCTTTAACAAGCCGTAGTACCATTAATCTCAATAATATGAACTGCTTAGTATCCTACGATAATTCCCAAGCTCAAACTACACCAAGAATTGTTAATCGATATATATTCTCATTAAGTGTAGTCAAATTAAGGGGTTCTGAACGATTAATACCTTCAGCATTATGATCGGTGTTACAAAAATGTAAACGGTTGTTTGAACTTTTGGTGATTGAACTATACTGTGGTCAGACCACAAGGATAAAATAATAGAAGTGATGTCTGCCATGTACCCACATTTACTTGAACCACTCGATCTTGGATTTACTCAGTTACGTAACCGTGTATTGATGGGATCAATGCACACAGGTTTAGAAGAAAATAAAGAAGGCCTACACAAACTTGCCGCGTTTTATGAAGAGCGAGCAAAAGGAGGCGTTGGTCTTATTGTTACCGGTGGTTTCTCTCCTAATTTACGTGGCAGATTAACCCCATTTAGTGCTGAATTCAGTAAAGTAAAGCACGCCAAAGCGCACCAAGTTGTTACCGAAGCCGTCCACAAGCACGGCGGTAAAATTGCGCTTCAACTATTGCATGCCGGTCGTTATGCGATGCACCCATTCGCGCAAAGTGCTTCTGGCATTAAAGCGCCAATCGCTAAGTTCGCACCCAGTGAGATGAGCCCTCGTCAGATCAAAAAGACCATCGGTGCCTTTGCCAATAGTGCAGAGCTAGCTCAGGTTGCTGGTTATGACGGCATTGAGATCATGGGCTCGGAAGGTTACTTGATTAACCAATTCATTTGTAAGCGTACCAACATGCGTTACGACGAGTGGGGCGGTTCTTACGAGAAGCGTATGCGTTTCCCGCTAGAGATCGTCAAATCGATTCGCGAAGCGGTGGGTAAAGATTTCATTATTATTTTCCGACTGTCGATGCTGGATTTGGTTGAGCAAGGCAGCACCTTTGAAGATGTTGTTCTTTTGGCTCAGAAGCTAGAAGAAGCGGGTGTGACTATCATCAATACCGGTATTGGTTGGCATGAAGCTCGTGTTCCGACTATCGCGACGCAAGTACCACGAGGCGCATTCTCTTGGGTAACCGAGAAAGTGAAACCATACGTGTCGATCCCAGTGGTGACATGTAACCGAATCAACACGCCAGAAGAGGCCGAACGTATCCTCAGTTCAGGACAGGCCGACATGGTTTCAATGGCGCGTCCATTCTTGGCAGATCCGGACTTTGTTAATAAAGCCGCTCAAGACCAAGCGCAGTTCATCAATACCTGTATCGGCTGTAACCAAGCTTGTCTTGATAACGTGTTTAAGGGTAAGCGAGCGAGCTGTTTGGTGAACCCACGAGCTTGTTACGAGACTGAAATTGTTGTTCAACCGGCTCAAGCCACTAAGACCATTGCGGTTGTCGGTGCAGGCCCCGCAGGTTTAGCTTGTGCGACGACCCTAGCGCAACGTGGACACAAGGTTGACTTGATCGAGAAGAATGACCGTATCGGTGGACAATTCAGACTGGCAATGCAGATTCCGGGCAAAGAAGAGTTCAGAGAAACGATTCGTTACTTTGCTAACCAAATCGATGCATCAGGTGTGAACCTGAAACTGGATACTGAAGCAACGTTTGAGATGTTGCTGAAGTACGATGAAGTGGTGATGGCGGCAGGTGTTGAACCGAGAAAGCTCGATATTGAGGGCATCGACCAAGAAAACGTAGTTGATTACCAAACCTTGATTCGCGAAAAGACACCAGTAGGCGAAAAAGTCGCAATTGTTGGTGCTGGTGGTATTGGTGTCGATGTGGCAACCATGCTAACCGAGCCTACTTCTCACAGTTTAGATGACTGGCTGCATGAGTGGGGCATCGATAAGAATATGGAACACCCAGGTGGGCTTTACCCTTACCCTGATTCGTTCAGTGACAAAACGGTTTGGGTGATGCAACGTAAAGCGGGTCGTGTTGGTAAAGGTCCGGGTAAAACTACAGGTTGGATTCATAAGCGCACTCTCGAAAAACGCGGTGTAAACCTTTTAGGCGGCGTAAGCTACAACAAGATTGATGATAAAGGTCTGCATATCAGCGTTGGTAAGAAAGAGCAGGTGCTGGATGCTGACTCGGTTATCGTATGTGCAGGTCAGGTGTCAGTTCGTCCATTCGAAGATATGTGGCAAGAATTTGGTGGCAAACTGCATGTGATAGGCGGTGCTGATTACGCGGGTGAACTGGATGCAGTACGCGCAATTCGTCAAGGAGTTGAGCTGGCTATTAAGTTATAGAATCAGCTATCAAACTGTAATCTTATTGGTAGATGTGGTTAATTAATTTGCTGAGTTAGATTTTGAACAAGGCTCCTAAGTCATAGATTTAGGAGCCTTTATTGTTTCTAATCTAGGCCAAATGGACAGTGGTTGAGATTTATTATCGTTTGTATTCTGTGCTAAAGTTCAAGTATACAAATAATAAAGAAATAGTAAGGACTTCAAATGGATGCTTTGGATTTATTGCTCAACAGACGCTCAATCGCAAAACTCTCTGATCCGGCACCTGAAGGTGTGGCGTTAGAAAACATAATCAAAGCAGGGCTGCGTGCTCCAGACCACGGTGCACTAACACCATGGCGCTTTGTTATCGCGCAAGGTTCAGGTCTACAGAAGCTTTCAGACATCTTGGTGCGCGCCGCTGAAGCAGATGAAAGCGAAGACGCGGTTATCGAGAAAGTAAAAAAAGCGCCGTTCCGAGCTCCAATGGTGATCACCGTGATTGCAAAAGTCACCGAGCACGAGAAAGTGCCTGCTATCGAACAACATCTGTCTGCGGGTTGTGCTGCACAGGCGATGCAAATGGCTGCAGTCGCACAAGGTTTCCAAGGCTTTTGGCGCTCAGGTAAATGGATGTTCCACCCAGAAGTACACCAAGCATTTGGCCTAGAAGGCGACGATGAAATTGTTGGTTTCCTATACCTAGGAACTCCGGGCTGTACACCAATGAAGGTACCAGAACGCGACTTCTCAAAGTTCGTCGAGTTCTTATAAAGAAAGCAGAAGCTTGAATAGTGGAATGCTAACTGTATAAACAACCAGTTTTTCTTGATTTATTAGGGCCACATTAGATAATGTGGCCCTAATTGTTTGTAGCATCTGGAAAAACATGTCTCGCCTTATTATTGCTGAAAAACCAAGCCTCGGCCGCGCGATCGCCGCTGCACTGCCTAATCCACAAAAGAAAGACCAAGGGTTTATCAAATGTGGTAATGGGGATGTGGTGACTTGGTGTATTGGACACTTATTGGAGCAGGTTGAGCCGGATGCTTATGATGACCGTTATAAGAAATGGAACTTAGCCGATCTTCCTATCGTACCAGAGCAATGGCAACTAAGACCGCGTAAGACGTCAAGCAAACAGCTCACGGTGATCCGAAAGCTATTGAAGGACGCGACCCAAATTGTCCATGCGGGAGACCCGGATAGAGAAGGGCAGCTGTTGGTTGATGAAGTGATTGATTATTGCAAGGTGTCTAAGGCTAAGAAAGAGTCGATGGACAGGCTGCTGATCAGCGATTTGAACTTACCAGCCGTGAAGCGTGCACTCTCTCAAATGCGCAGTAACCGCGACTTTATCCCACTGTCTATTTCCGCTTTAGCGCGCTCTAGAGCCGATTGGCTGTATGGCATGAACATGACTCGTGCTTACACCTTGTTAGGTCAAAAGGCGGGCTACCAAGGCGTGTTGTCGGTCGGACGAGTACAAACGCCGGTACTTGGTTTGGTCGTAAGGCGCGATGAAGAGATCGAAAACTTCATTCCGAAAGATTACTTCACTTTGCATGCGTTGATCCCTTATCAAAATAACGGCCAGAGCTTTGATATTCGCGCGCGTTGGAAGCCAAGCGAAGCATGTAAACCATGGCAAGATGAAGAAGGGCGCGTGCTCAATCGAAAGCTGGTTGAGAATGTGGCTAACCGAATTGCGAATCAACCCGCGACGGTGACGGAATCAGAGCAAAAGCAAAGTAAACAAGCTGCGCCACTGCCTTACTCGCTGTCAGCTTTGCAGATTGATGCGTCTAAACGTTTTGGTATGAGTGCTCAGCAGGTGTTAGACACTTGTCAGTCTTTGTACGAGAAACACAAACTCATCACTTACCCGCGTTCTGATAGCCGCTATTTGCCTAAAGAGCACTACTCGCAGCGAGAATCGATCGTTGATGCTATCGCTAACAATGCCAAAGAGCTGCAAAGTGGCGCTCAAGGTGCGGATCTTTCGCTTAAATCCAAAGCATGGAACGACAGTAAGGTCGATGCTCACCACGCGATTATTCCTACTCCGAAGAAGTCATCAGTGAATGGCCTATCTGCTAATGAGATGAAGATCTATCAGCAAATCGCTCGCCAGTATCTAATGCAGTTCTACCCCCCCGCGGTTTTTGCTGATGCAAAGTTGGTCTTTGATATCGCTGGTGGCGTGTTCGTTGCAAAAGGGCGTCAGCTTATCAACCCGGGTTGGAAGGTGTTGATGGGTAAAACGGATACCGAAGAAAAAGGGGATGGCACGGATACGGTTCCCCCGTTGGAGAAAGGAACCGTGTTGACGTGCCGTGAAGGCGTGATTGGTGATAAGAAAACTGAGCCACCGAAACACTTCACGGAAGCGACATTGCTTCAAGCGATGACAGGTATCGCGCGTTTTGTTGCGAACAAAGATCTCAAAGCCATTTTGAAAGAGACCGATGGCCTTGGCACAGAAGCAACTCGTGCAGGCATTCTAGATACTCTATTTAAAAGACAGCTGCTAACGCGCCAAGGTAAGAGTATTCACAGTAGCCCTGCGGGCAGAGGCTTGATTCATGCCTTACCTGAGGACTCTACCTTTCCAGACATGACGGCACATTGGGAGCACCAACTGCAAGGCATGGCAGAGCGAAATCAAGCTTATCAGCCTTTCATGCAAGCGTTAGAAAGCAAGATTGATGGTTTGATGGGCAAGGTAAAAACGGGCGAAGTTCCTGAATCTCTGCGTCAT
Organism: Vibrio sp. 10N.247.311.51; assembly: GCF_041467855.1. NCBI lineage: Bacteria > Pseudomonadati > Pseudomonadota > Gammaproteobacteria > Vibrionales > Vibrionaceae > Vibrio > Vibrio sp. 10N.247.311.51. Next base: position 5,984 of record NZ_JBFSVK010000044.1, on the reverse strand, counting down.
CTTCCTAAAGTCGAAAGGCCTGCCTTCAAACGACGTAAAGGCGGTGGTGCGAAGAAGTCTTATGCCAAGACAGGTACGTATGCTAAGAAAGGAACTTCCGCTAAAAAGAGCACCAAAAGCTAAGACTTTTTGAGATTAGGATTAACGTCCGACTTTACGCCCACAACGTTTAAACAGCTGCTGCCAATAGTCGACATGGCGACGAGTTGATGCTCGAAAAGCTTGATGTGCATCTTGAATGGGAAAGTAATAACTGTGCAGTTCAGGTTGCGCGTCAAACATTGCTAGTTGCGGGGCTAACTGCTGATAGTAGCCATCCAGTTGCGCCATGTAGGGCTGAACCTTACCTATGTATTGTTGCTCGAATACATTGTTGAGATAACGAAACTTGGTCGTGTCTCGTTGCTTGCCGCAGATGATATTGGCATCAAAGGTGGTGAGTTGCTTAGTAATAGTATCTAGCTCTACCGAAGCACGAGCCAGCGAGTAGTACAAATCCCCAAGGGTCGAACTCTTCTCTAATACTTCTTGAACCTCAGTAGTCTTGCCCGAAACGAGCGGAATGTTTAACGCTTGATTGATATGCTCTAAGGCATCACTGGTTTGTCGTACCTGATCGCCGATATCAGCGCGTAACCACTGACTACCCCGCATTTGTGACTGCATCGCATCACTGGCATAGATGAGATTCCATTGATGGAGTGGAAACTGTGCGAGTTTCTGTTGCTCAATTTCTCTTAGTAATTCTATGATCTCTGGGTCTAATTCATTACTGGATAAACATTTACCCACACCTTCAAGTAGCGCGGCTTGATAATCGTAATTACGAAACTCATCCGCGACCTTGCCCAGAACCGAATTTCTTTCTGCTATCAGATTGAACAGTCCACATTGACGAAGCTGGTAGCTGTCGATGAGGCCGATAGAGAGTGAGGGCACGTCAAGAAGCAGTTCTCGTTTTCTCGGTAGGCTTTCAAATTCCCATTCCTCTTTTATCTCGTCAGCATCTTGTACTCTAGCTATCTTGGTTTGATAGTCGTTGAACAAGTCGCCGGGACCATCACTGAAACAGCCAGCTAGCATCACTGTCAGACAAAACAGCGTTGAGTGCTTAACTAGGTTTGAGAGAGGGCCTAAATTCATCTGTGGATTACCAGTCTATTTCGCTGCCATCGAAATTGAAGAAGTGACCACTTACTTCGATATTCGCTGACTCGATGACTTTAATAAGGCCAGAAGCTGAGGTGTCGGTGTCGATCAGAGCGTTTGGCCCTCCCATTTCAGTCTGTACCCAACCTGGATGCAGTGCTAACACCGTAAAGCCATCATCGGTTAAGTCGTTGCTTAAGCTCTTCACCACGGAGTTTAGAGCGGCTTTAGAGGAGCGATAGATATAACCGCCGCCTGAGGTGTTCTCTGTCATACTGCCGACTCTAGAGGATAAACAAGCGACCTTTTTGATATGGCTGTCTTCTAGTAGCGGCAATAGCGTTTCGACAAGCTTTAGTGGAGCGATGGTGTTGACTTCGAATACACGACGCCACTCTTCAACATCGGTATTACCCAGCCCATAGCCTTTTGGACCATAGTAGCCAGCGTTGTTGATCAAGATATCAATCGACTCTATTTGCGAAGGGAGTTGGCTTACTGCTTGGTAATCGGTTATCTCTAATGGAATGCAGGTAAGGTTGGTGTTGTGGTCTGCGACTGAGAGCAGTTCTTTTGCTGAATGGGTATCACGATAAGTCGCGTACACCTTGTGGTTACCTTCCAAGTATTGTCGAGTCAGGCTTAAGCCAATGCCGCGGTTCGCTCCAGTAATAAAAATAACGCTCATGGTGATTCCTTTTCAGTTCAATTAGTTAAGTTTGATGGCTTAACACGAGAAAATCAACGCTCCACCAACTGGCCATTAGCATTCCTACAAAAATCATTACTGCTGCCGCTGAGCCGCAGATCACCCCAAAGATGAGTATTACGTTTTTCATTGTTGTCTCTTTTCTTTAATTGAAAATAACGATAATCATTATCATTAATTGGGGTTGTCGCCAAGTCTGAGACTGTTATGATTTTGAGAAAGATACGCAATTAGCCTGATTATGATTCCTTTAATTTACCACCCAATCTATTCGCAGTTACCTTTACCACAAGGTCATCGCTACCCAATCAACAAATATCAGTTGTTGCATAGTGCTGTTGAGGCGCTGATGAATAGTGAACCGCGATGGAAGAGCAAGTTTGAAGTGTGCCAACCAACGCCAGTTTCAGTTGAGCAAGTAAAACAGGTACACGATAGCGAATATGTCGATTTGCTCGTGTCTGGTAATTTGCCTGCGGCTAAAATGAGACGCATCGGTTTCCCGTGGAGCGAGCAACTTATCGAAAGAACACTCTACTCAAGTGGTGGAACCTGCTTGGCCGCTGAAATGGCAATAGAGAGTGGTTTAGCGATTCATTTGAGTGGTGGTTATCATCACGCGCATCATGATTTTGGCAGTGGCTTTTGTTTGTTGAACGATTTGGTTTTAGCGGCAAAACACGCGCTGACCTTTGAACATATCGATAAAGTGCTGATCGTTGATAGCGACGTTCATCATGGTGATGGCACAGCAACTCTTTGCCAAGAGAACGACGACATCATTACTCTATCATTCCACTGCGACAAAAACTTTCCAGCACGAAAGCCGCTATCTGATTTAGATGTGCCGTTAAGTCGTGAAACAGAAGATGAAGAGTTCTTACGTTGTTTTGAACAAGTCACTAAGTTAGCGATTGCTCACCATCAACCTGATCTGATTATTTATGATGCGGGGATCGATATCCATCAAGACGATGAACTGGGTTATTTGAATGTATCGACACAAGGGATATTTGAGCGCGACTGTTTCATGATTGAATTAGCGAAATCAGAGTCTATTCCGATGGCCTGCGTAGTCGGTGGCGGGTACCGCACTCAACATCAAGATTTGGTACCGATTCACATGCAGTTGTTGAAAGCGGCTTATCATGTTCACGGTTAGCTCCCTAAATTAACGACTGAAAGCTCATTAGAAATGATGGTGTTAAATAAGCACCTCTTGCACCATAAAAGACACGCTTGCACCATTGTGATTCATATAAAGTACTTTTTTATTAATTAGTTACGTATTTGTGTGATTAATTGTGGTCTGTAAATTGCTTTACCCATGTGTATATAAAAACACAAGGGATAAAAATGAACCTGACGGACAAGGAACGTAGTTGGCTTAATTGGTTTGGCGCAACAGGAAAATTGGCTATGCGCAGAGCTTGTTTCCTCAATCGAAGTAGGACGGAGGAGCTTGAACAAGCTTTTGAAAGTATTGCTCACACGCGAGTTCAACTTCTGCATAACTGGGTCAAGAATCAATGGGATTTTTTAGAAGACTCTGCGGTTTATTTAGCAAGTCGAACGGAAGAACAAGCTCAGGGGACGTTAGCTAGCCTTCTTAAACGTAGTACGGATTTTTCTGAGTTGGCGATCGTCGATGCTAAGGGGATAGCACAAGCATCGAGTTATCATGAGCATGTAGGGGTTACTCTTGGAGATAAGAAGGCTTTGGTTGAAGGGGCTTCAAAGCGTTATCTTCATGGGCCGTATATGGATCCACGCACGTTGAACGTAGGGGCGTCGAGTTCATCGTTTCATGATCAAGTGACGCTGATGTTTTATGTCCCATTTTCTCGGGATGAAGGGCCACAACAGTTCTTATGTGGCCGAGTTCCAAATGATGTTATTGGTGACATTATTCAAAGAGAAGCGGGGCATATTTATAGTGAGTCGGGTGATAACTATATCTTTATGGTCGACTCCATCCATGATCCTCATACTCAGCCGGGTGTTGCGCTCTCTCGTTCTCGCTTTGAAGATAATACCTTTTCACACGGCGAGAACTTAAAGCAAGGGATTCATACTGATTGGGGAACGGTAAAGATCCAGCAGCATACCGAATTTGAGATTCGTTTTACGGACCCAGCCACTAATCAGCTTCACCCAGGCGTAAGAGAAACCATTAAAAATGGCAGTAACCTGTTTATAGGTTATCCCGGGTATTCCGACTATCGCCACATACCTGTTATTGGTAAAGGTATCACCTTTCAATTGGATGGTTCACCTGATACCTTTGGCATGATGTGTGAGTCCGATTTAGAAGAGGTCTACAGAGACCGAAGCCTAAGTTATACCTTATCTAAACACTTCATCAGCTGCATGCTACTGCCTCTATTTGTTCCATTACTATTTGCCAACCTTTATACACTCACACCTGTTATACAGAGCGGCATTATGTTCGCTTGCGCGTTCCTTTCATTGGGCTTATTCCGTTTAGTTAGCGCTAAACCACTAGCGAAGAAGATTCACGAAATGACCGGGGTAATGCAGACCTTAGCCGAAGGTGATGGCAACTTAAGTCGGAGGCTTGATCCCACCACATTCAGTCACAATGAACTTGGCAACTTAGGGCGCTGGACTAACAGTTTTATCGACAATTTAGATAACACGGTGAGTGAGTTGATTCATGCGAGTCACGAAGTTAGAGAGGTTTCGGAATCGATGTTTCGTCGCAGCGTCGTAATGAAACAAACCAGTGATGATGCATCACAAGCGTTAAGCAATATGCTTCAGTTGAGTCAGTATCAACAGAGTGAAATTACTCATGCGAGTGTCTCAGCAACGCAAATGGATACGGTAATGAAGCAAGCCGTTTTGAGTGCGGAGAAGGAATACAATCAGTCCGTCGAAGGTATGGAGATCGTTCGCAATATCGTAGAAAGCTCGGCGCATAGCGTGAATGAGGTCAATAATGAAATGACCAAGGTGTCTGACATTATAGACATCATTACTGACATTACCGCGCAGACTAACCTTTTGGCCTTGAATGCGGCCATTGAGTCGGCAAGAGCAGGTGAACACGGGAGAGGGTTCTCTGTCGTAGCTTCTGAAGTAAGAACTCTGGCTGACCGCACTTCACAAGCTGCTAACCATATTAGTGACCTAATGAAAGAGCTGCATAGTAAGTCTCGCAGTGCTGTTGAGTCCATGGAGCGAGGTGTGGAGAATGTGAGTAAAGGAAACTTAACAGTAGACTCAAACGCCCGCAGTGAACAAATTCAATCAGCGGTGAGTGATCTCTTTACCACGATGTCTAACTTAGATGAAAACAGTCAGAAAAATGGACAAACGGCAGATAAAGCCCAACGTTCAATATCTGACTTACAACTGTCTACTAAGCAACTCGCGCGTCGAGTTTCTTTGATGGGCAATGCATTGAGCCGCTTAGACCAATTGATTGGACGCTTTGAAGTGAGCCGAAAGGTGGCGTAGTGGAAACTACGTAAGTTCTTTACGTAAACGCCAGATACAAAAAAGCCGCTGATTTCTCAGCGGCTTTCTTTAATGTGGTGGAGGGATAGGGATTTGAACCCTAGAACCGCTATTAACGGTTGCCGGTTTTCAAGACCGGTGCTTTCGACCACTCAGCCATCCCTCCAATGGCGCGTATAATATAAGGGTGGCTTTCGCTTGTAAATACCCTTATTAACTGACTGCTTTTTTTATGAACGCTTTTCGGTGTTTTTGTTCTGAATGATTGTTTATTGTTCGGTTTATTAAGAAGCCGACAAAATCTAATATTCAATAAGCCAAGTATTCCCAACTTTTGTTATACGTGAAGTGTTTCAGTGTCATTAAAAAAGAAAGTATCTAATTGGTTCGCAGGCAAAGTTATGAGGGGAGTGGCTTAGGCATAAGAACTTTCAGCTAGGGACTTTTAACTAAGAGCTTTAACTAGGAACTTTTAGCTTAGAACTCTGAGCTTGGAATTTAAAACTAGGTATAAAGTGAATGGGTTTGAAACTGGGACTGCAGAGAGTTTTGTTAGATGGGCCTTATATTTTAGATAAGCTTCAGATGCAAAAAAGCCGCTGATTTCTCAGCGGCTTTCTTTAATGTGGTGGAGGGATAGGGA
>NZ_JBFSVK010000043.1:0-32507 GCF_041467855.1 Vibrio sp. 10N.247.311.51 | reverse complement strand
TCAATCTTTTTCACCGTCTGAGAGAAGTTTTTTACCCGAGTTAAGGTGAACGACTCTTTTCGTTGGATTAAAGCGATGAGCTCTTCATCATTGGTATGATGCAGTACATTACTTGTGGTCATTGTGAATCCTTGGTTGGGTGTCTATGAACCATCACTGATGGCATTAGGATAAGGATGGGTGAGACAAATAACGTCTCACTCAAATGGCGGATAATGATTATGTGAAATGGGCTGTATATTTGAATTTAAATGGCCTCGGGAAAGGCCATTATTTATCCTTTGCTGCTTCTAGAATTTCACTTAGTAGGTAACCTCTATTCATCAACTCAATAGTGGCTAAGAGTCGTTTTAGGTGGGTGGAAGAAAGGCGTTGAACGAATTCAAACAGTTCGTGATCTGAGCTTTGCTCTACCTCCTTTTTAAAGTGCTGATACTGTTCATTAAGGTAATGACAACTCGCGAGAGCGGCTCTGATAAGCGCTTTTGTGAGCTGCTCTTTTAATGGGGAGATATTGGGCATGATTGTTATCACTTATCGGTAATGTCGTGATAAGTCGTGGGGTGGGAGTCTATGATGAAAAGTCATTCAGGCCTTGCTACATATAGGGTTAGCTCTCTCCGAAGCACGACTTTTGATGGCTGTAGTGGTCCGGTGCCTTTGTATCGTGACATAGACCCGGACGGGGTGTTCTCTCATTACGAAGTGATAGATATAGAGTCAAACGCTTCCATATCTATGTAGCTTAAGAAGTTATCCTGCCAAAGCTCGAACATCTCTACAGCGGAATAGTTACCCTTGATTGGGCTCCATCCCCCGAACTCTGTAAAGAACGCTTGGTCTCGAAAATCAAAGTCTAGACATCGCGCCAATTCTGGATACACATTCCCAACGTAAGCAAAATCAGTGATGTATTCGACATTCCATAGACCACTGGAGATCTTTGTCATCGCGATTTCAACAGGGTGAAATCCACCAGCTTCTGAGTTGTATGAACTATCTCGAAAGTTGAACGTCAGGTAAGTACTTTGGGCTATTGACTCACTCTGGGTTGATTGTTGTTGAAAATGGTTGTTTAACAGTGCATGAAGTTTGTCTGACACGGGTAAGCTTGATGGGTGAAAGAGCAGAGTAGACATAATGATGCCTCCTTGAGTTTAGGTGAACGAGTAGGGTGATTGGTTAGCCTTAGCGGACTTGAGTGAGCTGTATGTCATCGAAAACATGCTGAGTTAAATGCTCATGGAAAGCGCACATCCAGGCTTGGAACACTTTTGTTGTGACAGGGTGGCTCAGGCTCGCTGCCCCTGCATCTGGTTGATAGCACCAGTGATTAAGTAGGTGGAAATAAAGATACACATCGAGCGAGTCGGTGGATTTGTCTTGATAAGTAAAATTGGCCACGAAAACCAAATTCCAATCAGAGCGTGAATTCTCCCGCTTTAACTGAATTTCTACAGGGGCGACCCCTTCCTTTGTTTTGTAGTAGCTTGTGTTTCGACAGTTGAGTGCAATGCGTGTCGTGTCTTTAGGGATCGAGTAGCGAGCTATGGTTTGCTCTAACTGCTGGTGGAGCTTGCTATTGAGAGTGATGTCACCATAGTGTTTCTCAATCATAACCAGCCTCTCTCTGCAAACGATGTGCATTGTTCCCCGACAACAATATGATCCAGAACTCGAACATCAATGAGCGCTAAAGCATCTTGCAATCTCGTCGTGATGCGCTTGTCTGCTTGTGATGGCGCAGAGTCGCCTGATGGATGGTTATGAGCAAAGATAACCGCTGCCGCATTGGCCTTCAGAGCAGTCTTTACAACCTCCCTTGGATAGACGCTTGCCGCATCAATCGTCCCTTGAAACAACTCCTCAAAGTCAATTAATCGGTGTTGGTTATCTAGCAACATGACGGCGAACACTTCGCGTTCACTGCCGCCTATCTTAAATCGCAAATAGTCTCGGGTAGCTTGTGGATTGGTAAATACATCTCCTCGTACATAACGATCTTCTAATATCTCTGCTGCCTTTTCTAGAACGCGATGTTCATGCTCTTGCTGTGAGAGTAGTGGTGGTGAAAGTGTTCTCATTTTGGTTCTCCTTTAATCAGGCTTTAGGTCATTCACTTTAATGACATATACCTCAAAAAAGTTTGAATCAGAGTCAGCCGAACCAGCCTCATTTTTTTTAACACTATCTCCTTATCCCATGAGGACCACAGGCATAGGAGAACGTCCCATGAGATTTTTAAAGCTAAAAGAAGTGATTGAGAAAACCGCATTAAGCCGCTCGGCGATCTACAGAAAAATGGACGAGGGTGATTTTCCTGTATCGGTAAGCTTGGGAGATAGGGCGGTCGCTTGGGTAGAAGAAGAGGTGAATAACTGGATGGAAATGCGCTTGGCTGAAAGACCAAGCCATTAATACTGAATTAACGCCACTGCACCAATTAAGGCATTACCAAAATGGTAGGCCAAAACTCGAACAAAGGAGCAAGACCATGAATGAAGAAAACTGTGCAATTTATATCGGTATCGCAACATCAAAAGGAAACGCATCAAAACTACAGGGTGGGGTTGGTATCAGTGTTTATAACTACGATGGGCAGTTAGTTGACGAAAATAATCTATTAGTCGGTGAGATTGCCGATAGTGCTGAGTTAGAGCTTATCGCATTGATAGAAGCTATAGCTTATGCCAGAGATGGAGACTGCCTGTATTCGAGTAGTGAATATTGTGTGAAAGGGTTCAATGAATGGTTAGATAACTGGAAAGCAAAGGGGTGGCGAAAATCTGATAAGAAGCCAGTAGCTAACCGTCATTTATGGCAACAAGTTGATACGTTGAGATCAAGTAAGTTTGTTGAAGTAAGACGTGCGCATAAGGTCGGGGATTTTGAACAGATGGGAAGAGCGGGGGATATGGCTAGGGAAGTGATTTGAGGTTTCTCAGCCTTCGTTCTTATCCTTTATGGATATTACTTATTTATAGAACAGCAGATCTAGCGAAAGATGAGCCTTAAATACAGATACGCTCCTGAGTCACAATTTGATGTTTTTTAAGCGAAATGTGAGTCTTCTCTTACGTAATAATGAAATTACGAATGGGATAAGTATGAAATCATGTAAACTGCATCTAGGTTTCAGTTGGCTCAGGGACACTCATGGCTTCGTCAAACTTTGATTTTTTACAAGGGGTTAATGACACCTTGTATGCGATTGCGCTTTCTGCTGAGCGCAATTTGCACCAAGATCCTCACACTACCTTGTTTAAGGTTCGTTTACTCTCCGAAGAGATCGTTGGCTTTATCGCAGAGCTAGTTAAGCTCGCTCCGAATTTATCAACCTTTGACCAGCTAAAAGAGTTGGGAAATCGGGGACTCTTAGATGATGAACGATTAACAATATTTCATGCACTGAGAAAGCATGGCAACAAAGCTGCGCATGGTTATTACAATAATCCGGTTGCAGCAGGCCACGCTTTAGAAATCTCTCATAAAGCTGCGACGATTTACTATCGAGTTAAGACAGGTGAAGCTAATTTTCAACCACCAAAGTATGTTCCGCCAGTTGAAGAGAAAACAGCAGAATTGGTCGAGCAATCCAAGAAAGAGATTGCGCGGCTAAAAGAAGTAATTAAGCAGTTGGAAGCGCAGCAATCAGTTGAGCTTGCTCTACCACACCGTCAATTCAAATCTCTGGTTGGATTCAAGCAGCAGCTATCCGTATTAGAAGCCAATGATTCAATGAGTGTAGAGAAAGCCAAAGCTCGCATTCGTGAATTAGAAACCCAATTACGTGAGCGCAGCCAAGAACAACCGACCAACCTCGATGAAGCTGAAGAAGCTAAAACGCTCAAGCAGCGTGTCGAGATACTTAAAAATAGCCGCTTTGACTTAACGGAAGAGCAAACTCGATTCATTATCGATCAGCAGTTACGAGATGCCGGGTGGGAAGCTGACTCAGTTGTTCTTGATTACCGTAAAGGTGTTCGTCCTGAGAAAGGACGTAATATGGCAATTGCAGAGTGGGAAATGCAGGGGCAGAAGCATCGTGCTGATTATGTCTTGTTTGTTGGCTTAATCCCTATTGCAGCCGTTGAAGCGAAAAGAAAGCGCATTAACGTTTCTGGCGCAATTGCTCAAGCAGAGCGTTATAGCAGAGAGTTTGATCCTCAAAGTATCGTTGACCTTGAAGACGAGATTAAGCCAGCTTGGATAGAGGCTGGACGCAGCGAATCGTGGCAAGGATGTGAAGGTGAAGCCAACTATAAACTACCTTTTGTCTTTGCTTGTAATGGCAAGCCTTTCTTACGTCAAATGCAAGAGCAAAGCGGAACATGGTTCCGTGATTGTCGTTTAGCTTCTAATGCAAAACGTGCCTGTCAGAGCTTTATGAGTCCCGCGGGGCTACTGGACTTACTGCATCGAGATCACCATAAAGCACAGCAAGAGATGGTTGTTGAGCCGTTTGAGTACCTTGGGCTGAGACCATATCAGAAAAAGGCTGTTATCGCGGTAGAAGAAGCACTAGCTCAAAATAAACGTGAAAGCTTATTAGCCATGGCTACAGGTACGGGTAAAACACGGACAATCATTGGTCTGCTTTACCGCTTCCTGAAAACGGAAAGATTTAAGCGTATCTTATTTCTCGTCGACCGCTCTGCTCTAGGTGATCAAGCGACTGAAGCTTTCGATGAAACACCTTTAGAGCAAAAACGTCGTTTGTCCAAAATCTATGACATAAAAGAAATGTCAGATAAGTTGCCAGAGGCCGAGACTCGCGTACATGTTGCGACCGTGCAGGCCATGGTGAAGCGTTTGTTTGAAGATAAAGATAGCGACAATGATAATGCGGTGATCCTACCCGTTGACCAATACGATTGTATTATCGTTGATGAAGCTCACCGTGGTTATACATTGGATCAAGAGTTGGGTGAATCTGAGTTAGTAGCGCGAGACCCTAACCTTTATCGTTCTAGTTACCGTCGTGTACTTGATTATTTTGATGCTGTAAAAATCGGTTTAACTGCCACTCCCGCAGCGCATACCGCAGAGATTTTCGGCCCCCCAGTTTACACTTATTCGTATCGTGAGGCGGTGGCTGAAGATTATCTTATCGACCATGAAACTCCTATCACCTATAAAACAAGGCTTAACCAAGCGGGTATAAAATTCAATCAAGGTGAGCAAGTCGACGTTGTCGATACCTTATCGGGAGAAGTGAACAGTGTAGAGCTTGAGGACGAGCTTGATTTCCATGTTGAGAATTTCAACCGCACTGTGATTAACGAGAATTTTGATCGTACGGTGTGTGAAGCTCTAGCTGAAGATATCGATCCAACCAGCCAAGAGAAAACCATGATTTTCTGTGTTACCGATCAACACGCAGATAGAGTAGAACGCTTACTGGTAGAAGCCCTCCAGAAGGTCCATGGTGATGATATTCCTGCTCATGCCGTGCAAAAAATCACGGGTAGCACGGATAAAGTGAAGCAAGCCATCCGTAAATTTAAAAACGAAACTTTCCCCAATGTAGCAATTACGGTCGATCTACTTACTACAGGCATTGATGTACCTAAGATTTGTAATCTTGTCTTTATGCGCAGAGTTAAGTCGCGCATTTTGTACGAACAAATGTTAGGTCGAGCTACCCGTCGTTGTGATGAAATTGGAAAAACCGTATTTAGAATCTTTGACCCGGTTGACCTGTATGCCTCGTTAGAGCAAGTGAACACCATGAAGCCCGTGGTTAAAAGGCCGAATATTACAATTGAGCAATTGATTGATGAAGTGTCTGACGAGCGTAATCTTGATTTAGCAGGTAGTGAAGAAGGACGCAGCTTTGCAGAAGATGCTCTTGATGAACTAAGCCAAAAGGTCATGCGTGTTATGCGCAAGGCGCAGACGCGAGCAGAAAAAGACCCAATCCTGAAACAAGAGCTGGAGAGTATTGAACAAGAGTGGGGATGTCCTGCTGATAAAATCCACCAGCAACTGCACCAAGCTGGACCTAAGCAAGCAGCACAAATGCTAAAACAGCACAGTAGTTTAGCTAAGCGAGTTGATAGTGTGCGAGGGATGCTAAATGGTGGTGAGAAATACATTATTTCTGATCATGAGGATGAGTTTATCATTCGAGAGCAGAACTTTTCCGCTTACAGTAAACCAGAGGATTATCTCACCGCATTTGAGCGCTTCATTAAAGATAATCTTAACAGTAATGCCGCTCTTAATGCCGTTGTGAGTAAGCCCAGAGAGCTGACTCGTGCTCAGTTAAAAGAGATTCGTATCTTATTGGATGACCAAGATTTTAAAGAAGCCGATTTACAAAGCGCATGGAAGAAGACAACGAATCGCGATATTGCAGCGTCGATAGTGGGTCACATACGCAGGGCAGCGCTAGGTGAAGCGTTAATACCTTATGAGCGACGTATAGATATGGCAATGGATAGTATCTATGCCATGCATTCATGGACTAAGCCTCAGCTCAAATGGTTGGATCGCATTGCCAAGCAACTTAAAAAAGAAGTCGTCTTACAAACGAATGATATTAATCGAAGTTTTGCTCAAGATGGTGGCTGTATGGAGTTAGATAAGCGTTTGAATGGGCAGCTAGAGCAAGTTTTAGCTGCACTAAATGAGCACATTTGGCAGCAACAAGGTTAACAAAAACTGCATTCCGCTCTAGGGCGGTGCTGGTGGTATTGTCGTCAATCAGTACATGAACGACCATAAGGCCAAAGCTAATTTAAAGGCTGAGTGATACACTCAGCCTAATTATTTTTATTTGTATTTTGTCAGCTCGTTTACATAAAACAAGCTGTGCACCTGCTAGGAAAAAGCAAAATGAACAACAATGAAATCGTACAAAAACTTTGGAAACTGTGTGACGTACTACGTGATGACGGTATTACTTACACGGACTACGTCACTGAATTAGTGTTGTTGTTGTTCATAAAAATGGAAACCGAACAAGCGGAAGCCGGAATTACTCAACATGTCTTGCCTGAAGGGTGTCGTTGGTCGGATATCGCAACTCAAACCGGTATTAAACAGTATGATAACTACCGTCAAATGCTGCTTGATCTGGGTAAACACCACGATCCATTACTTGCTGCAATTTATGCTGGCGCACAAACAAGCCTTAAAGAGCCTAAGCACCTTAGTCAATTGGTAAAGCGCATTGATGAACTTGATTGGTTCTCAGCGCGTGAAGATGGTCTAGGTGACTTGTATGAAGGCTTGTTAGAGAAGAATGCTAATGAAACCAAATCGGGTGCAGGTCAATACTTTACTCCACGTCCTCTAATTGACACGATTGTTAAGTTAATGAACCCGAAAGCTGGGGAAACGATTCAAGACCCCGCAGCAGGTACAGCAGGCTTCTTGATCGCTGCTCATGAGTTTATTAAAGATAAAACCGATGACCTTTATGATTTAGGTGAAAAAGAGCAAGATTTTCAAAAGCGTAAAGCTTATAACGGCATGGAGTTGGTTCCCTCTACGCGTCGCTTAGCTTTGATGAACTGTCTATTGCACGGTATTGAAGGTGAGGGTGAAGGTGCCATTCATGAAGGTAATACTCTGAGTGGAGAGGGTGCGCAGCTACCGAAAGTGAATCTGATTCTTTCTAATCCTCCCTTTGGTACATCTAAAGGTGGCGGCGGTCCAACTCGTGATGATTTGACCTATGAAACCAGTAATAAGCAACTGGCTTTTTTACAGCACATCTATCGTCATTTAAAGCCGGGTGGTCGCGCGGCTGTCGTACTCCCTGATAACGTTTTGTTTGAAGGGGGCGTTGGGCAAAAGGTTCGAGCGGACCTAATGAACAAGTGTAACCTCCATACTATTCTGCGTTTACCTACTGGTATTTTTTACGCTCAAGGGGTGAAGACCAACGTACTATTCTTCCAAAAAGGCACACCAGAAAACGAAGACCAAGAAGAAAACTGTACGACCAATACATGGGTATACGACATGCGTACCAATATGAATACTTTTGGTAAACGACGTCCATTGACTGAAAGACACTTTGCACCTTTTATTGAAGCTTATGGTAGCGATGCTAACGGTCAATCACCGCGTATTGAAGGCGTGTGGCAACAGCTTGGTGAGGTTGAGAGTGACGCTGAAAACACATCAGAAAATGCTCGTTGGAAGAAGTTTAACCGTGAATACATCCGTGAACAAAAAGGAGATAGTTTAGATATTTCTTGGCTGAAAGACCTAGAAGCTACCAGCGCAGAAAACCTGCCAGAGCCTAAGTTACTAGCGGGTGAAGCCATGGCAGAGCTGACTGAAGCGATGTCAGAAATTTACCAACTAATGCAATCACTTGGTGCGAATGATGAAGCTGAGGCTCAAAAACAATTACTTGAAGAAGCATTTGGCTTAGCAGAAAAGCCGGAGGCAAAGTAATGAGTGAACTGCCAAAAGGTTGGTTAAATTCAAAATTGTCTGTTGTTGGAAATACGGTGACGGGAAATACACCGCCAAGGAAGAACCCAGAGTTCTATGATGGGAATATACCATTTGTTAAACCTGGAGATATAGATTTCGATAAAGAACTAAGTCAGGCAGAAGAGACTTTATCGGACCTTGGTTGCGGTAAAGCAAGAGTTCTCAAAAAAGGGAGTGTTCTTGTAACGTGTATTGGCAACATAGGTCGCGTCGGTTTGGCGACGCAGCCAATGGCAACAAATCAACAAATTAACTCTATAGAATTTGACGATTTAATTCTGCCTAAGTATGCATTTTATTATTGTAGGACACTGTCGAGTTGGCTTAAATTTAATGCATCGGCAACTACTGTTCCTATTATCAATAAAAGTAAGTTTTCCGAAGCACCATTTAAAGTGGCTCCACTAGCCGAACAAAAACGCATCGTAGAAAAACTTGATGAAGTATTGGCGCAGGTCGACACCATCAAAGCACGTTTAGATGGTATCCCTGATTTGCTCAAACGCTTTCGCCAATCGGTACTGGCTTCAGCAGTTTCCGGGAAGCTGACAGATGAGTGGCGTGAGCTCAATAAACCATCCTTTACAAACGAAGAGTTTAGGGATGCTATTACGGAGTATAGATACCAAGCTTGGTTAAATGAAAAACAAAAAAAATACGAAGAGAAAGGTAAACTCCCGAAATCAGATGCTTGGAAGAATAAATATGTAGCCCCAACTTTTGATGGTGAACACTTAGAAACACTCCCAAATGGGTGGATTCAAGATGTACTAGAAGGTTTGGTGTATATATCAGCTCGTATTGGTTGGAAAGGTCTTAAGGCATCGGAATATACAAATGAAGGGCCGCTGTTCTTATCCGTACATGGCTTAAATCATGGCACATATGTTGAGTTATCAGAAGCTTTTCATATTAGTGAAGAGCGATACCTCGAAAGCCCGGAAATTATGCTAAAGAACGATGATATTTTGCTTTGTAAAGATGGGGCTGGCATCGGGAAGATTGCAATCGTAAAAGGGTTAGATGAGAAAGCATCAATTAACTCGTCTTTATTACTTATCCGAGCTGGTGACTTTTTTGATACCAAGTTCCTTTATTACTTGTTGTCGGGACCTAAGATGCAATCACTGGTACACGATCGAATGACTGGGAGCGCCGTTCCTCATTTGTTTCAACGCGATGTAAAGGAGTTTATTCTTGATGTTCCACCTTTGATAGAACAAAAAGAAATCGTCCGCCTAGTTGACCAGTACTTCGCATTTGCTGAAACAATCGAAGCGCAGGTAAAAAAAGCTCAAGCAAAGGTTGATAACCTCACGCAAAGCATTCTAGCTAAAGCCTTCCGCGGTGAGTTAGTGTCGCAAGACCCAAGCGATGAACCCGCCGATAAGCTACTAGAGCGTATCGCTAAGGCCCGCGAGGAGGCGGAAGCGTTAGCCAAAGCAGCTAAGAAAGCGGAAGCTGCCAAAAAACGCGCAGCGAAAGCAACAAAGTAACTTTTTATTGAGTACGCCTTTATGCGTACTCTTTTTTTTTATCAAATAACAAGAATAGGTAGTGAAATGTCAAAAGAAGTGACTTTAGAGCATTTTGCCAAGGCTGCTAGAGAAGTTGGTGCTCACGGAGACAACGATACTCTCCCTTTTGATCTTGATAACAGGTTTATCTCTGATTGCCATGCCGATATTGCGCAGGTTGCTTACGATCTTTTCCAAACCTTAGAGAAGGGTGGAAAAAAGAGCGCTAGGCAGATAATTGACTCTCTTTCCATTTTTCATGAGCGACTTCTTGTACCAAGCGGGACAAGTGGCTTTCGGATCACAACTAAAATACACCCGTTTTGGAACGTATACATAAATGGTCTTGCAATTGCCATTTCTGAAAAACTAGCCCCTCTTAGGCACGATGGGGCACATTCATATAGACACTCTGATGAAGACAATCGATTGTTTTTGCAGGAGCATTCTTGGTACTCATATAAGTCTGCTACACTCGATGAGCCTTTGTTAGCAGATGATAAATCAGTTGTCGTTCAAACCGATGTATCGGGGTTCTATGAACATATTTATCACCATCGCTTGGAAAACCTGATAGGTGACCTCTTCTCTGAGCACTCTACTGTTTCTGCTCAGCTAGACAGAATACTTAACCAAATGAGTTCAGGAAGATCATTTGGTCTTCCTGTCGGAGGGCAGTGCTCACGTGTGTTAGCTGAAGTTTTAATGCATGCAATTGATGAACTACTTGCATCATCAGGTATAGCTTGGCACCGTTATGTTGATGATTATACTTTGATCGCAAGCAACCAATCTGATGCTTACAAAGCCTTATCCTCATTATCTAGATACCTTGCAGATTACGGTTTGTCCCTTAACCGTACTAAAACGACTTTTTTAAGTGCATTACACTATAAGAACTTTGTTACAGCACAGCTTAGCTCTGATGATGAGGAGGCTGGGAAGCTTAAAGAAATTGATTTGTATTTTGACCCTTATACTGATGACCCTCACGCAGAGTATGAAGAGTTACAGCAGGCGGTAAATGAGATTGATGTAGTAAACCTTTTACAAGCAGAGACGTTTAAGAGTCAGCCTGATTCATACTTAGTCGCTCAAATAAGTCGAACTTTGGAATTTCAAAGCCCACAAGCAGCAGCTCAGCTTTGTCAAACCTTATTGAAACCTAAAAACTTGAATGCATTTAGAGCATCATGGTCGAAAATTATGAGGGGTATTTCAAAGATACGGTCGGACGAACGCTTTAGTTCGATTCATGTAGCAATAGACTCTAGCTTGGACCGTGTTATCGATAGCTGTGAGCACTTATTGCTACCAGAGGCCAATTGTTTACATTTCATGCGGGCTATTAGATTTAAAGAAACGCAAACACGAGCTGTTTTTGTTCAGGAACGATTTAACAATTCAGAGTTTGTCACAGTTAAGCGGGCTAGTGTTGATTGTTGGCGACATTGGAAAAGCAGGTCGCGGTTTTTATCAGCGAGTAACAGATACGATGCTAGCCATGAAGAGTTGCAACGAATGTTTTGGCTGGCGTCATACAAATTTGGGGATGAGGGAAATCACTTTAGGGGCAGGGTGAAGAAAAAAATCGAACACTCTTGGGCTCTAGGGTTTGAGAGTAAAGAATCAAATTCATTCGCTGAACTTTACAAGGGGTGGTCTGCATCATGCGATTCTTAAGACTGCCATTCACAGACCCCCGAACTGTGGCTAGAGACATTCCCGGCATTTCCGAAATTCTATTTCCGGGGTTGGTCCCCGGTATAGTTGCGGGGCTAAATCAAACATGGTTGGAACTTGAGGATATAGAGGCAGTTTCAGAAGTCGAACTCAGCAAGATGAGTTTAAGTCCGGCTATGCTTTATGAGATAGCCTGTGCTAGAGCCGAGTTTTTACTCCGAGGAGAGGAGTTGATTGAGGGGGATTATCTAGATGTGGCCTTAAAAAGGCAGTCTCGCTTTTTTGATGCTCAAACACCTAGTCAGTTAACTGATAAAGACAGAGGGTTAATTCAATTAGTTGCAAGTAATTTAGTGTTGGGACTGGGTGAGCTGGCAAAGGGAAAAGAGATCACCATTTCCCCATCTATTGCTGGACTGGAGTGGATATCTTCTAGCCAAGGAGACTTTTGTTTTGGCGATTGCTTGGTGGAAGTGAAATGTACGAGCAAGAATTTTTCAGCGGGTGATTACCGCCAAACCCTTCTGTACTGGCTGCTTAACTTCACATATTCATTGTCTAATCCAGAGATTCTGCCTTGGAAATTCGGTATTATTTTTAATCCAAGGAAAAATAAATATGTACAAGTCAATTTCGAGGAGTTACATCGCTTAGTTGCTGGTGGACGGAATGTGATTGAAACAGTAGAGCTGCTTCAAAATACGATATTGTCAGCTAGAGCAAAACTTATCTAGCTATCGAACAGCAGTTAACGTAGTAACATCTTTACCTAACATGTTACTAATCTTTGCGAACGAGCATCTAACTGCGAATAAAATCACTGTCTTAAAATACAGCTATGGTTTACACTATTTTCGTTGCATCGACTGAAAAATGTAAACCTTTTAGACGAAATTGGATAAATAAAATGAAAACTTATCATACCTACAGCGCTGTAGATGTTGCATTGAGCTTGCTTAAGCATGCGAAAGAGCAAGGTAAATGTTTCTCCAATTTGCAGCTACAGAAACTAACTTATGTTTGCCATGGTCTGTCTTTGGCACATTTTCAACGCCCTCTAGTGGTTGATGACGTATTTGCATGGAAGTTTGGTCCAGTAGTGCCATCTGTGTATTTCCGTTTTAAGTCGTACGGAGCGAACGTCATTACCGAACAGGGTGATGTGGTTCTAGATGCTGAAAGCGAATCTATCGTGAAGGATGTTGTTTCTCAACTTGGTCATTTAACTGGACCACAATTGGTGGACCTAACACACCGAGATGGTAGCCCGTGGCATCAAGTATGGGATGGAACGCACCAGAAAGTGATCCCAGATCATCTAATTCAATCCCACTACGCGCAAATTAAACAATCAGGACGTACTACTAGCCTGTGAGTAATAAAGAAAAAAGTGTCGTCAGTTTCCTAATTGACGACACCCCATCTGCTGAACAAGCATCCAAAACCTTCCATGACGACTACGAGCTGAACTTTCAAGACTTCCTTGAACGTACGGTAGATGAAAGTGCAGCTGAAGATTTTTCTTATTCCAATAATGGAGTGAAAAAAGCAGGTAGAAGACTTCGTAAAAAAGAAGGTGATCTTAAGTCAGCCACCGCCACTATCCAGCAGTTCCGTGCCGCCCATGAAAAGCCTCTTAATACTATTGCCTATCTTGTTGGTCGTTGTTGTCGTGAACTCGGTATAGATGTTAAGCCAGTAACTCGATTAAAGCGCTTAGAAACTATAATTGATAAGCTTCAACGTAAATCACTTGATGGCAATACAGCGAATGCAACATGTGTAACCAACATGAATGATATTGGTGGCTGTCGAGCGATATTCCCTGATTTGATGTCGTTAGAGCAGGCAATATCTCAATTGCAAGGAACTGTAGAGAAGGTAGGGCGAGTTAGAATTAAAGATATTGATAATTACATCACTAACCCAAAGCCAAATGACTGTGGTTATAGAAGCTTACATGTGATTTATCGATATGATCATGCGAGTGGGAAGAGTTTTAACATAGAAGCTCAATTGAGAACTAGGCTTCAACACCTTTGGGCGACCACCGTTGAAATAGTGGATATCTTGGAAGGAACTAAGATAAAGACTCATTCTCATAGTGCCAATGAAGATAAAGACGACCTACAAATAAAATGGGAAGAGCTGCTCTCGATCATGAGTCGTTATATAGCTGATGCTGAAGGGGCTATAGAGTTAGGTCAAGAAGAGAAAGATCAATTTTCAATAAGGCTGCGTGAGCTAAATGATGAGATCAATGCGCTAGGTAGGCTTCAAACCTTTAGAATCTTATCTGAGAAAGTTGAAGCCTGTTGCAATGATGTAACCGAACATGTTTTGTTAATGATCAATGAGAACTCATTGGAGCTTATCTTTAGTGAGGAGTTCGACAATTACAGTAAAGCCATTTCGGTTTATAACGCTGCGGAAAAGATGACCCGTAGTCATTCTGGGATAAATACCCTACTCATCTCCACTAAGAATATGGGCCAGCTATCAGAAGCTTACCCCAATTATTTAGGTGACTGTGCTTCATTTATTTTGTTACTTCAAGAAGGTATGAAGCTTAATTAACTAATCTTCTCATATGGTTATTGACCAATAATTTTAAGTTGTTTAGTTCCTGTGACTGAGAGACTGCCTTTTGAGGCTTCGTCTATATGCTCACTCCACCAACACATCATCGGCTTCCTACGTTCTAAGTAATCAGTACGGTTATACGCACTACGAACTTGATTATCATCAACGTGCGCCAGAGCTGCCTCTATTATATCAGCTTCAAAACCTTGCTCATTAAGCGTTGTGCTAGCAAGTGAGCGTAGACCATGACTAACAAGCCTTCCTGCAAATCCCATGCGTTTAAGCGCCATATTAGCCGTTTGGCTATTACATGGTTTTTTAGGGTCCCTGTCAGAAGGGAAAACGAATTCTCTATGACCACTAATTGGTTTTATTACCTCAAGTAATTCAAGCATCGATTCCGTTAACGGAATACGATGCTCTCTTCTTTTTTTCATTCGTTCAGCGGGAATGGTCCATACCTTTTCATCTATATCAATTTCGCACCAGCGAGCTCCTGAAGCTTCGCTAGGGCGAGTCATAGTATGAAGTTGCCACTCAATTAAACAACGTGTAGTGCGCTTTATGCTGGCATTCGCAATTGCTCCCATTAACTCTGGTAACTCTGCTGGTTTGAGAGCTGCCATATTCTCTTTTTTTGGTTTCTTGAAAGCGGCGCGGATACCAGTCAGAGGGTTTGCTTTTACAAGCCCACAGTTTGCAGCGTAATTCATTATCTCATTTAAACGCTGAGATAGACGCTTGACCGTTTCTAAACTTCCTTTCGCCTCAATAGGTTTGAGAAGTTCGATAATTAAGGGAGCATCGATATCTTTGACAGGGAACTTTGAGATGGATGGAAATGCATGAAGTTCAAGTGAACGCCAAATATCAACAGCATAGTCTGGAGTAACCGAATCCTTTTTTATCTCAAACCACTTATGTGCAACGTTTAAGAATGTATGTTCATGGATCGCTTTATGTTCATTGAGCTGCTGCTTTTTATGTTCTTGCGGGTCGACCCCTTGTGCGATCAGCTCTTTTGCTTCCATCGACTTTTTACGTGCATTTGCAAGAGATAGGTTAGGGTACTTGCCAAGGCTGAGGTTAGCTCGTTTTCCATTCGTTGGTCTGTAGTAGTTCAGTAACCAGTGCTTAGAACCATTAGGCTTGATTCGTAGACGTAAGCCATCACCATCGAACAGGTTGTATTCTTTATCGCTTGGTTTAGATGCTTTTATCTCTTTGTCGGATAGTCTAGTAGTTATTTTAGCCATAATAGGTACACCAAATTAGGGATCTAAAATCAGTGTACCCTGCTGTGTACCCATAATGCAAAGAAGTCATGGGACGCTATGGAACTCTGTAATACGCTAAGTTATTGATTTTACGTTGCGGCAGGCACAAAAAAAGACGTCATGGGACGTCTTTAAATGTTGAATTGGTGGAGCTGGCGGGAGTTGAACCCGCGTCCAAAAATCATTCATCATTGGTACTACATGCTTAGTCGATCTTTAATTTCACCAGCAACCTGCGAACCGACACGCTAGTTAAAGGCTAACCTGAATTATAATTCGCGCTTTTCCTCTCAGGTGGGAGAAGCCACGCTAGCTAGTTTGGGTTTGATCTCTTATTGGTCCCCGTCTTACGAGCGGAAGCTAGGGTAAGAGAGCTCTGAGCAGGTTATTAAGCTGCTAGTGCGTAGTTTTCGTCGTTTGCGACTATTTTTTTGCGGCTTTTAACGTGGCCAACCGCCCCACGGCATGCACCTCAGACTTCAAAATTCCTGTCGAATCCTAAATCAGCCCCAAGTGTTATTTGCATAGTACCAGAAAAGCTTACCCTGTCTAGCACTGTGCGTTTAAGTGCTTAAAATTAACGCAAATTACTCTTCATAATTCGTGCTTTATCTCTCGCCCAATCTTTTTCTTTCATATCAGTACGTTTATCGTGCAGCTTTTTACCTTTCGCTACGCCAACTTTAATCTTCGCCCAAGAGCGAGACCAGTAAAGTGCGGTTGCGACAAGTGTCATGCCTTCACGGTTAATACGACCGATAAGGTTATCGAGTTCTTTTCTCGACATCAGGAGTTTACGGATACGTGTTGGGTTCGCCACGATATGAGTACTCGCCTGAGTCAGCGGAGTGATCGTCATACCACTGATGAATGCTTCGCCATCTCGGATGTAAACGTAGCTTTCTGCGATATTGGTTTTGCCTTCACGTAGGGATTTTACTTCCCAGCCTTGTAGCTCAAGCCCCGCTTCTATCTCATCGTCGATGAAATATTCGTGGCGAGCTTTCTTATTAAGCGCAATGGTATTACTACCGGCTTTTGATTTTGATTTATTCTTTGCCATAATGGCCTCATTATACGGATTGCGCCCTAGTTGGGGAATCCTTTTTATTTGCGCTCTGGCCCAATACAATTAAAATTGCAGTTTGTGTTAATGTAACGCTGTCTTTAACAGGAGTCTATATGCCAAAGGTTACTCGTTCAGCATTAGTGTCGTTTAGTGCCGACCAGATGTTCAGCTTGGTCAATGATGTTGCTCGTTATCATGAGTTTTTGCCAGGGTGTTCTGGTTCACGTGTGATCGAATCTTCAGATTCAGCTATGGTGGCTTCGGTTGATGTATCTAAAGCCGGTATCAGCAAAACATTTACTACGTCTAACCGCTTAGCGGATGGCGCTGAGATCTTGATGGAGCTAGTGGATGGCCCATTTAAGAAACTGCAGGGTGGTTGGTATTTCACTCCGCTCGACGATCAAGCGTGTAAGGTTGAGCTTAAGTTGGAGTTTGAATTCTCTAGCCGAATGATTGAAATGGCATTTGGTAAGGTTTTCAATGAGCTGACGAGTAATATGGTCAGTGCTTTTACTCAACGCGCGAAACAGGTTTACTAAGCCATGACTATTGAATCAGATATGATCCACGTAGAGGTTGTGTTTGCACTTCCGCACGAGCAGCGTGTGTTTACCTTGATAGTGAACAAGAACGCAACCGTTGAAGAGATTATTGCGCAGTCTGGCGTTTTGGAGCTGTATCCAGAGATCGACTTAGCGAAAAATAAGGTTGGCGTGTTCAGTCGTAACGTTAAGCTTGATGCGACGGTTCGCGATAAAGATCGTATCGAAATTTACCGCGCATTGTTGGCTGATCCAAAAGAGATTCGCCGTAAGCGTGCTGAACAAGCAAAAGCGGCGGCTGCTAAGTCGTAATGCTAAACAGGTTTGACTAAAAAAGAGCTCGCTATATTGGCGAGCTTTTTTGTGCCTGTAAGTTAGGCACTGTGAGTTAATTTGTTAGCGAATATTAAAAAGCCCGCTCATTGAGCAGGCTTTTGCGATTCTGGCTCTGTCGACTGATAGCTTTATCGGCCGAGAGCTTTGTTGACTGGAAAGCTAGCGAAGGCTTTCGAAGAACTCATCACTGGCTTCAAAATCACCATTGATCGTTACTAGAGTGCCAGTGGCATCAAAGTTCACGACTAGGTTTTTCTGAATCGGGTCTTCATGGCCTTTTTGGTGGTGGTAAATGTAGTACCACGTATCTGGGTAGCCATTTTCGATAAGCATAGGTGAGCCCATAACGTAACGAACTTGTGTTTTTGTCATGCCAAACTTGAGCTGGTCGACAGCTTCCTGTTCAACATAGTTACCCTGATTGATGTCAATTCGATAAACCAACTTCTCTAATAGAGAGCAACCGGTCAACATTGTTAGTGCAAGTGGAACTGCAACTAACCACTTTTTAATTCGCATAGTTTGAGATCTTTCTTCGCTAAAATACTGCCTGATAATAAACAAGCTCCAGCAAGAAGTAAAAAGCTCCTTGCGCTTTGAGCTTGTTATGACTGGCAATTTTGAATTAAGTTGCAAAATTGCCAAGATTTTTCGGTAAATTATCAGAAAGTTGCTGAATATGTAACCTAAGCTGCGATTAATAACTCTTTTGCGTTGGCAAGCGTCGATTCGGTAATCTGGCTGCCACCAAGCAGTCGAGCAAGCTCTGAAACGCGTTGTTGCTCATCAAGCGTGTGCATTTGAGTCTCGGTTTTACCTGATTTCGTGTTCTTCGCTACAAACAGCTGCTGGTGACCGCAACCGGCAACTTGAGGTAAGTGTGTCACACACATCACCTGCGTAGATTCACCCAGCTTACGTAGCATTTTTCCGACAACCGCAGCGGTTGGTCCACTGATACCTACATCGACTTCATCG
This sequence comes from Vibrio sp. 10N.247.311.51, assembly GCF_041467855.1. Classification (NCBI taxonomy): domain Bacteria; kingdom Pseudomonadati; phylum Pseudomonadota; class Gammaproteobacteria; order Vibrionales; family Vibrionaceae; genus Vibrio; species Vibrio sp. 10N.247.311.51. The sequence goes on along the minus strand of NZ_JBFSVK010000043.1, from coordinate 14,062 downwards.
AAAATCAGGCTTGGTGTGTCCACTTTTTGCGCTGTGATCACCTGAATCGCCAGCGAGATTCGTGATAACTCACCACCAGAGGCCACTTTCGCAATCGGCTGCATTGGTTGGCCTGGGTTGGTCGATACAATGAAGGTCACGTTATCCATACCCAATGGAGAAGGGTGTGTGTTGGTGTTGTTCACTTCAATGGCAAACTGCGCTTTTTCCATGCTCAGTTCGTGCATGCTTTGCGTGATCAGCTTGTTGAGCTCTTTTGCGTAACGAGTTCGAGATTTATGAAGCTTCTCGGATTTAGCAACGAACGATTGGTATTGGTTTTCTACCTCGTTTGCCAGTTCTTCCAATTTTTCATCAGAGCAATCAAGCGCTTCAACTTGTTGTAGTAAGTATTGATGGTGCTTATACAGCTCTTCAGGTAACACGTGGTGTTTACGAGACATCGACATCACTTTAGAGAAGCGCTCCTCAACGTAAGCCATACGACCGGGATCAACATCAATGCTGTCTAGGTATGTTCTTAACTCGTTGTTGGTCTCTTCGATCTGAATAATGGCTTCAGAAAGCAAGTTCGGTAACTCGGCCAATCTTTCATCTAGCTCAGCTAACTGAATTAAGGAGTTATTGGCCGATTGCAGAATACCAAGCGCATTAACTTCTTCGCCCTCATAAATAAGCTCGATAGCTTGCTGACAGGTTGTGGCCAGTTCTCCGCTATTGGAGAGGCGCTTATGCTCTTGTTCGAGGTCTTCATATTCTTCCTCCCCAATAGACAGCTCATTTAACTCTTTGATTTGGTATTCAATAAGTTGTTTTTGAGCTTGGTTTTGCTGGCTATTTTCACGTAACTCTTTTAAGTGGTTATCTGCTTGTCGCCACGCTTGGTAAGCATTACGTGTCGATTTCAATAGGTTCAAGTGGCCTGCGTATTGATCAAGCATGGCCATTTGGTAATCGCTTTTCATCAATTGGTGATGCGCGTGTTGACCATGGATGTTGATCAGCAGTTGTCCAAGTGATTTCAATTGCGAAAGAGGGACAGGGCTACCGTTGATGAATGCACGAGAGCGACCTTCTTTTGAGATGGTTCTGCGCAGGATGCACTCACTGCCATCGAGCAATTCGTTGTCTTCTAACCAGCGGGTTGCATGCAGATTGTTCTCAAGTAAAAAAGCGGCACTGACTTCGGTTTTTTCTTCACCTTGTCGAACCATTCCTGCATCGGATCTTCCCCCAAGGCACAAGCCTAAAGCATCGATAGCGATAGATTTACCCGCACCAGTTTCCCCGGTGATTGTTGTCATGCCTTTAGAGAGTTCTAGCTGTAAAGACTTAACAATAGCGAAATTATTAACACTTAAATGAGCCAGCATTTTTATTTACCTGTATAACTGAACAATACTGTATATAAGCTCAGTATATACTGTTTCTTTATACAGTAAAGCCGACAGGTGAAAATTTTTTGCGACAGCTCTCAGAATTGAGCTTGTCTGTAGATCACTGAAACCGCTATAGATTCCCAACGCAGTCGTCCCTCCCTCTTGGGAATGACGATGTGGTGGATTGGCGTAAAGATAGAGACGGTGGGCTTTGAATCGGCAATAAAAAAGGCTGACGAATGTTGTCAGCCTTTTAAAATAGTTCGATTTTCACTTAGAACAGCTTACTCGACCAGCCTAGTTTGTTACGTAGAACATGGTAGTAGTTGTAGTCTTTAGGGTGGATAAGCTTGAGCACATTTGGACTTTGGTAAATGTGGATCTCATCTCCAGGAGAAACAGGCAGTGAGATTTGACCATCGCAGCTCACTTCCTGAGTACCACGGTTATCAGGCGATACGATCAGCTTGATACGACGCTTGCCATCCACCACAAGTGGGCGGCTTGAAAGAGTGTGCGGGAACATTGGCACGAGTGAAATAGCATTTAGGCTTGATGACAGGATAGGGCCGCCGCCAGAAAGCGAGTAGGCGGTAGAACCTGTCGGTGTTGAGACGATTAAGCCATCAGAGCGCTGTGAGAAGGCGAAGCTGTCATCGATGTACACTTCAAACTCGATCATGTGAGCAACTTGTCCGGGGTGCAGTACAGCCTCATTAAGGGCTGCATTGTGGCTTTTTATCTGGCCGTGACGATGAATTTCCGTTTCAAGTAAGAAGCGCTCTTCTTCCATGAACTCGCCTTTGAGTACATCAGTCAGTGCACTCTGGAAGTTTTCAGGGTTGAGATCGGTTAGGAAACCAAGGTTGCCTCGGTTAACACCAATTACTGAAATGTCGAAACGTGACAGGATTCTAGCGGCACCGAGCATATTTCCGTCACCACCGACCACAATGGCGAGATCGGCGCGTTTACCTAACTCAATCAGGCTAGAAAAATGTTCTTTTGGGATGTCGTCTAAAATAGTGGCGAGTCTGTCATCAACAAACACTTGATAACCCTCAGCACTTAACCACTGATAGAGCTCTCTATGAGTCTGAATTGCTTGCTGATCTCGAGGTTTACCGATAATGGCGATGACTTCAAATGGCTTTTTCATAACGTTTCCAAACGAATTAGGCTTGAATCAAAATTCTTCATCCCCATAATAAAGGCAAGTTGAACGTCTATGCGAGTGTTTTATATCAATTTGGGGCGCAAACACGCCTGTCACTTGCATTGAAAACGAATTCTGGAGATATCATGAGCAACGAAGAAAACAAAGTAACCGAAGCAGAGCTAGATCAGATCATCGCTGAAGCTGAGAAAGTTGAAGAAGCTGAACTGAATGAAGACGCTGCTGATGAGCAGGAAGCAAAAATCGCTCAACTGGAAGCTGCACTGCTTTCTAGCGAATCTAAAGTGAAAGAGCAGCAAGATTCTGTTCTTCGCGCGAAAGCTGAAGTTGAAAACATGCGTCGCCGTAGCGAACAAGAAATTGATAAAGCGCGTAAATTCGCTTTGAACAAGTTTGCTGAAGGTCTGCTTCCTGTAATCGACAACCTAGAGCGTGCAATGCAAGCGGCAGACGCTGAAAACGAAGTGGTTAAGCCACTGTATGAAGGTGTTGAGCTAACGCATAAAACGTTCGTAGACACAGTTGCTAAGTTTGGTCTTAAAGAGATCAACCCTGAAGGTGAAGCGTTCAACCCTGAATTCCACCAAGCAATGTCTATTCAAGAAAGCCCAGATCACGAATCAAACACAGTTATGTTTGTGATGCAAAAAGGCTACGAACTAAACGGTCGTGTGGTTCGCCCAGCGATGGTTATGGTTGCTAAGTAATGACGAATTACGTTGCCAAGTGATTGACTGGCGCATTGACTGAGTTGGTCGCAGCGACAAAATAAATCACTGGTTTGCGTAAAATAAAAAGAGAGGCATAGGCCTCTCTTTTTTTGTGCCTATAACTTGAGAGTCCACGTAAATAAGCATCAAAACCGCATTAAGAATGTCGTTCTTTTTATTTCATTCAGATCAGCGATTTAGAGTTTTGTGTTATGAAACTTGTTGTGATTGAGTAAATGTTTTGATGTCACATTTGTGATGTTTTTGTAAATAAATACTTTTAATTGTTATCTTTGTATGTAAAATCCACTGCCATATAGCGACTTTGGTCGCATATATAACTATAAAAGTACAAATTTTAAACACAACAAACTGGAGAAGAACGATGGATAAATCGCTCTCAAGTAAAATTTTTGTAGGCTTGTTCGCTGGTCTACTTATTGGTACTGCTATTCAGTACCTATTCAGCGGTATTGCTATTTTTGATACGTATCTACTTGGCGCTGCCGAAGGTGCTGGTGGTATGTTCGTATCACTTATCAAATTGCTTGTAGTTCCTCTTGTATACGTATCTATTGTTTGCGGTATTGTTGAGCTAAAAGATATTCGTTCATTTGGTCGTCTTGGTGGTAAAACCTTTGGTCTTTACATTATTAACACTATCATCGCGATTTCAGCAGCGCTAACGATTGGTCTTATTTTCCAACCAGGTGCAGGTGCGAACCTAGCGGGTACGGTTTCTGAGACAATTGCGCTTACAACAACTGAAACACCAGACATCTTCTCTCTTGTTGTTAACATCGTTCCTAGCAACCCTGTAGAAGCGTTTGCAAGCGGCGACATGCTACAAATCATCTTCATGGCAATTTTGACAGGTCTTGCTATTCAAGCACTTGATTCTCGTGGTGGCCCAGCTATCAAGACATTCAAGATGGCTAACGAAATCATGATGAAGCTTATCGGCCTAGTAATGAGCTTGGCGCCATACGGTGTATTTGCTCTGATGATTCAACTGGGCGCAACACTGGATGCAGACACGCTAATGTCAGTTGCTGGCTATGTGGCGCTTGTGGTTGCAATGCTAGTGTTCTGGATTTTCTTCTTCTACCCAATGATGGTTGGTTCATTCACGGGTATTTCTCCAAAGCAGTTCCTACGTGCAACGCGTGAGCAAGTTCTATTCTCACTATCTACAGCAAGTTCGAATGCAACAATCCCAGTAACAATGCGTACTCTTACTGACAAACTAAACGTATCTAAGTCAGTAGCAGGTTTCGGTGTACCACTGGGTGCAACAATGAACATGTCTGGTGTATCTATCTACATCGCACTCGCAACTATGTTCGTAGCAAACGCGTTTGGTCAGCCAATCAACACTGCTGATATCTTCACTCTTGGTCTAACTATCCTGCTACTGTCTATCGGTGCTGGTGGTGTTCCTGGTGGCGGTGTTGTGATGGTCGGTGTTCTATTACACCAACTAGGTTTACCACCAGAAGGTCTAGCGATTGTTGCTGCTGTTGACCGTATCTGTGACATGTTCTGTACTTCTTCAAACGTAGTCGGTGATACAGCGGTAAACACTATCGTTGCTAAATCTGAAAACGAAATTGGCGTTGAAGCTAACGAAGAAGCTGAGCTGCAAAAAGCAGAAGCTTAATCCTTAATTAAGACTTGATAATTAGAAGCCCCGCTCAACTAGAGCGGGGCTTTTTTATTTCTGCTGATCGGTGTTTTCGGCTATCTGCTGCTAGGTCAAAAAGGGGCAGTGTTGGTGCGAAGTCTCATTTTTTCTTTTTACTCGCGCTGAATGGGTCATCAGTTTTCAATATTTAATATAGATCACATATAATAATACAATATTATTTTATTGTTCTAGCAACCTACATTATGACGACATAAAGGAAACCAAATAATGAAGTTGTCTTACCTTAGCCTACTGACTGCTAGCCTCTTAGCAGCTCCCGCTCTTGCTTCTAATCACGATATTGGTCAGCAGTTCAATCTTGATCCAGCAAAAGCGCCAGCACAAAACTTCGATTTATCTAAATGGAAAATTAACCTACCGGAGCTAACAACAGAAGGCTCTAGAAAAGGCAAAACATTGGAGATCGGTAAGCAAGAATTGTCGAATGTAGACACGCCTTACGTTCATCCTAAATGGTTCTACACTGATGCAGAATCTGGCGCGATGGTATTTGTGGCTCCGAATACAGCACCAACGACACCAAACAGTAAAAACACACGCAGTGAACTAAGAGCGATGCTGGCAGACAGCTACTCGGCGCCGAGCAACAACTTCGCGATTTCAAGCCATAAGAATGCAGAAGAGTTTGGTTCTATCGGTGGCCAAATGACGGCAACACTTTCTGTTGATCAGGTGAGTACCAGCGGAAGCTACAAAAAAACAGGCGCATTCTCGGTAGTGATTGGCCAAATTCATGGTTCAGACAATGAGCCTCTGAAAATTGTTTACCGTAAACTGCCGGAGCATGAGCATGGTTCGTTAACGTGGAACTATGAACTCAATCCGCCGACAGAGATGAAAAACGCGAAGGATGAAAACGGAAAGAAACTTCGTAAAGACATTCGCCATGATGTATTTGGTCAATACAATCTGAAAAAAGGCAGCTCGGATCCTGCTGATGGTATCAAGCTAGGTGAAGTGTTCTCATATGATGTGAACATCAAAGACAACATCATGCACTTAACATTTACTAAGAATCCAAACTCAGCCGATGCTATTGTGAAGACGTATGATGTTGATTTGGCTAAGGGTAAATATCAGGGGCATGATATCGACCTTGGTTATGGACAGGACTGGATGTACTTCAAGGCGGGCGCATACAATCAATGCAACACTAAGAAGTCGAGCTCAGCCTGTGAATGGCGTGGTATGGAAGCGGGTGATTACACTCAAGCGAGCTTCTACCAGTTAGTGCTCAACCAATAATATGGCTGAATCAGTAATCATTTGAATAATATTTAACTGATTAATATCTATTTGAAAAAGACCTTCTACATGAAGGTCTTTTTTTATGGCATCTGGAATAGGGTTGAGGTTTCAATGTGGCGACAAATGCGAGAGTTTATCAACATTGGAGCCTTAATTGGCAAGGGATCGGTCACTTTTTACCTTTATGTAAAAAGATACGGGAAAAAATAGATTTTTTTTACTTATTCCCTTGAAAACCAGTTTGCAGCCCTTATCTATGGTGCATACGAAAGCAAATTACATTTGCACTTAAATTTTGTGTATTAGGGTTGAATCCCTGATTACCGCCCCCCACATATGTGGGTATAGCAAAAAACTAATATAGATTATATTTCGGAGATAGCCTGATGGGTCGAATCATTGGTATTGATTTAGGTACTACTAACTCTTGTGTTGCTGTTTTAGACGGCGACAAACCACGCGTACTAGAAAATGCTGAAGGCGAACGCACAACAGCATCGGTAATCGCATACACTGACGGCGAGACGCTAGTTGGTCAACCTGCGAAACGTCAAGCAGTTACTAACCCTCAAAACACGCTATACGCAATTAAGCGTCTAATTGGTCGTCGTTTTGAAGATGAAGAAGTTCAACGCGATATCGAAATCATGCCTTTTAACATTGTTAAAGCTGATAACGGTGATGCATGGGTTGAAGCGCAAGGCCAAAAAATGGCTGCTCCTCAAGTATCTGCTGAAGTTCTTAAGAAAATGAAGAAAACAGCTGAAGACTTCCTAGGCGAAGAAGTAACTGGCGCAGTTGTTACTGTTCCTGCTTACTTCAACGATGCTCAACGTCAAGCAACGAAAGATGCTGGCCGTATCGCTGGTCTAGATGTTAAACGTATCATCAACGAACCAACTGCTGCTGCTCTAGCTTACGGCCTAGACAAGCAAGGTGGTGATCGCACTATCGCTGTATACGACCTTGGTGGTGGTACATTCGATATCTCTATCATCGAAATCGATGAAGTAGAAGGCGAGAAGACTTTCGAAGTTCTTTCAACTAACGGTGACACTCACCTTGGTGGTGAAGATTTCGATAACCGCATGATCAACTACCTAGTAGATGAGTTCAAGAAAGAGCAAGGTATCGACCTTAAAGCTGATCCACTAGCAATGCAGCGTGTTAAAGAAGCAGCAGAAAAAGCGAAAATCGAGCTTTCTTCTACTACTCAAACTGACGTAAACCTACCTTACGTTACTGCTGATGCGACTGGTCCTAAGCACATGAACATCAAAGTGACTCGTGCGAAGCTTGAGTCTCTAGTTGAAGACCTAGTTCAACGTTCTCTTGAGCCACTAAAAGTTGCTCTAGCAGATGCTGACCTATCTGTAGGCGAAATCACTGACGTTATCCTAGTTGGTGGTCAAACTCGTATGCCTATGGTTCAAGCTAAAGTAACTGAATTCTTCGGTAAAGAGCCACGTAAAGACGTGAACCCTGACGAAGCTGTTGCAATGGGTGCTGCTGTTCAAGGTGGTGTACTAGCTGGTGACGTTAAAGACGTTCTACTACTAGACGTTACTCCTCTATCTTTCGGTATCGAAACGATGGGCGGCGTGATGACTAAGCTTATCGAGAAAAACACAACTATCCCTACTAAAGCGGATCAAGTGTTCTCTACAGCTGAAGACAACCAAAACGCAGTAACTATCCACGTTCTTCAAGGTGAGCGTAAGCAAGCGACTTACAACAAGTCTCTTGGTCAGTTCAACCTAGAAGGTATCCAACCAGCACCACGTGGCATGCCACAAATCGAAGTAACATTCGACCTAGATGCTGATGGTATCCTGAACGTATCTGCTAAAGATAAAGCAACAGGTAAAGAGCAGAAGATCACTATCCAAGCATCAGGCGGTCTGTCTGAGGAAGAGATCGAAGCAATGGTACAAGAAGCAGAAGCTAACAAAGAAGCGGACAAAAAGTTCGAAGAGCTAGTAACTGCACGTAACCAAGCTGACCAAATGATTCACGGCACTAAGAAGCAAGTAGAAGAAGCTGGTGAAGCTCTACCTGCAGACGAGAAAGCTAAAATCGAAGCAGCTATCGAAGCGCTAGAATCAGTTAAGTCTGGTGACGACAAAGAAGCTATCGACGCTAAAGTTCAAGAACTTATGCAAGCAGCTCAAAAGCTAATGGAAATCGCTCAACAGAAAGCTCAAGCTGAACAAGCTGGTGCTGACGCTGGTGAACAGCCTAAGCAAGATGACGACGTTGTTGATGCTGAGTTTGAAGAAGTTAAAGAAGACAAAAAATAATTTCGTCGCAGAGTAGCCTGATTTCGTTATCGGAAGTGCCCACCTACTAACGTAGGCTCCGCGCTTCCACTTAGGACTCAAGCTATCTGCTTAGAAATTTGTCTCAAAGACTTATTATTGCGGGCGTCAGAGGTAACTCTCACGCCCGTAAATTTGTATTTAGACTTGTCGATCTAGATAATAGCTTTATTCGGCATTTCAGCCGGCAGAACTTTTATCTAGATTGATACACAGACTACTGAAGTGATCATTCGGTAGTAGCAATTATTTTGGTGACCTAGAACATGTCAAAACGTGATTTTTACGAAGTATTAGGCGTAAGCCGCGATGCATCAGAGCGCGATATTAAAAAAGCGTACAAACGCTTAGCGATGAAATTCCACCCGGACCGTAACCAGGGTGATGAGACCGCAGCAGATAAGTTTAAAGAAGTAAAAGTAGCGTACGAGATCCTAACCGATTCTCAAAAGAAAGCAGCTTACGACCAATACGGTCACGCAGCCTTTGAACAAGGTGGCATGGGCGGCGGCGGTGGTTTCGGCGGCGGTGGCCAAGGTGACTTCGGCGATATCTTCGGTGACGTATTTGGTGACATCTTCGGCGGCGGTCGTCGTGGTGGCGGTCAACAGCGTGCACAACGCGGTTCAGATCTACGTTACAACATGGAACTTTCTCTAGAAGAAGCGGTTCGTGGTGTTTCTAAAGAAATTGAAGTACCAACACTTGTAGAGTGTGATACTTGTGACGGCAGCGGCGCGAAAGCGGGTTCTTCTGCACAAACGTGTGGCACTTGTCATGGCCACGGCCAAGTACAAATGCGCCAAGGTTTCTTTGCGGTTCAACAGACTTGTCCTACTTGTAATGGTAAAGGCAAGATCATCAAAGACCCATGTAACTCATGTCATGGTCAAGGTCGCAAACAGAAGACGAAAACACTTAACGTTAAGATCCCTGCAGGTGTTGATACTGGCGATCGTATTCGTCTATCAGGCGAAGGCGAAGCGGGAGAGCAAGGTGCTCCAGCTGGCGACCTGTACGTACAAGTACACGTAAAAGAGCACAACATCTTTGAGCGTGACGGCAATAACCTTTACTGTGAAGTTCCAGTAAGCTTCTCTATGGCTGCTTTAGGCGGTGAAGTTGAAGTTCCAACACTGGATGGTCGTGTAAACCTTAAAGTGCCAGAAGAAACACAAACGGGCCGTATGTTCCGTATGCGTGGTAAAGGCGTGAAGGGCGTTCGTGGCGGCGGTGTGGGTGACCTAATCGTTAAGCTAGTGGTTGAGACTCCAGTTAAGCTAAGCTCTCGCCAAAAAGAACTACTGCGTGAATTCGAAGAAACATGTTGTGGCGAAGCGGCAAGCAAGCACAAGCCTAAGTCTGAAGGTTTCTTCAGCGGCGTTAAAAACTTCTTCGATGACCTAACTAAGTAATTAGGTTCTTGATAAAAATAGAAAAGCCTGCTCATGTAGCAGGCTTTTTTGTATCTGTAGATCAGGGGGAAAATCTCGAGAAGAAAGAGAACGAGGTTTCTCAGATAAATTCTAGAGCCCTTTGGCGGTTGCTCTTGCTACTTCCAACACGCTTCTGGTTCTGAAACCCCTGAGTGGTGTAATTCCAAGATATCGGTCGTTGAATCTAAGCACTCATCGTTTGTTTGTGGTGAAAGTGGTTCAGCCTGAATCGAATAGGTGGTGCTACTCGCAGAGATCGCTAGCGTGTACCGGCTAGTATCGGTATCGCAAAACAAGCATGTCCCTCCTGAAATAATATTCTCCGCTGCCGATGCATAGTTCCCTGTGTATAGGGTTTCTATCTCCAGTTGTATCTTGGTTAAGTCGGCCATCGCTGTAACTCGATGCGCCTTGGTAACATGGCTGGTATAACTCGGGTACGCAATGGCGCCAAGTATCCCTAAGACGACGACAGCGAGCAATAATTCGATCAATGTCATTCCTCTAATGCTTAAGTTGTTGTTGTTGCATATATTTCTTCGAATCATCGCGAGTAGTTTCCTTTCATAACTCTGTCTATTTTTCTCCGGTGGTAGCATCGGTGCAAGATTAAATGCAGTTACGCATTGAGTTACATAGGAACTTGGGAAATGACTCGCGGGTTTACGCTTCTAGAGCTGCTGATTACGGTTGTGGTACTTTCAGTACTGCTGGTTGCTGCTGCCCCGAGTTTTAGCTCTCTGTTAGCGTCCTCCAAAATTCAAAGACTCGCCCCTGAGGTTCATGGTTTCTTGGTTACTGCGCGATCCGAAGCCATTGCCCGAAATCAAGAACTACACCTTCTATTTTTGGTTTCGAATACGTTAGGTGCGATTGAGGATACAGAAGGTGAGTGGGATTTGGTTCTCAGCACTACCGCTTCTTATGTGCCAGGTAATGTGGTGATGCATCTTGATGGTTCAGCCTATCAAGATATCACAGTCTCGTTCAGCTTTTTAAATCAGAACTCAATCTCTATTGATGGAGTAAGAGGTCGTTTTATTAATGGTAACGTCACCATAGCTTCAGTGAGTACCCCGTCTGAAGAACTTTCTATTAAGGCATCAAATACAACAGGGCGTATTCGGATTTGCAGCAGCGACCCTAATAGCGATGGGCGCAACAGCATTGGTCACTATGGTTATGAGATTTGCAACTAAGCTTGCTCAAGGTAGTACCTTGGTAGAAATGATGGTGGCCTCTGCTATCGGCGTGATTGTTATAGGGACGATTGGTAGTGTGTTCATCACTAACCAACGTCTAAGCTCAGAGAAAAGCCTGGAGGTGCTCCTTTCACAAAACTTGTTCTCCACTGCACAAATGATGAAAGAAGAGATTTTGCGTGCCGGATATAACGCCAATGCCGGACAGTCGGTAAAGTTATCAGGTGCACCAAATACGATTTATGCTCAGCAAGTCAGTGCTGATGAAGCTTATCTTGGTTTTGTTTATCTGCAAAATAGTACCTCATTTGCTTATCGAAATATTGTTTATCAGTTCAAAGATAATAAGCTCAACTACTGCCTTGGAGAATCGACCGATCTTTTGGCTATCGATGAAAAGCCATTTAGCAATGCAAGCGGTGATGTGACGATGATGTGTCAAAGTTTGTTCTTCGAACGACAAATTCAGATAGATGCGTTCTCTGTTTCTGTGGAAGACATATCGAGCAGTCAGGCGAGTTCTCAAAGGATCAACATGACGCTTGAGGCGTCGTTAGTGAATGCGGATTTGAGCCAAAAAGTGATGACATCCGTTGTGCAAAGGAACTGGCAATGACGAGTGATAAGCAACAAGGAGCGATAACGCTGATGTTAGTCAGTATTCTCTTGATTGGTGTACTGATCGTTTCTCTTGGGTCATTTAAGGTCACGTTCTATCAAATCAAGCGGGCGCAAAATGAGGTCCTAGCGCGCAAAGAACATTGGCGCTCGGAAGGGGGCTTAGAGTGTACCTACTCCTACTTACTTGAATTAGACAAGACAATTGCTGATATCAAAGACGCGAGTGCTCGTCCTGCAGATTTTTCTGATTGGTGTTCTCCTTACGAAAATAAACCGCAGATCGACATCTCTGATAGTGCGATTTCTAGCGCTTACATCGTAGCGTCATCCTCAAACGCACAGTCACTTTTTAAGACAATAAGAGAAAGATCTCAGTTCGGCAGTGGGGCGATTCAGTCGACGGGGCCTATTGAGCTTATTGGTACCTTAAGCTTGAAACCGACAGCAAAAGAAGACCCAATCAGCGGCAATGAATACGAGTGTGTCAGCGTCTCTTTTGCTGATCTGTTCACGTATCAATATGACACAACACATAGTAATTCAGGGCAGACATTGGGGTTAGAGGTGTTGGATCCGAGTGTTGATGGTCCATTTTCTGGCTTCGATGGTATATGCCATAGCGACTATAAAACGGAGATCCCGAAAGGTACTTCCGGTACTACTCATTCGATTTATGCCCCCGATTATTATCAAGGCACTAATCCACCGCCTTTCCAAAAAGACTTTAATCCTGATCCCAATATGAATCCCTTTTACACCTTTTTTGGTGTCGCTAAAACCGAGCAAAATATTGTCGATTTATCACAAGATACGGATTTGTTTAAGCATGTTCAGCTATTGAATGCGACTGAGTGCGGAACTGAGATCATGGACCACTTTACTGCAGGGCAAACCAAGGGACTGTGGATTGAAGGCAACTGCCATATCAACGCTGCGGTTGCGGCGACAATCAACCCATCTCAGCTTTTGGTTGTGCAAGATGGTGTGCTGGCACTGAATGGAGCCATGGCTTACAACGGAGTGATTTACCATTTGGTCGATTATCAAAAGAGCCACGTGAAAAATCGAGTCGATGGTTTCTGGAATTCGCTTGCTGCTAATAACGTTTTTGCACCTTTTATCAAAGATATTGATGAGGCTAGCGTCATTAAAAAAAGTGTCGGGATTCAGTTTGCATCTGGTTTGCCTTCTGGTGGCCTTATTTTTGATTCACCTGCAGGTGTGACGACCATTGTTGGTGACATGGACTTAGATTTTCGTGCGGATTCTAATCCGATTGATCCGCCTTCAACTTATCAGTGGAAGCGAGGATCATGGAATGATTTCTAAGAACTCAGGTTTTAGCTTGATAGAGGTTCTTATCTCTTTTCTGTTGATTGGTGTTGCCTCACTAGGGCTGGTTAAATTGCAGATCTACGCTGAACAAAAATCTGACTTCGCGCTCCATAGTGTAGAGGCGCTGCATTTTGCTGAAAGGCAGATGGAGTATTATCGAACTCGGGCGTCTAATGTGAGTGGGGCGGTAAGTTTAATTCCTTTTTCGGAACTAAATCAGGCGAGTCATTGTCTCAATATAGCAAGTTCAGATCCTTTATCCGGTTTGTCGGGTTCTGCCTATGCCATGACCTGTGAAGTGACTGATGCAAACGGTGCTCTGTCTAGCGCGTTAAAAAGCATTGCTGTCACAATTGCATGGCAAGATCGTATGAACCACGCGCAAAGCATTTACCTCGAAACTATGCTCTCCAAATACAGTGAGTTTGATTGACCCTCAAGCAAACGTTTACTGCATGCCAAGGCTCATGCCACTCCTTTTACTGATAATTTTCACTTCTCGGACATTGTTTGCGTGCTAGTTAAAACTCTGTATATAGAATGGTGTTTTTTGTGTTTTTATATTGTTGTGGTTGTATGGTATTTTTGCAAAATATGTCTCCATTTATGGAAAATTAGGTGGAATCTTGTGCTTTTTAACAACGACTTTAATAGAATATGTGCTGTACCAATAGGCCGTGGTCAAAACTTATATTAGGCCTAAACAAAACAACATCACATATGGAGTTACAATGAGTAACCAAGCCGTAAAAAAAGCACCATCGACTGAGAAGATCAGTGGTATGGACCGCTTTCTAAACTTCATTGAACGCGCCGGCAACAAAATTCCAGATCCAGCAATCCTGTTCTTCTGGGCTCTAGTTATTGTATGGGTGTAAAGGGACTATTGATATGAACAATCTGTGTTATAGGGTGTTATACGTGGGGA